>NZ_JBLBUB010000001.1:0-316998 GCF_047289955.1 Microbulbifer jejuensis
ACTGTCTCATGTCGACCTGCAAACTCAACAACGGTATTCTTATCCATAGCAGCGTATTCCTGGTTGGTTGACTGTTTGGCGACAACAAATCAACCAGATACGCTGCTTTCTTTCAAACCTTCAAACACCAAAATTGGTTATAGCTCTATCCAAATCCGCGTTGCCTTTCACAGAATTGCGCCTTCTAGGGATCACTGCCTTGGCACCCTGTTCTGCAATCTGCTTCCGTAGATCCTCGCTATCATAACCTTTGTCCGCGACAATTGTTTCCGCACCCTCAATCTTGGCGATCAAGCTTGGAGCTTGCGTGCAATCATTTACCTGACCACCCGTGACCTCAAATGCAACCGGAAGCCCGTAAGCGTCAACCGCTAAATGGATTTTGCTTGTGTTTCCCGCCCGACTTTTCCCTATCGCCTCATCCTGATCACTGGCAGCACCGCTGCTGTGTTGGTGTGCTTTAGCGTAACTTCCATCAATGAAAGCCCATTCCATGTCCGGATCTACTACCAGCGCTTGAAATACTTTCTGCCACTTGCCTGATGCTGACCAGGCATTGAAGCGCTTGTACACCTTACTCCAACATCCGAAATCCTTCGGTAGATCTCTCCATGGGCAACCTGTACGCATTCGATAGAGCATGCCCTCAACGATCATACGGAGATCACGCTTGTTATAGATGGCCAGTTGCCGCAGAATTCCCCACAGCTTCGACCAGTGCTCATCGCTGAGCATTAATCGGGGCATTGCAAGCTCGTTTTGTCGTTGTGTTAGAACCTCAACAATGCGAGCTTGCTCTTACAAATCAACAGGCTACATCCAAACGGGAACAGCCCCTAGGCTATAGTAGTTTAGACTTGATCTGACAGTTACCGGCTTTTTAGAAAGTTCTCAGTCAGGTCAGCTTCAGAAGCTGGACTCTACATTTTTCAAAATCGAGACGAAATGTTCTTTGGTGAATCGTTTCTTCATGTTCATCTTTCTTATTGTATCTTTCTAGGAAGCTTGTGGTTGGAAATTGATCATCAGATCAGTTTGTTTATAGCCCACTACCTTGTTTGGCGACTAATTTTTGGGCATTTCGTCTCAATTGTGTTTCTAAACCCTGTAAATCACCAAGAATCCATGCGTCCGATATCCGATTACCCTGAAATGTAAACAATGCACACCCAACCCAGCTTACGATATGTTGAGTCGGAAAGAATCCCATCAACTCACCTCGGTGAATTCCGCAAAAAGTCACTTTGGCAAATACTTGCTTTCCCTCGGAAACGATCTCATTGATCGTGCAGCGATAGTCACCAAGCGCATTGTGGACGCTATCCACGTACTCCAAAAAGCCACGGTAACCCTGCGTCTCTTGGCCCAAAGATCCACGGAAGGTGAAGGATTCAAGGAGCACCGAAGAAATGATTGCCTTATTGTTCATGTTCCAGATCTCTTCATAGAATCGGCGTACTTGTTCTTTGTGCATAAATACTCCAAAATCATATCCTGTTTAAATCATGGATGCTGAGTATTGTTTCTGTTTGATCTATTGCGCTTATCAGCTGTAAACGGAATTGTTAAGAGGTGGGGTCAGTTCTTAGGTGAACTGCAAATACTCTCAAGCATGTTCAAAGTTGAATTTACTCCCTGAACAAGATAAGCCTGCATGCCTGCTTTCCTGGCGGCAGCGATATTGCCGGGATTATCATCAAAAAATACAATTTTTTTTGGGTGGATTTTTAATGTTTCGATAGCGAATAGAAAAAACGCTATCTCCGGTTTTGCCATCCCAATTTTATGTGAAGCAAAGATAAGTTCAAAATAGTCATGGGCACGAAATTCCAGTGTGATTCTTGGCCAGTGGATGGCGTTCGTATTGGAAAGTGCGGATACGCCAAATTCTCTGCTGACGTTCATCAATAGCTCCGTTGCGCCGGGATAGAATCCTTTTGGCCATTGCTCGAAGTGGGAGAGGATCTCATTAACCGTGTGATCAAGTTTCAGATCCTGTTTCATCGTATTGACAAACGCATCTGGAGAAATAAGGCCTTTCTCAAATTTTCTTGCAGTTTCTGATGAAAGCCAATCAGAAAACGGCATTTTATGCGCAGGGAACGGCGAGCCGGAAAGCTCTATCAGGACGCCGCCAAGGTCGAAAAGTATCCATTCTATTTCCCGGCGCATAGCTCACCTTTTTCTGTAGGGTATTGTTTACAGCGGTCCCTCTCTTTCCTACTTTTCTGAACAGTTCTTTACCAGCAAAGGCGTGTCAATTTGAAGCAATAGTTAAAATAGTGATGACGCTTCTTTAGTTTGCACTATTGTGCCACCTGCCCAAAAACGCCTGTCAATCGCTATATATTCAAACTGAAAGGTTTCCGGCCCTCCTGCGCGGCGGAGCGTCTACCGGTGAGCGGTGGTCTAGCCATTCTCCCACAGGAAAACTCCAACACCAAGTGTGTATCTGAGTATTTGAAGTCTGACCGGCAGTGGGTTTTGGCTGGATTTAGGGTCTTTATGCTGTAGTATTTATTTATCTGATTTTTAATCATGATTGCTTCAATCAATCATCGCTACCCTGTCTGCCTCTGTTGCCATCAGTACTCTCTGGTGGTGTTGGCTCCCTCTATGTATTCGTTACAGATACACGACTGAAACTGTTTGTGCGCTTCGGTCTGCCTAGCCAAGGCCGGATTTGCCGGACCGGCTGTCTTGCGCTGCCTTTGCCGGTTCTCTGCAGGGAGTTGCTTGCTGGGGAGGGGGAATAGTGTCCCTTATCGTTAATTGGCGAATAAAGTGGTACGGTAGGCACCCCTAATAATTGAATAACACTTTATGTAGCTAGGAGTTGTACTTATGGCACAGATCAAAGCTTTGGATAAAAAGGCACATGCCAACCTGAAATTCACCCAGGACATCACGTTTGACCATGTCAGCGGCAACCATATCCTGCCGCTGGTGGTGCAAGAGATGGTACAGGCGAGCCAGAGCTACCCGATCCTGTTCGTAAAAGACCAGGACACCGATCAATTCAAAGTGGTTGCCCTGACAGGCCTGCGCCCCGGTGAAAACCTCTTCTCCGGTAGCGAAGGCTGGGATGGCAGCTATGTACCACTGCAGGTACGCACCTATCCCTTTGTGCTGGTGAAGAACCCCGAAGATGCCGATCAGGCGGTGCTCTGCATCGATGAAGATTCCAAGATGCTGAGTGAATCCGAGGGTGAGCCACTGTTTGAAGAGGATGGCGAGCAAACCGACTACCTGAAAAACTGTGCTCAGGCCGTTGTAGAGGCCGCCCAGCGCGTGAGTGTTACCGAGCAGTTTGTCGAATTTCTGGTATCCAAGGATTTGCTCACCCAGAAGAAATTGACCCTGCGTGTTACCGAGAACGACAAGCCCTACGATCTGACCGGTTTCTTTGTGGTGGATGAAGAGAAGCTGAATAAGTTGTCCGATGAGGATTTCTTGGGGTTGCGCAAACGTGGCGCGCTGCCGGCTATCTATGCTTCCGTGATGTCTTCCATGCAGGTTCAAAGCCTGATTCGCAAAAAACGGGCCGGCTGATCCCTATTGCCCGGTAGCGATGGTTGGCGGGTGTTGCGTATCTACAATGCGGGTTCTGGGTTATGCCTCCAGCACCCGCTGTACTGTGTGCGATGATTCTCCCCTCAATGATTCGCGCTCAAATCATAAGGTGAAAGAAGGGGGGGCGCGGTTTTCCATCCGCTACTGATTTTCCTGGCTGGTGCTTTCCTACGGAGTTGTGGTATGCCTGCCAGTCTTGGTCGCGGTGCAGTCGAGCCGTAGGTTCCTGCGTTGCTGGTAAGGGCTTTTTTGTACTTGGTTTGAGCGGGGGCTGAATTGGTCGGAAGAGATGGCTGGGGCGGTAGGATTCGAACCTACGCATGACGGGATCAAAACCCGCTGCCTTACCGCTTGGCTACGCCCCAGTTTCAGAGTTGTAAAGGTGGGCCTTTGGCTTGAAATGGTAGCAAGGGGGAGACTTGAACTCCCGACCTCAGCATTATGAGTGCTGCGCTCTAACCGGCTGAGCTACCTTGCCATTTTCCCTGTTCTTGCCCGGGCCTGACCGAGGGCGCGCATTATCATGCTCCAGGTCGGGCGTGTCAACTCTTTTTTGTATTCTTTTCAGTTAGTTAGGAGGTTTTCTTTTGTGTCCGGCGCAGGGCCCGAACGACGCCTGGGGCCGGTGATAGCGGCGAGGGCGGAGCCCGCCACTACGGCGCCGGCGCCGGACCAGCTGATCCAGTTGAGCGGCTCCACGGCGATATAGTCCGGCCAGGTGGCGCTGATCAATGTACTCAACAGTAGGGTAATGACCGGCACCAGCGACAGGGTGGCGCTGACGCTGGATGCCTCCCAATGGACCAGGGCCTTGCTGAAAGCGCCGTAGGCGATCAGGGTATTGGCGGTGAGGAAAGCCAGCAGTGCCCACTCGAGCCCGCTGAGATGTGTGACCGCCAGTGGATCAGCCATGGGCAGGAAGCAGAGGGTACCGGCGATGTAAATCAATACCAGAAGATCCTGTGGTGTGGCCCGGCAGAGAATTTTTTTCTGGAAGAAGCCGTATACGGCCCAGGCCACAGCCGCCACCAGGATATATCCCAGACCCAGAAGATAGTTTTCGCCGCCGTCGGTCAAATTGCCCAGGCGCTGGTTGAAAAAGAGCAGCAGGCCGGTCACCACCATGGCCACGCCGCACCACTGGCGCGGCGAGAAGCGCTCCCCAAGGCAGAGTACGCTGGAAATCAACAACAGCAATGGCGCCAGTTGAATCACAATTTGTGCAGCGCCAGGGGTGATGTAATCGAGGCCACTGGCATAGGTGAGGTAATTAACCAACAGTCCCAAAACAGCCAGCAGGGTAAAAGGCAGCAGGGCGCGGCCAAATAGCGCCCCGAGCTTCAGCTGTCGCGACTGGCCGTAGTAGGCGCCCGCCAGCAGAGCGGCGCCGGCAAAGCGGTACCAAGTGGCCGTTTCCGGGCTGACATGCTCCAGCAGACCTTTGAGGGCGATGGGCAGGGCGGCCCACATGAAAACGGTTACCAGGGCCAGGGGAAGGCCGATTTTCCAGTTTGATTGCGCCATGAGTTCCCGGTCGGTGGAAAGCCGCCCCGGTGACAGGGCGGCGAGGAAAGAAAAAGATCAGACGTTGAAGCGGAAGTGGATGACATCTCCATCTGCAACGATGTAATCCTTGCCCTCCAGGCGCCACTTTCCGGCTTCCCTGGCGCCGGCCTCGCCGTCACAGGCAACAAAGTCACTGTAGCCAACCACTTCCGCGCGGATAAAGCCCTTCTCGAAATCTGTGTGGATTTTGCCGGCAGCATTGGGTGCTGTGGCGCCGAGGGGAATGGTCCAGGCGCGCACCTCTTTGACGCCCGCGGTGAAGTAGGTGTGCAGGCCCAGCAACTGATAGCCAGCGCGAATCACTCGGTTGAGGCCGGGTTCCTCCATGCCCAGTTCGTGTAGAAACTCCTGCTTTTCGTCGTCGTCCAGTTCGGCGACCTCCGCTTCCAGCTTGTTGCAAATGGGTACCAGTACGGCGTTCTCTTCGGCGGCAATAGCGGCGACCGCATCCAGGTGCGGATTCTGCTCAAGGCCCTCTTCGTGTACGTTGGCGATATACATGGTGGGCTTCACGGTGAGCAGGCTCAGTTCGCGCAGATCGGACAGCGCTTCTTCGGACAGGCCAAAAGAGCGCAGTGGCTTGGCTTCGTTCAGGTGTGGCTGGATCCTTTCCAGCAGCGCCTTCATTTTGATCGCGTGTTTGTCCTGCCCCTTGGCGGCGCGGGTGTAGCGTTGCAGGGCCTTTTCCACAGTATCCAGGTCGGCCAGGGCCAGCTCGGTATTGATCACCTCGATATCGGACAGAGGGTGCACCTGGTTGGCTACGTGGATCACGTTGTCGTCCTCGAAGCAGCGCACAACGTGGGCGATGGCGTCGGTTTCGCGGATGTTGGCGAGGAATTTGTTACCCAGGCCCTCGCCTTTGGAGGCACCCGCGACCAAACCGGCGATATCGGTGAATTCCATGGTGGTTGGAATCACTTTTTGCGGTTTGACGATCTGCGCCAGCTTGTCGAGGCGGCTGTCCGGTACCGGCACAACGCCGGCATTGGGCTCGATGGTGCAGAAGGGGAAGTTCTCAGCGTCGATACCCGCCTTGGTCAGTGCGTTGAACAGGGTGGATTTGCCCACATTGGGCAGGCCGACGATACCGCAAGTAAAACCCATAGTGCTATTTTTCCGTTTGCCTGAGGCGCGTCTGCACGCGCTGCTGATCTGTGGTGGAGAGTCCGGTCGTGACGGCGCTGGCGGGAGCCTGGGTGGGGTGTATGGCCACCAAAAAAACCGGGCCAGCCGGCGCAATACCGGCGATTTGGCGCAGCACACTAGCAAGTTTCCGGGACAAAAAGCAAGCCGGCCAACAGGGTCTATTGGCCTGCCGGGGTCGCCGTATGCAGTGTCTTCATAGCCCCGCCCCAGTCGCCGCTGGCGGCAGAGGGCAGTACACTGATCGCGCGCTCAATGGTTTCGGCCAGTGTTTCCTGCTCCGCTCTGGGGGCCCGCTGCAGTACGAACCGGACCACGTCACCGCCGCGGCCGGGATGACCGATGCCGAGCCGCAGGCGCATGAAATTCCGATTGTTGCCCAGCGCGGCAATGATGTCCCTCAGGCCGTTGTGACCACCGTGGCCGCCGCCGGATTTCAGGCGCGCGGTACCGGGGGGCAGATCCAGTTCATCGTGCGCGACCAGAATGGCCTCCAGGGGAATTTTGAAAAAATGCACCAGCGGGGCTACTGCCCGGCCACTGCGATTCATATAAGTGGTGGGGATCAACAGGCGAATATCCCGGCTGCCGATGCGCAGGCGGCCTGTCAGGCCGTGGACTTTGCTGTCCTGATTGAGCTGGACGCCGTGGTGGCGTGCCAGCTCGGCAACAAAATCGGCACCGGCGTTATGCCGTGTCCGGTCGTATTCCGGGCCGGGGTTTCCCAGGCCGACAATTAACTGGATCGGGGTGTCCGGTGCCGCTGCCAAAACGCTTACTCTTCGCTTTCACCGGATTCGGTTTCGGCTTCGGTCTCAGCATCAACAGCGCCGCGTGGTTTGTGGATAGAGGCGACAACCAGATTGTGGTCTTCGCCGTGGCTCAGGTCCACAGACTCAACCGCTGCCGGCAGTTTCAGGTCGGAAATGTGCAGTATGTCGCCCATTTCCAGGCCCGCCAGGTCCACTTCGATAAACTCGGGTAACTTGGCGGCGGGGGCGCGTACTTCCAGCTCGGTCAGTGTGTGGGAGACGATGCCGCCGGCCTTTACCCCCTTGCAGGCGTCTTCGTTGAGGAAGTGCAGGGGCACTTTCACATGTACCTTGGTGTTGGCGGAAACCCGTTGAAAGTCCACGTGGAGCAGCAACGGCCTGGCGGGGTGGCGCTGCAGATCGCGCAGGATCACTTTCTCGGCTTTACCGTCGATGTCCAGGGTTAGCATGGAAGAGAAGAAGGCTTCATTTTCCAGGGCCTTGAACAGGTCTTTTTGCATTAAGGATACGGATTGTGGCTTGGCTTTGCCGCCGTATATGATGCCGGGTACACGGCCTTCCAGGCGACGCAGGCGGCGGCTCGCACCTTTCCCCTCATCGCTGCGGGCAATGGCGTTCAATTTGATATCAGACATGGGTTAAACCTCGGATTGTCTGTCCAGGGCGACCTGCGACCGGACCGCGCTGGCGTTGTTGAAATTGGGTTTTTGGACCCAACAGGAATCGCCCGGCAGGCCGGGCGGGCGCGTATTTTACGGGAATCGACGCCGAAGGCAAAGTGCTCCGGCGGGTAAAAGATAATCGGGTAGCCGCCGGGGCCGGGCTGTTAGCGAAACATTGCGGAGAGGGATTCCTCGTTGCTGATGCGGCGCATGGACTCGGCCAGCATCGCGGACAGGGTCAGCTGACGAATCTTTGGCGCTCTTTCCATCTTGTCGCCCAGGGGAATGGAATCGGTGACGACAAGCTCGTCGAGTACCGAATTGTTCAGATTGTCGATGGCATTGCCCGATAGCACCGGGTGGGTACAGTAGGCGACGACTTTCTGGGCACCGTGCTCCTTGAGGGCGCTGGCGGCATTGCACAGGGTGCCGGCGGTGTCCACCATATCGTCCACCAGCAGGCAGGTGCGACCGCTGACTTCGCCGATGATATTCATCACTTCCGCCACATTGGCGTCGGGGCGGCGCTTGTCGATGATGGCCAGGTCACAGTCGAGGCTCTTGGCCACGGCGCGGGCGCGCACTACGCCGCCGATGTCCGGGGAAACGACCACCAGATTCTCGTATTTCCGGCGCTCGATATCGTCCAGCAGCACAGAGGAGCCGTAGACATTGTCCACGGGTACGTCGAAGAAGCCCTGGATCTGCTCGGCGTGCAGGTCTACGGTCAATACGCGGTCAATACCCACGCTGACCATCATGTCGGCGACCACTTTGGCGGAGATGGGTACGCGCTGGGACCTGACGCGGCGATCCTGGCGGGCGTAGCCGAAGTAGGGCACCACGGCGGTGACGCGGCCGGCAGACGCGCGGCGCAGGGCGTCTACCAGCAGAATCAGCTCCATCAGGTTGCGGTTGGTGGGCTGGCAGGTGGATTGCACCACAAAAACGTCGCGGCCGCGCACGTTATCGGTAATTTCAACGGCAATTTCGCCATCGGAGAAGCGTTTGACCAATGCCTCTCCGAGGGGGATCGCCATATGGTCAACCACTTTTTGTGCCAGCTCCGGATTTGCATTGCCGGTAAAGACCATTAAGTCAGCCACTGCGAGTTCCTTTAGTTTGTCTTGAAGTGTAGGTGTGTGCACAATTTTGCCAGCAGTTGGCGTAGGGCATTTCCCGTTCTTGCCTATTGCGGGAGAGACGGGGCGGGATAGGAGTATTCTGTTGGCCGCTCCCCGTTATCCGGATAGTTGCGCCGACTTTCACGGAGTGCCCCGGTCGTCGATAGGGGTTTGCGCGCAAGTTCGCCTTCGCCATTGTGGAATGGGGGGCGGGCTGTGTTCAGCCCTGCACGGGTAACCTGGGCCGGTTGGATCGATGTCGACTGAAACATGGGGAACCGGTTTTCAATAGCGCCACTGCCAATAAACAGAAAGTGGCTGGGGCGGTAGGATTCGAACCTACGCATGACGGGATCAAAACCCGCTGCCTTACCGCTTGGCTACGCCCCAGTATCTGTCCTCATTCGCTTGAGGTTAATTTCGCGAGCACCTGGTGAGCGGGAGAAATTGGTACGCCAGATGCTATAAATCCCCGCCATTTGTCCGGAAGCCGTGCAAACACCGTATTGGCAGCGCATGCGGTATGGAAAGCTGCGAATACACAGCCGCCGGTACCGGTGAGTTGTGCCGGTGCGAATTGCTCCAGCCACACTCTGGCATCGCGGACTTCAGGGTAGAGATGCTCTACCAGTGTCTGGCAGTCGTTACCGGGAAAAACTTGCCGCTTTTCTCCGCTCAGCGCTTTCTCCGAACGCAGCTTCTCGCGAAGGGCCGCTAATGTAATTGGGGGGGAATCTCTTGTCAAACGCGGGTCGCAAAAAATGTTTGCGGTGCGTACTTCGCAACCGGGAGACACCACCAGGTAGTGGCGTTTTACCGTGGTGATCGGGGTTAATTTTTCTCCAACGCCCTCGGCCCAGGCGGTGTGCCCGCGCACAAATACCGGAATATCTGCACCCAACTGGCGGCCCAGTTCGGCCAGCGCGTCGATAGACAGGCCGCACTGCCACAGGTAGTTGAGGGCCAACAGTGTGGTGGCGGCATCGCTGCTGCCGCCACCGATACCGCCGCCGTGGGGCAGGTTTTTGATCAGTCGAATATGTGCGCCCGGCACCTGGTGATGGTTGTGCAGGGATTTTTCTCGCAGCAGCCGGGCTGCGCGGTATACGAGGTTGTCCTCCAGCGGGATTTTGAGCGCACCGGCATCCACGTGGATTTTACCTGTTTCACACACTGAGAATGTCAGCGTGTCCCCATAATCGAGCAATTGAAACAGCGTCTGCAGCTCGTGGTAGCCGTCCGCGCGGCGACCGCCTATGCGCAGGAACAGGTTGAGTTTTGCGGGCGCGGGTAACTGCAGCATGGGAGAGGGTCGGGCCGGTTGAATCTGGTCGGCCAATCATACCTTCTCAAGGGTGTTTCAGCATTCAAAACTCCCACGCCTTGATCACCAGGGTGACCTGCACAGGGCCGGTGCTGGCGTTGGTCTGAGCCTTGATGCGGGTGGGCAGACGGTAGGGGCCATTTTGGCGGTAGTCGCTGAAACGGAGCAACCAGCCGGATTGTTGCAGGCTCTGCAGTTGTCCCTGGGCATTGTGCCTCTCAGCGCCTTTGGCCCCGGGGGCCGGCAGTCCGCGCACCCAGTAAAACATCTCAGCAGCGGGCAGAGGCCAGCCCAGGGTTTGCGCGGTGAGTTGCGACGCGTTGCGTGCCACAACCGGCGGTTCGTTGCCGCGCATCAGGCTGACGCCGCCGGCGGAGCCGGTAATGACCGTGGTGCCGGCGCCGAGAGGACCACTGAGGTGAATCCGGTAATTCTGTACACCGTTTTGTGTCCAGACCAGGTTGGCGCTGCCGTTATCCTTTGGAGAGCGCACACCCAGCTTTCCTTTCATGGTCCACTGTTTCAACTGCGCCACCGTTTCTGGTGCGGCTGTATCCCGAGGCACCTCCGGTGTGTGCTGTTCCCTGGTTTTCTGACTGGCACAGGCGGAGAACAGGAGGGTGAGGGCTGCGACCAGTAGAAAATAATAGGTGCGCGCGGAGGATACTTCAGTGATCGGATACATGCTGTTGTGGTGACTCTTGGATTTGCAGGCGCTTCATTGCGGCCGGAATAATGTCGCTGTGCGGATGGGTTGCAAGCCCGTCTTTCCAGACCCTGAGTGCACCCGTACGATCCCCCTGTACCCAGAGAACCTCGCCCAGGTGGGCTGCGATTTCGTGATCGGGCAGTCTCCCCAGTGCCTTGCGCAAATATTTTTCCGCCGCGGTGTAATTACCCAGACGGTACTGTACCCAGCCCATGCTGTCGAGGATGGCGGGATCTTCCGGTTTCAGCGCCAGGGCCTGGCGGATCAGTTGGAGTGCTTCCCCGCGGCGCGACGGATCGCCGATCAACTTGTAGCCCAGTGCGTTCAGCACGGTGGCGTTTTGTGGGTCGCGCTTGAGTAAGCTGCGCAGATCGCGTTCAAAGGCGGTGGCATTGCCGAGTTGATCGTTGAGTAAGGCGCGGGTATACATCAGGCGGCTACTGGCACTGTTGGCTGCGAGCCCCTGTTCGACTCTCTCCAGTGCCAGTTGCGGCTCGCCGTTTTTACGCAGCAGTTCAACCTCCATAAGGTAGAAGTGTTCTTCCTGCACAGGGTGTTCTTGGCGAAGTTCGGCAAACCACTGCCGGTTGTTCATGTGTTGGCCAGTGGCGGCGAGCAAACGGGTGCCGCGGGTGATGGCTTCCAGGTAATCGTTGCCGGGTTGGACCTGGCGAAAATGTTCGACAGCGGTGGTGATCTCCTGCTGCTTCTCAGCTACGCCGCCCAGATAAAAATGCGCTGAGGATTCGTGTTGTCTCAATTCCAGCAACTTTGTAAACAGTGGCTTGGCCGCGTCTATCTGGTTGGTTTCATATTCAATCAGGGCAAGGGACAGGATCAGGTTGCCATCTTCGGGGCGCTGTTTGACCAGTTCGGCAAACTGCTGGCGTGCCAGAGCCAGATCCTCGCGAATCAGCAAGCGCGCATACTGCAGGCGCAAGCGGCCCTCGCCGGGGTGGATGTTGACCAGATTTTCCAATAGTTCGATGGCGTCGCGACGCTTGCCGAGATCGACCAGCAGGTGGCTCTCCAGCAGTGGTGCATCGAGCTGATCCGGATGCTGCTCCTGGACCTGGTGTACTAGGGTGAGTGCGCGACCGTACTGCTTGCCGGCGCGCAATGCCATGGCATAGGCCAGAATCACTTCATCGTTAAGGGGGTATTCCTGTGCCAGAAGGGCAAGCTTTGCCAGGGTTTGTGCATCGAGCTTTTGCTGGGCGATGGCGGTGGAGGCGAGGGACTGCAGAGGCGGCTTGCCACCCAATGCCAGGGCTTTTTCTGCATGCGCCAGGGCGGTCGGCAAAACCCCGGCCAGGGTCAGTTCCGCAGTTACCGCCAGTTGGGCCTCGGTGTTTTCCGGCTCCAGTTCGACCCATAACTGGGCTGAGCGCAGGGCTGCCTGGCGGGCATTGAGGAAGCGGGCAATGCGCGTGGCGCGAGCGGCCACGCCGGCATCCTTGGTGACCTCCGCCTGGTGGTAGTAATTGGCCAGAGCGACATCGTAGTGCTTGCGAATACCGGCAACTTCCGCCACCAGCAGGGTGTAGAAGGTATCGATGGGAAAGGCCCGCGTAACGGCCTGCCGGGATGAGCCCACTGTTTTTGTCTTTTGCCTCTGTACGGCCTGGCCGGGGGGCTCGCCTGTATCCTCCCTCAATGGTACCCGATTACAGGCCCCCAGCATGAGTAGAAAGCAGAGACTTAAGAGCAGGGTGAAACTGGTGGCCTGGGGCTTTGCGGATAACAGGCGGGGTGGGAGCATAGATCGTGTCCATACGTTGCTGGGCGCGGGAGCGGGGGTCGAGTGACGTGTTTTAACCGATTAAGGCCATATAATTCTAGTCGTGAATCGGTCTCCGCACGGCGGGCTCCGGGTATCCCGGGCAAATCAGCGCGCAATTTAACCGCCCGCCGGCCTTGCAAGCGAGGCGGCGGCCCCTGAAAATGCGCCCCCAATGTGAACTTCGCACTTCGAGATTGAACACCGACGAAACGCTATGCCATTTGTTATCCTGGGTATCAACCACGACAGCGCACCCATAGAGGTACGCGAGCGGGTGGCTTTCGCGCCCGAGGTGATGCCCGGTGCCCTGGGGGATGCGCGAAAAATGCCTGACTGTCGGGAGCTTGCCATCCTCTCCACCTGCAACCGCACCGAGCTTTATGGGACCATCGACGCGGAGTCTCTGCTCCGGTGGCTCGCAGAATACCATTGTATACCGCTGGAGCAATTGCAAGGCTGCAGTTACCGCTATAGCGGGGAGGCGGCGGTACGACATATGATGCGCGTCGCCTGCGGCCTTGACTCCCTGGTCCTGGGCGAGCCGCAGATTCTCGGGCAGATCAAGTCGGCCTATGCGGTGGCGCGGGAATCCGGCAGCGTCGGCAGTGCGCTGCACCGGGTGTTCCAGCGGGTGTTTACTGTGGCGAAAAAAGTGCGCACTGAGACAGCCATCGGTGAAAACCCGGTGTCCGTGGCCTATGCCGCGGTGTCCCTGGCCTCGCGTATTTTTACCGACCTGAAAAGACAGACGGTGCTGTTGATCGGCGCCGGTGAGACGGTTGAACTGTTGGCGCGACACCTGCTGGATCAGGGAATCAGGCAGTTGATTGTGGCCAATCGCACCTTGAGTCGCGCACAGGTGCTGGCGGAGAATTTCGGTGCGGAGGCTATTCTGCTTGCCGATATTCCCGAGCATCTGGTCCGCGCGGATATTGTCATCAGCTCCACCGCCAGCCAGTTGCCCATTCTGGGCAAAGGCGCGGTGGAATCAGCGCTGCGCAAGCGCCGCCACAGTCCGATGTTTATGGTCGACATCGCCGTACCGCGGGATATAGAACCCCAGGTGGGGGAGCTCGATGATGTCTATCTGTATACGGTGGACGATCTGCGCGGTGTAATTGATGAGGGCATGCGCTCCCGCGAGAAAGCCGCTGAAGCTGCCGGGGCGATAGTGGACGCAGCCGCGGCAGAATTTACCAAAGAGAGCCGGGCGCTCGGGGCGGTGGATACCATTCGCAGCTACCGCCAGCGCGCCCAGGAAATCAGCGGCGCGGAACTGGAGCGGGTGCTGTTGCAACTGGACAAGGGCGGGGACCCGCGCCGTTTGATGGAACAACTGGTCCGGACACTGACGAACAAACTGATCCACGCGCCCACCGTCAGCTTAAAGAAAGCTACTGCCGATGGCGATCTGGAACGCCTGCGCATTGTGCGCGAGGTTGTGGGATTGGACGACCTCGCCGATATAGCACTAGAGAAAAAGCACAAATGAAAGAGTCGCTACTGAACAAGCTGGATCACCTGCAGGAGCGCCACGAGGAGATTTCCGCGCTGCTCGGTGATGCCGGCGTGATCGCCGATCAGGAACAGTTCCGCGACCTGTCGCGAGAGTATGCCGAGTTGGAGGAAGTGGTGAAATGCTACGGCCGCTACAGGCAACTGCAGGAGGATATGGCCGCGGCGCGGGAGATGCTCAGCGAGCAGGATTCAGAAATGCGCGAGATGGCGCAGGAGGAATTGCGCGAGGCACAGGTTCAGGTGGCGCCTTTGGAGCGTGAACTGCAGACCCTGTTGCTGCCCCGCGATCCCAATGACCGCAAAAATGTCTTCCTGGAGATCCGCGCTGGAACCGGTGGCGATGAGGCGGCGATTTTTTCCGGCGATCTGTTTCGCATGTATTCCCGCTACGCGGAAAAACAGGGCTGGCGCCTGGAGATTATCAGTGAAAATCCCGGTGAGCACGGCGGTTATAAGGAAATCATTACCCGCGTGGCGGGCGAGAATGTCTATGCAAAGCTCAAGTTCGAGTCCGGTGCCCACCGTGTACAGCGGGTTCCGGAGACCGAGTCCCAGGGGCGTATCCACACCTCCGCCTGCACCGTGGCAATCATGCCGGAGCCGGATGAGCGCGATGCCATTGAGGTCAACCGGGCCGATTTGCGCGTGGATACCTATCGCGCCTCCGGCGCCGGTGGCCAGCATGTGAACAAAACCGACTCCGCCGTGCGCCTGACCCATATCCCCACGGGCATCGTGGTGGAGTGCCAGGACGAACGCTCCCAGCACAAGAACCGCGCCAAGGCCATGGCACTGTTGCAGGCCAAACTCTCCAGTGCGCAGGAAGCGGCAGCGGCACAGGAAATTTCCGATGCGCGCAAAAGCCTGGTGGGCAGCGGTGACCGTTCCGAGCGCATTCGCACCTACAATTTTCCCCAGGGGCGGGTGACCGATCACCGTATCGGTCTGACCCTGTACAAGCTGGATGAGGTGATACAGGGCGCTCTGGAGGCAGTGATCGAGCCGCTGCGCACCGAGCACCAGGCGGACCAGTTGGCAGCCATGGGCCAGTAGTGCTGATGTTTCTACGCCGCTACAGGTAGCTGTTTGCGTATGGCCAGTGTCAAGGACAATATTGCTCGCTGGGGGGAATTGACCCACAGCGAGTCGGCGCGATTGGATACTGAGATTCTGCTCGGCCATATCCTGGCTCGCGGGCGCGCCTGGCTCTACACCTGGCCGGAATACCAGCTGACACCGGCCCAGCAAAGCGCATTCGATGGGCTGCTGGCGCGTCGCAGACGTGGGGAGCCGGTGGCACACCTGACCGGCAAGCGGGAATTCTGGTCGCTCAGATTAAAAGTCGATGCCTCCACTCTGATTCCCCGCCCAGACACGGAGCTGCTGGTGGAGACGGCCCTGGCGCTCTGCCCGCAGGAAAAGGTGCGCGCACTGGATCTGGGTACTGGCAGCGGGGCCATAGCACTGGCGCTGGCTGCAGAGAGACCGGGCTGGCAGATTATTGCCGCGGAGAGATCTGGCACGGCCCTGGCGCTGGCCGAGGAAAACCGTCGCAACCTCGGCTTTCACAATGTGGAGATACACCGGAGTGACTGGTTCGCACAGTTGCCACCCCAGCGCTTCGCGCTGATCGTCAGTAACCCTCCCTATATCGACAGTGCCGATCCACACCTGCAACAGGGTGATGTGCGCTTCGAGCCGCGCTCTGCACTGGTGGCGGGACGTCGGGGCCTCGCGGATATCGAGCATATCGCGGCGTGTGCCGGTGATTACCTGGAGGTGGGGGGCTGGTTGCTGGTGGAGCACGGCTGGCAGCAGGCGGCGCGGGTGCGGAAGATTTTTACCGCGGCCGGTTTTATCGATGTGCAAAGCCGCAGGGATTATTGCCGCAGGGAAAGAATAACACTGGGGACACGGGGGCGAATACAACCGCAGTTGCCTGCCAGCACATAAGCATCCCGGCGCTGAAAGGAGGGGGAATCTGTGCACGATCACGTCCATCACCGCAGCGGCAACGGCGCCTTGCGCCCGCTGCTGATCGCTTTCCTGCTCACGCTGGGTTTCTCCTTTGTGGAAGTGGTGGGAGGCTGGCTGTCCGGTTCCCTTGCGCTGCTGAGCGATGCGGGACATATGCTCACGGACGCTTTTGCTCTGGCGCTCGGGGCCGTCGCTGCGGCGCTGGCAAAAAAACCGGCGGATCGCGATCTGTCTTTTGGCTGGGGTCGGGCGGAAGTGCTGGCGGCGGTGATCAACGGCCTGCTTATGCTGCTGATTGTTGCAGCTATCTCCTTTGCGGCGATCGACCGGCTGCGCAACCCGCAGCCGGTGCAGGGCGGTATGGTAATGCTGATCGCGTTTGTCGGGCTACTGGTCAATATTCTGGCGGCATGGGCACTTTACCGGGGTGAGCGCACACTCAATATCCGCGGGGCTCTGTTGCATGTGATGGGGGATTTGCTGGGCTCGGTGGCGGCGCTCATCTCCGGGGCGGTGATCTATCTGAGCGGTTGGTTGCCCATCGATCCACTGCTGTCGCTGTTGATCTGCCTGCTGATCCTGATTTCCTGTGTGCGCCTGCTGCGCGATGCGGTCGATGTGTTGATGGAGCGGGTACCGCGGGAGCTGAGCCTGCCGGTGGTGGGTGAGACCCTGGCGCGGGTCAGCGGGGTGCGCTCCGTGCACGATCTGCATATCTGGCGGCTGGACTCCAGTACCGTTTCACTTTCGGCACATATTGTAGTGGACGATCTGTCGGCCTGGCCGGCGGTGCTGGCGCGCCTGCGGGCAACTCTGATCAAGCGCTTTGGTATCGAACATATCACCCTGCAGCCGGAACCGATTGAGCAGGTCGAGCCGGTGATTATCGACAGGGTCAGCGCACCCTGATACCGGGGCTCAATCTTCCTCGTTCAGCGGTTCCGGGACCGTATCGGCAGAGGGTGTGCGTGGCGGTTTGAGCGCCTGGGCCTGCTCGGCTGCGGGGGTTTCTGCGACCACTTCCTGGGGTTGGCTGATCTGTTCCCCCGGGGTCTGGATACCGATATGGTAGGCGGCGAAACCGGGCTGTACTACCTGGTTTTGCGCCATACCGAGAATACGCCCGTTGTGTTCTGAGCGAATCTCGCTGCGCACGTTGGTGATGGGGTTGGTGACCGTGCCGAGCAGGTCCCCCCGGCCTATAAACGCGCCGAGTTGTACCGCACTGAAGATGATGCCGCCGGTGGTGGCGCGCTGCCAGGTGGAATTGTAATACACCGGCTCCGGGTCACCCCACAGGCGAAATTTGCTCACCATGCCCAGTTGGTGCAGGAGGGTGCGAATCCCTTTCACACTGTGACTGACAGACAACTCGTCGAGCACCATGGGTGCGCCCGCCTCCAGTGTAACGGTAGGAATGCCCGCCTCTACCGCGGCGCGGCGCAGTGTGCCTTTGGCGCCGGTGCTGTGCAGTACCACGGTGGCACCGAAGCCCTGGGTCAGTTTCACGACTTTCGGATTGCTCAGGTCGCCGCGCAGCTGCGGCAGGTTGGTTCGGTAAAAAGAGCCCGTGTGCAGGTCGACCACCGCATTGCAATGGCTGATCACTTCGTGGAAAAACGAATGGGCGATGCGCGCCGCGGAGGAGCCATGGGGATCGCCAGGGAAGTACCTGTTCAGGTCGCGACGATCAGTGAGGTAGCGGGAGCCGCGGTGAAAGCCCTGCAGGTTCACGATGGGCACCCCGACAACAGTGCCGTTCAAGTGTTCGGCATCCAGGTCATACAGTACCCGCCGCACGGTTTCTATGCTGTTGAGCTCGTCGCCGTGCACTGCGGCGGTAAGGCACAGTACCGGACCCGGTTTGGCGCCGTTCACCACGAGTACAGGGGTGGGACTGTACACTCCTTCAAAGTGTTGGCTGGGAGACCAGGCCAGGCGGGTAGCGGTTGCCGGCGGTACTTCAGCGCCGAGCAGGCGCAGGGGCTTGGCGTCCTCCCTGGGCCCTGGTGAGAGGGTTACCGCAGTGGGGGTTTCCAAATTGCTGGCGATTTCCCGCACAGGTTGCGCCCTCGCCTCTCTCTTGGCTGTATGCGCGGGCTCCAGTTCTGCGATGGGCTGGTCCAGCTGCAGGTTTTCCGCCTGGGGCAGGGGTGCCTGTGTACTGCTGTTCGGGCTGGCGTCAGGCGAGCGCGGTGTATCGCCGTTGGCCACTGACGGTGCGGACAGAGAGATAACCGGTTGATCCAGATGCAGGTTTTCCGCCGGGGATACCATGGTATTTTGCGCCGGATCGGCCCCATTCAGACCCTGGGCCTGAGTGGCGGTTACCAGCAGGGCAAGACCCAGCAAGCGCTGGAATCTGCGCGGGGAGCGGCGCGGGATCATGGTTTACTCCGGTCAGTTTCTTATTCTGGGCCGTGCCGACGGTACTGTTTCTGCCCGACACAGGTGCAAACTTGGAGCACGGACCGGCTCAGGGCGTTCCCTGGAATGGTGAAGTTTCTCTGGCGATAGAGGGTTCCCGCGCGATTGTGATGGCTCTGCGGCTGGTGCGCCAAAAACGCATTGCCAACAGGATCGAGGCGGTGCCGAGGCCGATACAGACCCCGGCCCAGTAGCCATAAACCCCCCACAAGTTCTCCCCCAGCCAATAGGCACTGGAGAGCCCCACCAGCCAGTAGGAGAACAGCTGGATAAACATGGGCACGCGGGTGTCTTTGTATCCCCGCAGGGCGCCCCAGGTCATGGCCTGGGCGACATCAACCAGCTGGAATGCCGCACACAACAACAGTAGATTGGTGGCCACGGCGACAATCTCTGTATTGCTGGTGTAGACCTGTACGAAAAATCCGCGCAGGCTGATCAACAGGACCCCGGTACCAAGCGCGTAAAGCACGCCGGTGCCAATGCCCACCTTGCCCGCAAACAGGGCCCGCTTGGGTCGCCCCTGACCCAGTAGCTGGGCAGTGCGTATGCTCAGAGCCTGAGCGAGTGCCAGGGCCACCAGATAGAAGATGGAGCCCACGTTCATACCGATCTGGTGGGCGGAGACGATTGCTGCACCGTATGGCGCCAGCAAGACGGTCAGGCTCGCAAAAAAAGTGACCTCACTGGCGGCACCGACACACACCGGCAAACCCACTGCCAGCAGATGCACGAGGGTGGGCCAATGGGGCTTGGAGGGCGTCAACTTGAGTTTAAGCGCACGGTATGCGGGGTCGCTGCAGGCGTGCCAGAACAGCGCCAGGGCGATCAGGCAGCTGAGCGCGGCAGTGGCCCAGCCGCAACCCGCACCCCCCATGGCGGGTATCGGACCGGCGCCGAATACTAAGAGTATATCCAGCGGAATGTTGAGTACTGCCGCGGCGAGGTAGATGCGCATAACCGGGCGCACCTGTCCCATGCCTTCGCAGTAACCGCGCAGTGCCGTACCCAGGGCGAAGGGCAGGGTGCCGACGGTCAGGGCCAGGATATAGTTTTGCAAAACCTGTCGTACAGGGGCTTCCGTATCTATCCACTGACTCCAGACCGGTACGGCCAATAGGGCCAGAACCACCAGGAGACCACCGGCGAATGCGATCCAAAGTCCCTGCTGCAGTTGTCGGGCACAACCTTTCTCATCCCTCGCACCGCGCAGGTGGGCCACGAGTGGAGATACCGCCGCGAGCAAACCGATCAGGGTTACAGCGCATACCGCCCAGATACTGGAGCCGAGAGCCAGGCCCGCCAGATCCACTTCGCCGGCGCGACCGGCTACGATGGTATCCACAACGCCCATGCTCACAACGGCCAGGTTGCTGACCGCCAGGGGCCCACCCAGCGTGGTCAGGCGGGACAATTCGGTGGTAATGGCGTGTCGATAAAGCTTAAACAAAGAAAAAACCAGGTTTCAGCGCTGTGTATCAGCCGATGATTGTGGGAAACCAGCCAGTATCAACCTAAGCGTGTGGTATTGGTTAACCGGCTGGCTCTGCAAAAGGGGTTTGATCGCACGGGTAGCCCGTCACCCATAGAAGAGCCGGTATTTTACGGTGAAACCCGGATTTGGCCCAGCGACTATTTGTTGGGGCGACTTGCAACGGTTCGGGCGTGGCCTGCGGCACCTGGATACTGCAAACTCGGCTTTCGGCCAAAGGCGCCACCCAAAGTCTGCGTGGGTGCCCACTGCCGATGTCCGCGGGCGGGCAACCGGGCTCCGTCAGAGGAGAAAAGCGCGGGGTGGTCCCTGTCCGGGGTATTCGGGCACGATGGCCAGATCTTGATATCAAGGCACCTATCTCCATGGTTGTAATGAAGGGGGCTTTTGCCTGACCCGCGTGTAGGCAGTGGAATCCCTGTGTAACAGATACTGTGCCCGCTCGACTAAAGTGAACAAATGGACCGAATGGGAGAGTGAATAAAATGAGTGGTGCGATGAATAGCCTGGGTCGCTGGTATGCTTGTTTCCTGCATTTTGTACGCAAGATTGACTGGCTGGGCCCACTGGCACTGCGTATCTATTTGGCGCCGATTTTTATAATGGCCGGCCTCAACAAGATGAGCAATATTGAAGATGTAGCGGCGTGGTTTGGCAATCCCGATTGGGGCCTGGGCCTGCCGGCCCCAATGCTGATGGCCTGGTTGGCGGCGCTGGTGGAGTTCTTTGGCGGTATTGCCATTCTGGTTGGCTTTGGCACCCGTCTGGTGGCGATTCCGCTGATGTTTGTAATGGCGATTGCAGCAGTGACGGCACACTGGGAAAACGGCTGGTCGGCCCTGCCGGACAAGACACTGACAGCGCCCTGGGAGTGGCGTGAGGATCTGATCGATGAGGCGGTCCTGCGCAAGGAGCGGGTGGTCGCGCTTCTAAAGGAGCACGGTAATTACGAGTGGCTGGCCGGGGCTGGCAATATCACCATCCTGAAAAACGGCATTGAGTTCGCTGCGACCTACTTCATTATGTTGCTGGTGCTGCTCTGCAGCGGAGCGGGTCGCTTTTTCAGTATTGATTACTGGCTGTGCCGGCGCTATTGCGGGCGGGACCCCAGCTAGAGATGGTATACTCGCCAGCTATTTGAAAATTTGAGTGAGTGTTGACCTTGATAGGCAAGTTGTTTCGCCGTTCCACCTCTGCAGAGGATGAAAATCCGCCCGGGGGCGAAAAGCGCTCCCGGCGCCCTAACGAGGGTACGGAATCGCCTGGAAAGACCGCCACAGGCCAGGTGCCCAGGCATGAATCCGGCCAAAGCGGGGGGCAATTTCGCCAAAGCGGCGGCAAGACATCTCACAGCAGGGGGCGCCAGCGTAACCGCAAGCCGAAAGCCGAACAGGTTGCCTCACCCTGGTCGCTGGATGCGTTTCAGGTTCCGGAACAGGTGGGCAAGGTTCGCTTCCACGACCTGAACCTGCCCCTGGAGCTGATGCGTGCTATTTCCGACTTGGGCTTCCGGTATTGTTCGCCTATTCAGGGGCGTTCTCTGCCACACACTCTGAACGGCCATGATCTGGTGGGCAAGGCACAGACCGGTACCGGCAAGACCGCAGCCTTCCTGATTACCATCATTGAAGACCTGCTGCGTCATCCCTTTGAGGGAGAGCGCTATGCCGGCGAAGCCCGCTCTCTGATCATTGCTCCGACCCGTGAACTGGTGATGCAGATTGCCGATGATGCCAAGGCGCTGTGCAAATATACCGGCTTGGAAATTCACACGCTGGTGGGCGGGATGGAATACGATAAACAGCAGCGCAACTTGAATGGTCGTCTGGTGGATATCCTGGTCGCTACGCCCGGACGTCTGCTGGATTTTGTCGGCAACCGCGATTGTTTTCTGGATCAGGTGGAAGTCCTGGTGATCGATGAAGCCGACCGTATGCTGGATATGGGCTTTATTCCCCAGGTGCGCCGTATCGTGCGCCAGACGCCGCGCAAAACCCACCGCCAGACGATGTTCTTTTCTGCCACCTTTACCCCGGAAGTCGATGCCCTGGTTGAGCAGTGGACCGATGATCCTGTCCTGGTGGAAATCGAACCGGAGCGGGTGGCCACCGATTCCGTAGAACAGCATGTGTACTTAGCCGCAAGCAAAGAAAAATACGCCCTACTGTATAACATACTGCAGAGCGGCGATGTGGATAGCCTGATCGTATTCGCCAACCGCCGAGACCAGTGCCGTCGCCTGCACGAAAGACTGCTTGCCCACGGTTTTTCTGCGGGCCTGCTTTCCGGAGAAGTGGCGCAGAACAAGCGCGTGCGCACCCTGGAAGACTTCAAATCCGGCAAGACCAAGGTGCTGGTGGCCACTGATGTTGCCGGCCGCGGTATCCATATCGACGGCATCAGCCACGTGGTGAACTTCACACTGCCAGAGGAACCGGAGGATTATGTGCACCGCATTGGCCGTACCGGCCGTGCCGGTAAAACGGGTACCTCTATCAGCTTCGCCTGTGAAGATGATGCTATGCGCCTTGAGCCGATAGAACAGTTACTGGGACAAAAATTAAAATGCGAGGTCCCACCGGAAGCGCTGGTACAAAAGCCCCCCGCGGTCGAAGTCCGCCATAGCGGAAGTGACAGGGGCTCTAGAAGCAGCCATGGCAGACACCGCAGCGGCGGTCGGGGCCGTCCGCGTTAATCCGCCCATTGTCTGCAAACAGGGTGATCCGACCCATCGACATCCCTGAATAACCAAAGACTCAGGCTTGGGTGGTGTTGAAACTGTGGCGAAAGTATCAGTTTTCACTGTATCAGCCCGTTTTTCCTTCACGCCTTTTATTTCTGTCCTAAAATCTTACTGGCAGCCTCTGCTGTTGGGGTAATCACACTATCGACATCCTATAGGCTTAAGCGGCTCTCTTCGCACCAGAGCCTGCCTTGCATTCGGATATTTTCTCTTTCATGTGAAATGACTGGATTTCGGATGCGTACGCTCTATCTGCATATTGGTTTTCACAAGACAGGCTCCAGCTCGCTGCAACTGGCTTTGAAGCGCTATGCACAGCAATTAAAGGCAATGGGGTTTGAGTTTCTGGGCCTTGGTAAAAAAGGCAATTCCTCCGGTGCCGTTGAAGTTTTTAAGCGCGGTGAGCGCGTGTATTTCCAGCTGAATCAGCGCCTTGATATGCTGCTGGCGAGCAGCACTGGTGAGAGAGCAATCGTCTCTGCCGAGCACCTGTGTTTCCTGCATTTGCGCCGGGATATAGAGCAGGTCCATACAATCTGCTCAAACTATTTTGATGATATTCGGGTCGTTATCTATCTGCGCAGGCAGGATTTACAGGCAGTTTCCTTTAAAAAACAGTCCGCGCGCGGATGTGCTTTGAACATGAGTTCTTCGAGCAAACTGCTTGGACACAGTGAAGGCGCTTTCCCCCGGATAGATGACAATATAAAAATTTATTATGATTATTTTGCCAAACTGCAGCTGTGGGAGAGGGTTTTTGGCAAAGCGTCCCTTACGATCAGGGGGTTCTCCAGCGAGGCGCTTAGGGGCGGGGATATTCTCAGTGACTTCTCGACCTTTTTAGGGGGGGATCTGGCCATTCCCCACTGCCGGGTGAACGAGGGAATAGGCCGCAAACAGTTCCTGTTGACCCACAAGCTACTTGAGCTGGGGGTGGCGGAATCTGAGATTAAAAAACTCAAGCCAGCAATGGCCGGTGACAAGACGGTATTGAAACCTTCGCGCAGTGCCGCGGTGGATTTTTTTATGCAATTTAAACAATCCAACCAACAGCTCAATGACCACTACCTGCAACATGGTTCCGGCCTGGCATTTAACGACAATTTCAGCAGTTACCCTGTGCGGGGTAATGATCGCTTGTGCTCACAGGATCTGGCTGCTTGGGTTCCCGAGCTATTTTCAGCTGGGGTGCAAGCGCCGGAGGGGCTGCGGGACACGCTGCTGATTGGCCGGATTAAGGCATTGTTGGCGGAAAAATTAAAAGACGCTGCACTGGCAGAGGAACTAAAGGGTTTGGCCCAGTGCCTGGCCTCGACAGCACATATTGCCCAGGTGCGAGAGCCATGGTATCGGCTGCTAAAGGGAAGAAAACGATCCGGGAGGTAGTTTCTTCACGAATTTGGCTCACGATCATTGCCAAGAAGGCGAAAGAAAAGCCTATGTCGAGTATTTGCGGTGGGCCTGGAAAGGAGACTAGGGAAACTGAGCATAATCATGTGGCTGTAAAATATGCATGGCAGCCTACAACATTTTGACCGGTCAAGGAAGTATTGGCTAAAGCGGGAATAATAGAAAATGACAGAGCGGGAGTTCTGCCGCAGGCTTGGGCAGTGCGTAATATATACTACCGGGCCGGAAGGGATGAATATCCGCCTCCCAGGACGCGCTGTGAATACATCTCTGTAGGCTCGTGATCGGCATCTATGCCTCATACGATCCAGGGAGGGGGTATGCTTTCCCCCTGCCGTATTTAGTAACCGGCAGCAGTTTGTTGATCGACCAATACCTAATTGGGTTGTATGGCAGAATGTGTTTCTGTCCCTGGGTCTCCCTCCTTGCGCAAGCGCTCAATCCACAGCGCGGTACCCCCCGCCACTGCCGCAGGCATCACGAAAATATTTAAAATTGGCACCATCTTTGCGAGCATGACGGTTCCACCAAAGGCGAGGCTGGTGAGTTTGCGGCGGCGCAGTATCCTTTTCAGTTCATAGAAGGGGCGCTGGTGATTGTCCAGAGGATAATCCACATACTGAATCGCCATGCACCAGGCGCCCCAAAGCGCGGTTAATACTGCGGGAAAAATGACGGTCCAGCTGGTGACGGTGGCGATCAGGAAAATAACCAGGCCCCAGACAATAAAATATCCCAGTTTGCGCAATTCCCGCCCGAGTGTGCGCCAAACCATGCTCAGCAGGGGTTCTGACGGTGGTGCCTTGCCAGTCAGCAGCGCTTCCACTTTTTCCGCGAGCAGGCCGTTAAAAGGAGCGGCGATGATATTGGTGATGACGCCAAACAGGTAGCCATATACAAGAAGAAACAAGAACAGTACCAGTAGGGCAATGGTCCAGGCGAGCCAGCGAAACACGCCGGCAGCCCAGGCGGCCCCCTTGGCCATCATTGTTTCCCACCAGGGCATATTTTCCGTGTCGACCGGTGTGTGTGAGAGCAGACTGCCGAGATAGTCGGTAAGGCCGCCGAGTTGCGAGAGCATAATGGCACTGATCACAATAAACAGCACAAGGTTGATCAGTAGTGGCACCAGAATAAAGGGGCGCAGCTCACGGCGGGCGATCAGGCGGGCACCGCGCACCAGGGCGTCGATACCGTGTATAGGGTTGGAAGTCATACTGTTACCTCATGCCAGCGGTCAGGAGCGGGCTCCGGCGGCTTTCAGGATCTCGCTGTAGTCATCACCCAGGCGGTGTTCATTGATACGGGCCAGCAGGGTTTTGCCATCCGGGCCCGGACTGTCCAGATCCAGCCCCTGGGCCTGGAAAAGCTGCACAAAGGTGGCAAAATTCTCTACCCGCATACTGCGGTAGGCGCGCTCAAGAAGGTGGTAATCCCGGTTGATGCCTTCAGGTGCCTCGCCAGCCAGGAATCCAGCAATGCGTTTCTCATCAAAGACTTCCCCGAGGACTTTCTGCTTGTCTTTTTTAAGGTTCAAAATCTCATCCTTATTTCATGCAATACGAGTTTGCGGCGGCCTTGGCTAACCGATCAATTGGTTTTCTTTCATCGACGCTCAAAGCAGGGCATCGAGCTTTTCTTTGAGGATTTTGTTGAGTATTTTCGGATTTGCCTGCCCACTGGAGGCTTTCATGATCCGGCCAACAAAATAGCCCATCATTCTTGGCCGCTTGGCTTCGTCTGCTTTTCGGTAGTTTTCCACCTGCGCGCTGTTGGTTGCGATGACCTCATCCACCATTTTCTCGATAACGCGACTATCGGATAGCTGTATGTAGCCATGTTTCTGGATAATGTCGTCGGCCATGTCTGCGCTCTTCGTCAAAGCGTCAAAGACCCGCTTTGCAATCTTGCTGGAAAGGGTGTTGTCCTTGATCCGTACAATCAGGCTGGCCAATTGTTCCGGGGAAACCGGCGATTGGGAAATGGTGATTTCTCGCCGTTTCAGCAACGCGCTGATCTCACCGGTAATCCAGTTAGCGGCCAGTTTGGGCGCGTTGCAAACCCTGCAGACGGTTTCGAAATAATCGGCATTGGCACGCTCCTGGGTGAGCAGGTTGGCATCGTAGGCGGAGAGTGAGTACTCCGACCGGAAGCGTGCGGTCTTGGCGTCAGGCAACTCGGGGAGCTGATGGCGCAATTGTTCGATATAGTCGTTACTGAGTACCACCGGAAGTAAATCCGGGCAGGGGAAATAGCGGTAGTCATTGGCCGCTTCCTTGCTGCGCAGTGAACGGGTTTCATCTTTATCGACGTCGTAGAGGCGGGTTTCCTGCACGATGTTGCCGCCGTCCTCTAGAACATCAATCTGGCGTCCGGCCTCCGCCTTGATGGCGCGCTCAACGAAACGGAAAGAGTTGATGTTTTTCAATTCTGTGCGCGTGCCCAGCTTAGCCTCGCCCTTGGGCCGCACTGAGACGTTGGCGTCGCAACGCATTGAGCCCTGGGACATATCCCCGTCGGAAATGTCCAGATAGGTCACAATAGAGTGGATTTTTTTCAGGAAGGCGACCGCTTCGGCTGCACTGCGCATATCGGGTTCCGACACGATTTCAAGCAGTGGCGTGCCGGCGCGATTGAGATCGATACCAGACATGCCGTGGAAGTCTTCGTGCAGGGATTTGCCGGCATCCTCTTCCAGATGTGCGTGGTGGAGGCGCACTGTCTTGTTGCTGCCGTCTGCAAGATAGATTTCCACTTCGCCGGCACCGACGATGGGCTGATCCAACTGGGTGGTTTGGTAGCCTTTGGGCAGGTCCGGATAAAAATAGTTTTTGCGCTCAAAAACGGAGCGCTTGCCGATGTGCGCATTCATGGCCAGGGCGAACAGGACCGCACAGCGGAAAGCCTCTTCGTTGGGTGCCGGTAAGGTGCCCGGCATGGCCAGGTCGACGGCACAGGCCTGGGTATTGGGCTCTGCACCGAAGCGGGTGCTGGCCCCGGAGAAGAGTTTCGACTTGGTGGAGAGCTGGACGTGTACTTCCAGCCCGATCACAACTTCCCATTCCACGGTGAAGGCTCCTTTCCTTATACAGCCACAGCGCTGGCTGTGTGCCAGTTGGTGACCTGCTGATAGCGGTGAGCGATATTGAGTATGCGCGCCTCATCCAGGTAGTTACCGGTGATTTGCAGGCCCACAGGCAGATTGTCAACCAGTCCGCAGGGGATGGACATACCCGGCAGACCCGCCAGGTTGGTGGCAATGGTGTAGATATCTTCCAGATACATGGCCACCGGATCGGCGCTCTTGGTGCCCAGTTTAAAAGCCGGAGAGGGTGTAGTGGGTCCCATAATCACATCCACTTGCTCGAAAGCGCTGGCAAAGTCCTGTTTGATCAGGCGGCGCACCTGTTGAGCCTTGTTGTAATAGGCATCGTAATAGCCCGCAGACAGCGCATAGGTGCCGACCAGAATGCGTCGTTGTACCTCCTCGCCAAAGCCTTCGCCGCGGGAACGTCTGTACAAGTCGCGCAGATCTTCAGGTGCCTGGCAACGATATCCGTAGCGTATCCCGTCGAAACGGGACAGGTTGGCGGAGGCTTCTGCCGGTGCGATCACATAGTAGGCGGGAATCGCCAGCTTACTGTGGGGCAGGCTGATGTCCTGCAATTGTGCCCCGAGCTGCTCGTACTCACGCAGGGCCTCCTGTATGCGATCAGCGATACCAGGGTTTAGTCCTTCACCAAAGTACTCGGTGGGGATGCCGATCTTGAGGCCGGTAAGGGCGTTATTCAGACCTTTGCCAAAGTCGGTTTGCGGTCGGTTCAGGCTGGTGGAATCCTTGGGGTCGTAACCGACCATGGCGGACAGGAGGTAGGCGGCATCTTCGGCAGTGCGCGCGATGGGCCCGGCCTGGTCCAGGCTGGAGGCATAGGCCACGATGCCCCAGCGTGAAACGCGTCCGTAGGTGGGCTTCAGGCCGGTGGTATTGGTCAGGGCGGCCGGCTGGCGGATAGAGCCGCCGGTGTCGGTTGCGGTAGAAGCTGGTGCCAGCAGCGCTGCCACAGCCGCGGCAGAACCCCCGGAGGAGCCGCCGGGAACACAGTTAGTGTCCCAGGGATTTTTTACCGGGCCGTAGTAGCTGCTTTCACTGGAGGAGCCCATGGCGAACTCATCCATATTGGTTTTCCCAAGGGTGACAGCGCCTGCCGCATTCAAATTTTCAACAATGGTGGCGTTGTAGGGGGGTACAAAGTTATCCAGCATTTTCGAAGCGCAACTGGTGCGCACACCGCTGGTGCAGATAATATCCTTGTGGGCGATCGGTACGCCACACAGTGCCGGTGCTTCTCCCCTGGCCAGGCGTTGGTCGGCGGCTTTGGCCTGGGCCAGAGCCCGCTCTTCGGTCACCGTGATAAAACTGTTGAAACCACTATCCAGTTGTTGAATGCGGTCGAGTAAGTGGCGGGTGAGTTCAGTGCTGGAAAACGCCTTTCTCCGCAGTCCGAGGATGATCTCGGCGATAGTGAGCTGATGCATATTATTCCTTTAAGACTTTAGACGAACCGGGGGACTGGGGCGTGTCGTGCAGAGTTTGTTGATGAAAACCCATTCACTCGATCACTTTGGGCACTAAATAGAGGCCCTGCTCCGCCTGCGGCGCCAGGGCGAGGAAGTCTTTGCGTCTATCGGACTCTGTCACGGCATCGGTGCGCAGCGTTTGTTCTTCGTCCAGCGGGTGCGCCATGGGCGCGACCCCGTCGGTATTGACTGCCTGTAGCTGATCCACCAGTTGCAGGATCTCGCCGAGACGGTCGCTGACCTCTTCCAGGGTTTCCTTGGATATGGCAATGCGGGCCAGTTCCGCCAGCTTCTCTACGGTTTGCGTATCCACAGCCATGGCGATGGAATTCCTCCTGTTGCGTTGCGAATCGAAGACCGCTCTGGGCGGGCTTCGGGCAGGGCCGGTCAATTTAGCACAATGGGCCGTTATTCTCATCGACTCCGGTGCCTATGGCCGGTTGTCATCAATTGGCCCGGCTTCAGCCTTGCTCTGAGTCGGTGCGGTTGTTAGAGTTTGTCGAATCCTGCCGGGCGGGGGGACTCCGGTCAGTTGTGTAAACCCCGGTCCGAAATGCGGCTCGGAACTCAGATTTATTCACGTGGACTAATTAAAATTTCCATCCATAAAATTAGCCGCGTTTGCCGAGCCCGGCCCGAGGGCTGACAAAGACTACAAGGTAATCGAATTCCATGTTTAAACGTTTGCGGGGCATGTTTTCCAGTGATCTTTCTATCGACCTGGGGACGGCCAATACGCTGATTTACGTTCGCGATCGCGGCGTTGTCCTCGACGAGCCCTCCGTTGTCGCTATCCGCCACTACAATGGCCAGAAGATCGTTGAGGCTGTGGGTGTCGAAGCCAAGCGGATGCTCGGCCGCACGCCTGGTAATATCTCCGCGATCCGCCCCTTGAAGGATGGCGTTATCGCCGATTTCCAGGTGACGGAAAAAATGTTGCAGCACTTTATCAAGACAGTACACGAAAACAGCTGGATGCGCCCGAGTCCGCGGGTGCTGGTGTGCGTGCCCTGCCAGTCTACTGAAGTGGAGCGTCGTGCGATTCGCGAATCCGCCCTGGGTGCCGGTGCCCGGGAAGTGTCCCTGATCGAGGAACCCATGGCGGCGGCGATCGGTGCCGGTTTGAATGTGGAAGAAGCCAGCGGTTCAATGGTGGTGGATATCGGCGGTGGCACCACAGAGATCGCGATTATCTCCCTCAATGGCGTTGTCTATTCCGATTCAGTCCGTATCGGCGGCGACCGTTTCGATGAGGCCATAGTGAATTATGTGCGCCGCAACTACGGCAGTGTAATCGGTGATGCCACTGCGGAGCGGATCAAAGAGGAGATTGGCTGTGCGTATGCGGGCAGTGAAGTGCGCGAAATCGATGTGCGCGGTCGCAACCTGGCGGAAGGGGTGCCACGCAGCTTTACCCTGAATTCCGATGAGATTCTCGAAGCGCTGCAGGAGCCTCTCACCGGTATCGTGCAGGCAGTGAAAAGTGCCCTGGAGCAGTCTCCACCGGAGCTGGCCTCCGATATCGCTGAGCGGGGTATGGTACTGACCGGGGGTGGCGCCCTATTGCGGGATCTGGATCGCCTGTTGATGGAAGAGTCCGGTCTGCCGGTGATTGTTGCTGACGACCCGCTCACCTGTGTAGCCCGCGGCGGTGGCAAGGCGTTGGATATGCTGGATCGGAGCCGCCTGTATCTGATGTCGAACTGATGGATTTGATGTTACTTTAAACGCTCTGCGACCCCGCTGTCGGCGGCCGGTTTCACAGTTCCAGCGACATCCTATCTATGGTGGCACCAATATTCATTGACCTGTACAAAGGGAGCTGCTTTTGAAACCGCTGTTTACCCGCGGCCCCTCCCCTGAGTTTCGCCTGCTGGTACTGGGCTTGCTGGCGGTGGTGCTCATTGCGGCGGATCACTACACGAATTGGTTCCAGTCCACCCGCGAACGTCTCTCTGGCTTTGTTGCTCCACTCTACTGGCTCACCGACGCGCCGGAGCGCGTGGGCGATTGGGCTGGCGAACAGTTTCGTTCCCGCGAAGAGCTGCAGGAAGAAAACAGCCGACTCAAGCGCCAGGTACTGTTACTGGAGCAGCGCAGCCAATTGCTGGCGGCAGTGAAGGCGGAGAATACCCAGCTTAAGGAATTGATGAATGCAGCGGAAATGGTCGATGACCGGGTTTTGGTGGCCCAGGTGATCGGCATTTCTCCCGACCCGCTGGAGCATGTGCTGCTGATTGACAAAGGCCGTGATGATGGCCTCGATGTAGGTACGCCAGTCATGGACGCCAGCGGTCTGCTCGGGCAGGTGATCGAGGCGGGGGATGCATTCTCCCGGGTCCTTCTGATCACCGATGCGAATCACGCCATTCCCGTGCAGCTGCTGCGTAACAGCATGCGCTCCGTGGCGGAGGGAACGGGGCATCTCTACCATCTCAAGTTGCGTCACCTGGCCAGTACCAGCGACATCCGCGAGGGGGATCTCCTGCTCAGCTCCGGCCTTGGCGGCCGTTTTCCTGCGGGATACCCGGTGGGTGAGGTGGTTTCGGTCACGCGAGACCCCGGTCGGCCTTTTGCCGAGGCGGAAGTGCTTCCTCGCGGGCGTATGAATCGCAGCCGCTTTGTACTGGCTGTCGTGAGTGAAAGAGGGCAGGGCCTTGCAGGCGAATAACCGTTGGCTTGTCGCCGCCACCATTTTTTTGTCGCTGTTGCTTGCAGTGATGCCCCTGCCGCAGCAGTGGCTCTGGTTCCGGCCCGCTTTTCCCGCTCTGCTGGTCATCTTCTGGATCAGCCAGCTGCCCCAGGCCCTGGGGGTGGGCTTCGCCTGGTTGGTGGGTATCCTTGAAGACCTGGCCACAGGAGCCAGTCTTGGTACCCACGCCCTGGCCCTGGCAGTGCTGGCCTATTTCAGCCTGTTAACCTACCGGCGCACCCGGGCCTTTAATCCGCTGCAACAATTGCTGTGGGTCTTTGTACTGGTTGGAATCAATCAGGTTGTGGGCAATTGGGTGCATGGCCTGGAAGGGAAAACGGTGCCGGGGTTGACCTTTCTCTGGCCAGCGCTCACCACAGCATTGCTCTGGCCCTGGGTAGCGCCAATGTTGCGGGGCATGTCCAGACGTCTGGATATTCGCTGACCATGAGGTCTGTTGTAAAGCAGAGTAAAATTTTGATCAAATTTTAGACACTTCCGCTATAATCAGCCGCTGGCCCACAGGGAATATGCAGTAGAGTGACGAATACCACCACCGCAAACCGTCTACTTCTCGCCTCGGGATCACCGCGCCGGGCACAATTGCTCACGCAGATTGGGGTTTCATTTTCTCAATTAACGCCCTCAGTAGTGGAGCAACAGCAGCAGACAGAGAGCCCCCAGGAATATATCCAGCGCCTCGCCCACGACAAGGCCGAGGCGGGCCTGCTGGCGGCTGCGGGACCCCCAGCGCTCTGGGCCCTGGGGGTCGACACGGTGGTGCTCGCGGGGGAGACGGTGTTGGAGAAGCCCAGGGATTTCAGTGACTTTGAATCCATGATGCTGGCCCTGTCGGGAGCTGAGCACTCCGCTCTGAGTGCCATTTGCCTGCGCAGCAAAGCGAGGCAGTTCAGCCGCCTGGTGGAGACACGGGTACGCTTTCGCCATTTGGTCAGAGTACAGATCGAAGCCTACTGGCGCACCGGCGAGCCCGCCGACAAGGCCGGTGGGTACGCTATCCAGGGATTGGGTGCTGCGCTGGTGGAATCCATCAGTGGCAGTTACAGCAATGTGGTGGGACTGCCCCTGGAAGCCCTGATCCCCATGCTGGAGCACGCCGGGATTCCCTATTGGCAGGAGGCCCGGCTTTGAGCGAGGAGTTGTTGATCAATGTTGCACCCACAGAAACCCGCGTCGCGGTGGTGGAAAACGGTGTTTTGCAAGAAGTGTATCTGGAGCGCAGTGCGCGCCGCGGTATTGTTGGCAATATCTACAAGGGCAAGGTGATCCGGGTGCTGCCGGGGATGCAAGCGGCCTTTGTAGACATCGGACTGGAGCGCGCAGGGTTTATCCATGCCTCCGATATTGCGCCGCTGGATGATGAGGGGATGGAGGCACGGGACTCGGAGGTGGCGGATATTCGCGCGCTGGTGCGCGAGGGCCAGTCTCTGGTCATACAGGTGGTCAAGGACCCGATCAGCAGCAAGGGTGCACGACTCACCACCCATCTGTCGGTATCCGCACGCTACCTCGTGTATATGCCGCAAACCCGCCATATTGGGATTTCCAACCGGATCGAGGAGGAAGGTGAGCGCGAACGGTTGCGCCAATTGGTGGAGGCGGCAGCATCCCAGCTTGCGCAGGATGGGCTCTCAGCCGATGGCGGATTTATTGTACGCACTGTGGCCGAAGGGGTGAGCGGGGAAGAGCTGCTGCGCGATATCCCCTTTCTCTACAAACTGTGGGCTGAGTTGGAGCTGAGTATCAAGGCGCGACCGGTACCCTCGGCAATCTACGAGGACCTGCCGCTGTCTATGCGCGCGCTGCGCGACCTCGCGCGGCCCTACACAGAAAAGATCCGCATAGACTCCCGCGAGGCCCACGGCCGAGCGGCGGAGTTTGCCGGCAAGTATGCGCCGGAAATCGCGGGCCGCCTGGAACACTATCCCGGCGAGCGTCCCCTGTTCGACCTCTACGGTGTAGAGGAGGAAATAGGCCGGGCCCTGCAAAACAAAGTGACGCTGAAGTCCGGTGGTTACCTGATCATCGAGCAGACAGAGGCGATGAGTACCATCGACGTCAATACGGGCGCATTTGTCGGTCACCGCAACCTGGAAGAAACAATCTTCAAGACCAATCTGGAAGCGGCTACGGCCATCGCCCGCCAGTTGCGTCTGCGCAACCTGGGGGGAATCATTATTATCGACTTTATCGATATGAAAGATGCCGAGCACCAGCGCCAGGTATTGCGGATGCTTGAGAAGACGCTGGAGCGGGATCATGCGAAATCCAGTATCACCGGTGTTTCCGAACTGGGGCTGGTCGAAATGACCCGCAAGCGGACACGGGAGTCTCTGGGCCAGATCCTGTGTGAGCCCTGCCCGGTTTGTGAGGGCCGCGGCACGCTAAAAAGTGCGGAAACGGTATGCTTCGAGATATTCCGGGAGATTATCCGCGAGGCGAGAGCATACGATAGCGAAAAGATCATGGTGCTGGCGGGCCAAGTGGTTATTGATTTGTTACTGGATGAGGAATCGGCCAATGTCGCCGATCTGGAGGAATTTATCAGCCGCCCGATACAGTTTCAGGTTGAACCTATCTACAACCAGGAGCAGTACGATATTGTGCTCGTCTAGTCTTTTCACGCGCGCTCTTTCGACGCTCTATACCAAGGGTGCAGGCGCTTACCGCTGCCCGATGCTGGGGAGTCATTGTTGATGGCTGCCCTGCGTTGGCTAGCGAGAAAGTTCTGGCTGTTAATCGTCAGCCTGGTGATCGTCCTGGCAATCATTGTGCAAACCGGACGCCTGTTGTCCCCTCAGGTGGAAAACTACCGACCGCAAATCAGTCACTGGCTTTCCAATCGCCTAGGTGTACCGGTGTATATGGAGCGTATCTCTCTGCGCTGGGAGGCCCTGGAAGTCGCTTTGCGGTTGGATGGATTGCGCCTTGGCAACAATGGAGAGCTGCGTATGGGGCGTGGTCTCTTCCAACTGGATTTGCTCGCCACTTTGTGGAACCGGGAGCTGGTGTGGAAAGACCTGCAGATACACACCTTCGCGGCTGGTCTCAGTCGCGATAAACAGGGGGAGTGGCGCCTCAACGGCTTTCCGGGGATTTCCCTAAAACCCGGTGGCAATCTCACAACAGACCCGAGTGCCACAGACCCTGCGCGTATTTTTCAACTCAGTCCCAAAATCCAGATACGCGATGCGGCGATTACCGTACAACTCCCGGATAGCCAATTGGCCGAGATCAATCTGCCCCAGATCCAACTGGAGCATCAGGGTGACTTCCGCCGCCTTATCGCCCGCGCTTTTATCTCCCGCGAGGGCGAGGACAAGCGGATTGATTCGGAGACATTACGGTTGGTTCTTGAGGGGCGCGGTAATCCCCGTGAAAAACAGCATTTCTCTCTGCGCGGTTATTTGCAGTTGAACGAGCTGCTGATTGATGACGATATCGTCACGCTCCTGCATGAACTCACACCATTGCCGGATCGCTTCCACTGGCGCGGCCGCAAGTGGGCGGACGGGCGCCTGTGGCTGCAGAAAGATGCTGACAATGGGTATCGTCTGTTGGGGCGTGTGGATCTTGCCCAGGTGGAAAACCTGGAAAAAGCGCTGGGAGCGAAACAGGGGACTGTGGCCGATACTGACCGGATTATGGCTCCACTGCGGACCTTTTCCGGGGATATATCCGGGCGCTGGCTGCCCGGCAAACACTGGCAGTTGACCCTGCAGGATATACAGATCGAATGGCAGAACCTGCAGATGCCGCCTCTCAACCTGCAGGTGCGCAGTGACCGACAGGGGTTGGCCCTGGCGGCAGATGTGATTGAACTGGGTGGCTGGCGCGAAATCGTCAAGCGGCTGGATCTTCTGGATGGCGCGGCCGATGACTGGCTGCGTGCTCTGGAGCCCAGTGGCCAGCTGCGCCGGGTGCAACTTGTGCAGGGCACAGGAGGTTCCGTTCGCCTGAGCGCCAACCTGCAGGATATCAGTACCCGGGCATTCCGGGGCGCCCCTGCGGTGTCTGATCTGAGTGGCTATCTGGAACTTGATGGTGCTGACGGCCGGGTGGAACTGGATGGCACTACACTGGGGGTCGATTTTCCCACTTTGTACGCCAGCGCTTTCTCTTTCGAGCGCGCCAGCGGCACTGTGGCTTGGGCTGTGGAAAAGGAAGCGAACGAGGTCAGCGTGCTTTCGGGGCCTCTGCAGCTGGACAGTGTTCTGGGTGAGGTCAAGGGGCAGTTTTTGCTGACACTGCCCTTTCACCCGCAAAGCCGCGCAACGGATTTTGTTCTGGCCCTGTCGCTGCGCGATGCGCCCGTCACGGCACAGGAACAGTTGGTGCCCAAGACGGTCAGTGAAGATCTGCGCAACTGGTTAATTAAGGGCTTGGGTACGAACAATCCGGGACGCGTGGAGAGTGCCGCATTTATCTACCGTGGCAGCAGCTATCCAAAAGAAGGTAAAAGGGATGCCCTGAGGGCACTGGGGACGCATAACAAGCGCCAGACTGTGCAACTGATGGCAGACTTTGCCGATGGCAACCTGAAATATGCACACGACTGGCCCTCTGTGAGGGGCGCAGAGGGTCGCCTGCTGGTCAATGACAGCATCGTACTGGTCAATGCCAACCGGGCCAAACTTTGGGGTATCGATGCCAGTGACATTCTTGTAGGGGTCACACCACTGCCTGATAAAGGTTCCCAGTTGGATGTTAAGGCCCAGTTATCGGGCCCTGCTGCTGATGGCTTGCGCCTGTTGCGGGAATCGCCACTGCGCCAACAATTGGGCAGTGCCTTTGATGACTGGAAAATGACGGGTGATCTCAAAGGGGGGATCAGCCTGTCCCAGCCCCTTGGAGACGGTGCCCTGTCTCCCAGTCAGCGGGTTGAATTGCGATTGCACAATGGGGAGCTGCAGATGCAAGACCTGCGACTGCACACCAAAGCGTTGAACGGGGATATCGTCTATGACAGCGGTAACGGGCTCGTCGGCACACGGCTGGATGGAAAACTCTGGGGACGGCCGGTCGCGGCACATATCCGCCATTTTGGCGAGGGGAATTTGCGCGATACCCAGATTGTTGTGGATGGAAGCGCTACCGCTGAGTCTATCACCGCCTGGGGCAGACGGCCGGAGCTGCATTGGCTGGATGGTGTCCTGGATTACCAGGCATTGGTCACTATTCCCGCTAAAGAAAAGGGCGCGCCATACGCTGCGGTTTTCGAGCTGACATCCAACCTGGCCGGTGTGGCGGTCAACCTGCCGGAGCCGCTGGGAAAAGCGGCCCAGGACGAGACAAATTTCGTACTGCGCGCACCGATTGGCGCGCAGGGCAGCCTGTTCCACCTGGATTATGGTGAGCACCTGCAGGGGCAGTTCTGGGTGGTGAAGGGCGTTCTGGACCGCGCTGCTATCGCTCTGAACGCCGAGGCAGAACTACCCGCACAGCGGGGGCTGGTAGTCACTGGAGATATATCCAGTATCGATTTGCCGCGCTGGCAAAAGCGGTTGGATGTCTATTTCAAGGATGGGGTCACCTCATCTGATCTGGCTGGGGCAGTGAGTGCAAACTGTATATCTGACCAGAGTCCGAAATGTGCCGTCCATGACGGCGGCGCTGTTGTAAAAAATACGCCCACATCGCTACCGGTTAGCCTGGATCTCAGCACTGACCGCCTGCAGCTGGGCGCGGTTGATATTGAACATATCCATATCACTGGGCAAAGTGTTGGCACCAAATGGCAGTTGGATTTCGACAGTGAAATGGCGGCGGGCAATGTTTCCGGGGTGCTGGGTGACGAGGTGCCGCTGCGCTTACAGTTGGCCCATTTGCGGTTACCAGCCCCGAAGAAAAAAGAAGAGGAATTTACCAATAGTAGTCCGCCTGCCCTGAACCCCTTCTTTGCAAAGAGAGAGGATCCCTGGGGGGATTTTGATTTCGACAGTTTGCCGGCCATCGACTTCAGTACAGAGAACCTGCAACTGGGGGATGAGTCGCTGGGGCGCTGGTCCTTTCAGGTGCGGCCCTCATCGGACCGTCTCGTATTGAGTGATATTCGCGGTGCGGTACGCGGCTTCCGCCTGGAGGGGCGCGGCACCGGGGAGGCACGCCTTGGCGCTCAGCTGATGTGGATGCGCGATGTTGAGGGCAACAGCTCTTCCCAGTTTATCGGTCGCCTGGTTGCCGATGATCTCGCCGATATCCAGCGCTCCATGGGACACCAGCCCCTGATCGAAAGTAAATCCGCCAGCTTCGATACCGCCTTGCGCTGGGATGGCTCGCCGGCCCAGGTGAAGGGCAGTCTGCTCTCAGGGGCATTAAAAATCGACATCAGAGACGGCCGCTTCCTGCGTTCCACAGGCACAGCGGGCTCCACGGTGTTGCGTCTGTTGTCTCTGTTTAACTTTGACACCTGGGCGCGCCGTTTGCGACTGGACTTCTCCGACCTCTACAAAAGTGGTATGGCCTTTGACCGGGTGCGCGGTGAAGTGGTTTTCGAGGGGGATGGCCAGTTGTTGATCGCAGTGCCGATTCAGGTGGAGGGGCCCACCAGTGAGCTGCAGATGGCGGGCAGGGTCAATTTACTGAGAGAGGATCTGGATCTCACCCTGGTGGCAACGCTGCCAGTGGGCAACAATCTCGCTCTGGTGGCCGCTTTGGCCGGCGGTCTTCCCGCCGCTGCGGGGGTCTACCTGATCAGTAAAGCATTTAAGAAGCAGGTCAATAAAATGGCCAGTGTCAGTTATCGCATCAGCGGTGACTGGGCCGGGCCGCAAATTCGTTTTGACAGACTCTTTGGTGGCGATGGCGCCAAGCGTGAGGACGTGACCTCCGGGCAGCCACAGAATCTTCCACCAGAAGAGTAAGCTGGCAGCGGCGGCCGGTAATTGCTCCGTGACACCTTGTTCACCCGGTAACCTGTTGCAATTTCCTCGGCTGGGCGCATAGCCGCTCTTGCACGACTGGTCGGGGTTTTATCATTTCAATGGGTTGCCCTAACCTGCAGCCAACAGGGGCACTGCCCGATGCCGTATGCCTCCCCTTGGGAAACAGCCAGGGAAACCCCCGCCGATATTGGCTGCCAGTATTTCCATTGAACTGGCACCATCTGCCACACTCTAACTCTGGGGTAATGACTAAACATTGAAGAGAGGAGTTTCCGCGATGGAGAAGTCCCGAGTACTTGGTCCACTACTGGTTGCCGTTCTGGCGGTTTCAGCCTGTTCTGAGGCCGATGTGCGGCAAACCCAGGCCATGACAGTGGATGAGGCCAAGGTGCGCATCAGCGAAGGCAAAGATTTGGAGCAGATACCAAAATCTGTTTGGAAGCAACTATTGCCGAAAGACCGGTACAAGGTGCTTTGGGAGAAAGATACGGAGCGGGCGTTTAGTGGTAAATTACTCTACAACAACGAAGAGGGGGTTTATGTCACTGCCGGTTGTCGCCTGCCGGTGTTCAGTTCGGCACAAAAGTATAAATCCGGTACAGGTTGGCCCAGTTTTTGGGATGTGGCCTACCCGGAAAATATTGTTCTGAAAGATGACTTCAGCTGGGGCTTGAGGCGCACCGAAGTATTGTCCAAATGTGGTGAACACCTGGGGCATCTCTTTAAGGACGGCCCCGCACCGACCAATCTGCGATATTGCCTGAACTCCCTGGCACTGGATTTCGAGCCGGCCGCTGAAAGAAAGCTGTAGTGCCGATTTCTGCGGGACTGGTTGGCAATCGTTGCCTGGCCCGGTAAAGCGCTATCTTTTATCCGCAAAGGTCTGTGTCGACTCAGGCCCGATCATCCCGGTATCCATACCCGGACTAATCCTGGGCTTTTTGCGAAAAGAAATCCCGCAGATAGCGAAACAACTTGCGTTGGTTGGTGGGGGGCTTGCCGTTTTTAATCTCACGGCTGGCGTCCCGCAGCAGTTGGCGCAATTGCTGGTGGTCCACGTCTGGATACTGATTAAAAAAATCCCCCTGGGTACCGGTGCCCTCTCCAAGGAGGCGATTGCGCCAGTCCTCGGCCATTTTTTCGAAGGGCAGATGCCGTTGGTCCCGCTCCTTGAACCTGTTCAGAACAGCGCTTATGGCTTGGTGGTCAGCACTGCGCATTAATTTTCCGATGTACTGCATCTGGCGGCGGCGGGCTTCATTGGATTTGATGCGGGCGAAGGTCATGATTGCTTCCCGCAGAGTTTCACCCATTGGCACTTTGGCCAAGCGGGCCTTGGAGAGTTCAGTCAACTGTTCTCCCAGGCGTTGCAGCTCGTGCATTTCCTTCTTGATCTGGGTTTTGCTCTTCGACAGGTCGTCGTACTCGGTCATTGTGGATTCCGTGTGTTTATTTCGGAGGCTACCCCGGCTCTGCTCAGCCTCTGGTGGTGTTTGTTCATTTAGCCAAAGTACCAGGTGGCGAGCCCGAGAAAGGACATAAAACCCACAACATCTGTCACAGTTGTCAGGGCCACGCCGCCAGCGAGGGCTGGATCAATGTGTATGGCGCGCAGTACTACTGGAAGTATGGCTCCAGCCAGGGCTGCTGTGATCAGATTGATCACCATTGCTGCGACAAGGATCAGGGCGATGTGTATGTCGCCAAACCACAGGGCCGCAATCAGTCCAATGACCAGAGACCAGAGCAGGGCATTCAGGGCGGCCGAACCCAATTCCCGGGAGAGCAGCCAATTCAGATTGCTTTTACCGATTTGCCCAAGTGCCATGCCCCGGATAACCACGGTGAGTGTCTGGCTGCCGGCCACACCGCCCATGCTGGCGACGATGGGCATCAGTACAGCCAGGGCCACCACCTTCTCCAGGGTATTCTGAAACAGGCTGATCACCCAGGAGGCGAGAAGGGCGGTAAGCAGATTGATACCCAGCCACAGGGCGCGCCTGCGGGCGGTGCGTCGTACGGGGGCAAAGGTGTCCTCCTCCTCATCCAGGCCGGCGAGACTCATCAGCGAGTGATCGGCGTCCTCGCGAATCACATCCACCACGTCGTCAATGGTGATACGCCCCAGCAGGCGTTTATCTTCATCTACCACCGGGGCCGTGATCCAGTCGTATTTCTCAAACAATCGGGCCACTTCGGTATCGGGCATGTCCGCGGGGATGGGTTCCACATCGGTATTGACCACCTCGCGCACCGTGACTGAAGGATCTGTAGTAAGCAGTTTTGACAGGGGCAGCAGACCGATATATTCCCCTTTGCGGTTTACCACGAACAGGCTGTCCGTGGATTCCGGCAGTTGTTCGTGGCGGCGCAGGTAGCGCAGGACGACATCCAGACTCAGGTTGGGGCGCACGGAAATGGTATTGGTGTCCATCAGGCCACCGGCGGTATTCTCATCGTAGGCGAGCACACTCTCCACCCGCAGGCGGTCTGTCTCGCTCATGGATGAGAGTACTTCTGCGACGATGCGCTCGGGAAGTTGCTGGAGGATGTCGGCGATATCGTCCGCATCCAACCCCTCCATGATCTCCACCATCTCCTCGGTATCCATGGTGTTAAGGATTTGGCTGCGCACCTCGTCGCTGAGCTCCTGCAGCACCTCACCTTCGATATCCCGGTCGATAAGGCCCCACAGAACCTGGCGGATGCGGGGGGGAGAACTCTCCAGCAGTTGTGCGATGCTCTGGGGTGTCAGAGTTTTGAGCATGCGCCGTACTTCCTGCCCTGTGCCGCTATCGAGCGCGGCAAACAGCGTGCTCAGCTGGTTTTGGGCACGGAACTTGATTTCGGCTTGGGGTGGGCTGGACACAACGAATCCTTACTGCGGTGGTTGGGAAGGCGGCAGCCGCCGCGATAAAGCTGTGGCGATTTTATGTGCTTCGAGGGACTCAAGCCAGCCGCCTGCCTTTGCAGTCTACTCGGCTTCGCCAAAGCGGTCCGATATCAGAGTGCAGATGGCGCTGAGCGCTTCATCTTCATCGGGGCCGTTAATTTCCAGTTCCAACTCGGTACCCTTGCCCGCTGCCAGCAGCATCAGCGCCATCACACTTTTGGCATTGACGGACTTGCCCTGGCAGTGCACCTTGATATCGGAGGAAAAGCGCGCTGAAGCCTGTGCAAGTTTGCTGGCTGCGCGAGCGTGCAAGCCAAGCTTGTTGATAATGGTGAGGTGCTGTTTTTGCATAGGGGGCTTTCACGCACTGGGGTGGCTATCTCCGCTGCTCGCGATGGCGGATCTGCAAGCTGTCGAACTGCGGTGAGAAGGTTTTGGCCAATTGTTCCACCATATACACAGAGCGGTGGCGTCCGCCGGTACAGCCAATGGAGATACAGGTGTAGCTACGATTGCTTTTCTGGTAGGAAGGCAGCCACTGTTGCAGGAACCGGGTGATATCGGCCTCCATCTTATCGGTTTCTGGGTGGGCGCGCAGAAACTGTATCACCTCAGGGTCCCGGCCGGTTTTTTCTCTCAGGGCCGGCTCCCAATAGGGGTTGGGCAGACAGCGCAGGTCGAATACCAGATCCGCGTCCACCGGTACCCCGTATTTGAAGCCAAATGACTGGAACAGAATGGCCATGCCCTCAGACTGTTTACCCACCACGCGGTTTTTTATCAATTCACGCAGGTCGTGCAGGCTCAGGCTGCTTGTGTCGATCACTATATCTGCCATGGCTGCGATGGGGGAGAGCAGTTCCCTCTCCTGATTGAGCGCTTCGAGCAGATGGGTGCAGTTATTACTAAGGGGATGTTTGCGACGGGTTTCACTGAAACGTTGCACCAGTATCGGCTCGCGCGCATCCAGATAGATCACATCGCACTGCACTTCATTTGCACGCAGGGATTCAATCACCTGAGGCGCCTGTTTGATATCCTGCCACAGGTTGCGGGCATCAATACCCAGGCCCAAACGGGTATTTTCCTGTGGCGGCTGGCCCCCTGCCCATTTGACCAGTTCGGGAAGCAGACTGGCTGGCAGGTTATCGATACAGTTAAATCCCACGTCCTCCAGCAACTGAAGAGCGGAGCTTTTACCGGAGCCGGAGCGGCCACTGATAATCACCAGGCGCATGGGGTATCCCCTTGTGAGGTCGACACACTGAGGTTGTAAACCGGAATCATTGCTTCGCCGATGTTGGGTTACTTGCGCTGAAGTTTAGCGTTCAGTTCAGGCGGCGGCGGCGCTATCTATGGCCAGCGCATAGAGTTCATCGCTGGTTTTCGCCTGCCTTAACTTATCCCTCACCAGATTGTCGGAAAACAGAGCGGCGATTTCCGCGAGAGTCTCAAGGTGTTGTTGCTCTGCATCCTCGGGGACCAGCAGGGCAAACAGTAAATCCACGGATTGGCGATCTGTAGCGTCAAAATCTACTGCAGGTTTGACGGTGCAGAGTACCCCAATGGGATGTCTGCAACCAGGCAGGCGACAGTGTGGTATGGCGACACCATCCCCGATACCGGTGGAACCCAGGCGCTCGCGGGCAATCAACTGATTGAAGATGGTATCGGCGTCATGTTGTGGATATTGTTCGGCGATCGCCTGGGCAATATTGAGCAGTAACTTCTTTTTGCTGCTCCCGGCCAGATGGCAAAGGCTGAGGCGGGGTGAAAGTAATGCTTCGAGTGTCATAATTCAGCGGTGGTTTTGCAACTTCTCTTTGTGCTTTTTGAGTTGGCGATCCAGTTTGTCCGTGAGTGCATCAATGGCCGCGTACATGTCGCTATCCTCTGAGCCGGCGCAGAGATCATGACCATTGATATGTACCCGGGCTTCAGCTTTCTGGATCAGTTTTTCAACGGATAGGATAACTTGGGCGTTAGTTATTTTGCCGTAGTGTCGGGACAGCTTTTCCAGTTTGTTTTCGCAGTAGCTGCGCATGGGCGGGGTGATATCGACGTGGTGACCACTAATGTTGATCTGCATGGATTTCTCCTTACCGAGTGCATCGCCTACCGGCATGCGGCTACCTTTCGGGCCGCAACCCTACTAGGAAGTGGGTCAGAATGGAAGGATACACTCAAAGTTTGGGTTTCGGTTGGGGATTGAACAGACAGGACGCCAATCAGTTTGTGACTGCATGAAATCCTTAAGTCATATAAACAATCGGGGCGGGTTTGGCATTGTGATAGGTCCGGCAACGGGCAGCATTGCCGTTAAGAGCGGGTGGTAGCAGGTCAGGTCAGGCGTTTGCGCTCACTGGAAGAGGGGATTCCCATGGATTCCCGGTATTTTGCTACTGTGCGGCGTGCCACTTTGATTCCCTGCTTGTCGAGTTTCTGGGCGATTTTATTGTCGGAAAGGGGCTTGCGCGGGGTTTCCGTATCGATCAGTTTGCGAATCAATGCGCGAATGGCTGTTGACGAGGCGTCCTCGCCGGAATCGGTGCTGACATGGCTTGAGAAGAAGTATTTGAGCTCGAATACACCCCGGGGAGTCAGCATGTACTTCTGCGTGGTGACTCTGGAGATGGTGGATTCATGCATGCCGATGGCTTTGGCAATATCTGCCAGTACCATCGGCCTCATGGCCTCGGGGCCTTCTTCGAGAAATGCCCGCTGTTTCTCAACAATACAGGTCGCCACCTTGAGCAGGGTCTCGTGGCGGCTCTGCAGGCTCTTCAAAAACCAGCGCGCCTCCTGGAGATGGTCGCGCAGGAAGCTGTTTTCTGTGGAATTGTCTGCACGTCTGACCAGGGCGGCATAGTGATTGTTAATACGGATTTTCGGGGTGATCTCCCCATTCAAGTCGACCTGCCAGCGCGGCCCTTTGCGGGTAACAAGGATGTCGGGAATGACATAGGCGGTCTCCTCTCTGCCATAGCGCTCCCCGGGGGTGGGGTTTAGGGTTTGGATCAGGCGAATCACCGCGCCCAACTGGGCTTCACTGAGGTTTGTGCGCCGGCTCAGTTGGCGGAAGTCCCGTTTGCCGAGCAGTTCGAGATGGCGTTCGATAATGTCCTTGGCCTTTTGAAGCCAGGGCGTAGCGGCTGGAAAATGCTGCAACTGCAGCAGCAGGCATTCCTGCAGGTTGCGCGCGCCGCAGCCAGTGGGCTCAAACTGTTGGATCGCTTTGAGCACGGCGAGGACCTCGTCCTCATCAGCATGGAGTGAGGCTGTGATCTGTGCAATGGAAGTGCCCAGCATTCCGCAGGGCTTGATCGCATCAATCAGGTTTTCGCCAATCAGCTTGTCGTGTCGGGATAGTGTGGTGAGGTTGAGCTGCCAGTGCAGATGATCCTGTAAACTGCTTCCTGCGGCATTGTGCTCAATATCTACTTTGTCACCGTCGACGCCACTACTGTAGTTGCCGTAGATGTCATCCCAGCGGGAGTCCAGTGGTAACTCGTCGGGAATATTCTGGCTCCAGTTGTCTTCACCGATTTCGTGCTCACCACTGGAGGGGGCGATTGCGCTCTCTGAGTCAGCTGTTCGCTCCTGTTGGGTGTTACTTTCTGCGACGCTGACTGTTGAAAGGGCCTCGTCAGCCTCGACCTCCAGCATTGGATTGCCGTCCAGAGCGGCCTGGATTTCCTGTTGCAGGTCCAGGGTCGACAGTTGCAATAGGCGTATTGCCTGCTGCAACTGCGGAGTCATGGTCAACTGGGTGCCGAGTTTAAGCTGAAGAGACTGCTTCATATTTGGGGGCGCTACAAACCGAGGTGGCCGGTATTCAGCAAAAGTTACCCGAAATGGCGCAGACTACCCCGCTTCCCAGGATAACACAAGCAATAAACGTGCCTATAAATCCTGCCATACGCGGGATTCGATCGTAAAAGTGGCAGCTTTTCTCTAGATGGTAAATTCGTGTCCCAAATAGACCTCACGTACCTGCTGGTTGACGAGTATCTCGTCCGGGGTGCCGGCGGCGATAATATGGCCTTCGCTGACGATATAGGCGGTTTCACAGATATCGAGGGTTTCGCGCACATTGTGGTCGGTGATCAGGACACCGATGCCCCTATCGCGCAGGTGGCGAACAATGTCTTTGATATCGTTGACCGAGATCGGGTCCACCCCGGCGAAGGGTTCGTCCAGCAAGACGAACCTGGGGTTTGTGGCGAGTGCCCGGGCGATCTCCACCCGGCGGCGTTCCCCGCCGGATAGGGCCATACCCAGGCTGTGCTCGATATGGGCAATATTGAACTCTTTGAGCAGTGCCTGGGCCTGCCGCTGGCGTTCAGAGCGGGGCAGGTCCTTGCGGGTCTCAAGGATGGCGAGAATATTGTCGCGCACTGACAGGCGGCGGAATACCGAGGCCTCCTGGGGCAAATAGCCGATCCCTTTGCGTGCACGACCGTGCATGGGGAGGCCGGTGATGTCTTCATCATCGATTAATACCCGCCCGGTATCGGCCCGGACCAGGCCGGCGATCATGTAAAAGCAGGTGGTTTTCCCGGCACCATTGGGGCCCAGAAGGCCGACTATCTGGCCACTGGTGACGCTGACGGAGACATCCTGAACGACTTTTCTTTTCTTGTATTGCTTGGCGAGGTGTAACGCTTTGAGCGTTGGCATAGTGTGTTCCGAAATCTTTCCTTGCCGTGGGCACAGAGTGCCCTCCGATAAAGGTTTGGCAGTTATTTGGTGCTGTATCCAGGCCCGGGTCGGGATCTATTGGCCTCTCCTCCCGTTGTCAGGGCTCTCTTTCTTTTCCGGCTTCCAGATCATCTCCACGCGGCCCTTGCCGGTCTGCCCCCGGGCGCTCATTTGCTCGGTGGTGAGGTCATAGTTGATCTTTTCGGCTGCCAGAGTATTACCATCCCGGTCTACAAGGGCCTCGCCGGTAAGATAAAGCTCTTCCGAGCTGACAGAATACTCAATGCGCCGGGCGCGCGCCTTGACGGGGTTTTCCCCTTCGAGGATCTTCTGTTCGAAGTGAGCGGGCTTTCCCTCAGCGATGACGCGTTGGACCTCTTTGTCGGGGGTGAAGTAGACCTCGACACGATCTGCGCGTATTTGTAGGGAGCCTTGGGTAATGATGACGTTATCGCTGTAAACGACCAGGTTGCTGCTCAAAGCGGCATTCATCGCGTCGGATTTAATATTGACGCGCTGCTCACGGTCCTCGGGTAATGCATAGACCGCTGCGGTGAGGAATATCAGGGTCGCAGCGGTGGAAATCTTGTACAGGTGACGGAATAGATTAGTTGGTGTCATAGCTGCTCTTAACATCGGATAGGATTTCCACCCGGTCTTCATTCAGGTAGGCGCGCATGCCCTTGCCGGTAGTGCGGTTGGGGCCGGAGGTGATACTAACAACTTCGTCGGTTTCGGCGAACTCCCTGTCTGGCAGGATGGTCATACTGGGTGTTTCCAGTTTGATACCACCTGGGGCGGGTAGTTCATCAATGACCACTTCTCCGTCTAGAACCACCCGTTCACCGCGATTGTAAGCCGTACCCCGCCGAGATTCGGTGTGCCACTTTGGCTGGTCATCCTCGTAAAAGAGCAGGCGCGGCTCGGTCAGGTCGGCCCGGTCACGGGGTTTGAACTGGTAGTAGGTAATCTGCTGGGCATCCACCCGGTAGGCCAGGTTTCCCTCTTGATCAAAGTGCCGGGTCTTAGCGTCGCGAATAATGAGTTCGGCGGCACGGTCCTGCTGCTGGGGCGTGGGACGAATGCCCAGCAACTGCTCTGGCGGACTTTCAGAGAACCAGAGCCCCGCACTGATCAGCAGTATCACCATAAGCAATGGCAGCCAGGTGCGGCGCATCACTCTTCTCCAAGGTAGGGGGCAAGCGCCGCAGCAAATGTACCCTGAGCCTGCATGATACGATCACAAGCTTCGCGCACAGCTCCCTCACCGCCGCAGGCATCCGTGATCCAGAGGGCGTGCTCGCGTACCGGTTGAGCAGCATTAGGGGGGGCAATAGGGCAGCCAACGCGCGTCATGACCAGAAGATCGGGATAGTCGTCGCCGATATAGGCGATATCCTCAAGCCGGCAGGGTGCATCGGCCAAAAGCTCCTGTAGGGCATCAAATTTGTCCTCGCGACCCTGGATCAATTTGCTGACGCCAAGGTCGTGGGCGCGGCGCTCCACCACACTGCTGCGTCGGCCGGTAACAATGGCCACATGCACACCGGATTTTTGCAGCATTTTTATACCGTGTCCATCCAGGGAGTTGAAGGTTTTGAGTTCATTACCGCTGTTGTCGAAGTAGAGTTTGCCGTCGGTAAGGACTCCGTCCACATCCATTACCAGCCAGCGAATGCTTTTCAATGCGTTATTTAATCGTTCTTCTGGGGTCACCGGAATATTCCTTGTAGGTTATTTTTCCGCTCCGTGTACGTGTGTGTATCTCAGATGACGCCGGCGCGCAGTATATCGTGCATATGTAATACGCCGGTCGGAAAATGTGCTGCATCTTCCACAACAAGGGCGGTGATTTTGTAATCCTCCATAATGCGCAGCGCTTCCGCGGCCAGGGTTTCGGCGGAAACTGTCTTCGGTCGTCGGCTCATCACTTGCGCCATGGTTGCCTTGTCAAGTGCCACTTTCTGATCGATTACGCGGCGCAGGTCGCCATCGGTGAATACACCCAGTAATTCCCCGCTGTGGTCGACAACCGTAGTCATGCCAAAACCCTTGCTGGTCATTTCCAGGAGAGCCCTGGACAACAAGGTTTCCGGGTGCACTCGGGGCAGCTCTTCCCCGGCGTGCATCACATCCTCAACCTTGAGTAGCAGGCGTCGCCCCAGGGCTCCCCCAGGGTGGGAAAAAGCAAAGTCCTCGGCGGTAAACCCCCTGGCCTCAAGCAGGGCCACTGCCAATGCATCACCCATCACGAGGGTGACGGTTGTAGAGGACGTTGGGGCCAGGTTGAGTGGGCAGGCCTCCGTTTGTACCGAGATATCCAGATTGACCTCGGCAGCCTGTGCCAGAGGCGAGTCGGTCTTGCCAGTCATGCTTATCATCGGGATGCCAAGCCGCTTCAGCAGCGGCAGCAGGGTGAGCACTTCTGTCGAGGAGCCCGAGTTGGAAATTGCGACAACCAGATCGTCGCGGGTAATCATTCCCAGATCCCCGTGGCTGGCCTCGCCCGGGTGTACGAAAAAACTCGGCGTACCCGTGCTGGCCAGGGTTGCGGCCATCTTGCGGCCAATATGCCCGGATTTTCCCATGCCAGTCACGATGGTGCGGCCAGGGCACTGCAAGATCATCTCGCAGGCGCGTTGGAAGTCGCCATTGATTCTTTTTTCCAGTCCGGCTACGGCCTCTGTTTCCATGCGAACGGTGCGGCGTCCCGCCTGCAATATTAGATCCTGGGTCATCGAATGCCTCTGGTTACTTAACGTTTACCTACTTTACGCAAGGCCTGTACAAATAGTAATCCTTCAGCCGGATAGGCTGCGGAAACGATGCAGCACAGGAAAATGTCGCCACTGCTCCGGGATCTGTGAAAACCCCGGAAATACCTGCATCACCCCTAGCTGCGACAGTTTTCAAAAAGTGGCAACCCAATCAATCGTGGAAGACCTGTTGGACTGCCAGATTGTATAGTGACCATCTTGTGATCGCCCTATCAGTCTTTGCCACCGGCATCGTACGGTTTTTGGATACCGATTCCCAGCTGGCCGGCTTCCCCTCTCCTGCTCTTCTGTTGTCGTGCTAATCTATATTATTAGCGGGTTTCTGGCACGGAAACCGGCCAGACAACCGGGAGGGGTGGTCAAATGACATTCCAGTACACCCCCCACACCTTCAGGCGCGGCCATGGTATAGTCTGCCGCCGCTGCTGTCAGCTTTGTCATTCAATGGACGAACGTCAAAGCGCTTCTTCTGAGGCACCGGACGGCAATATCGATATGGCACTTATTTACGCTGTTTGCGTCCAAGGAAAAATTGGATAACGGGAGACCCTTTGTGAACACATCATTTTGGATTGAGCGACGTGGTTTGTCACAGTGGCTGAAGTATGCGCTCTGCGCACTCTTGGTAGCTGCGCTGAGCCCCGCAGCGAAGGCCGCTCAAAACCCCTATGTGGTGATCGAAGGGGTATCCCAAAAATTGTTGAATGTGATTCGCTCGAATGCGCCATATGCCAATAGTGACCCACAGCGGTATTACAACGCGGTAGAGAATGTACTGATACCAATTGTGGATTTTGATTTTATTGCGATCGGTGTTATGGGGCGCTATGCCAAACAGGCTACGGCGAGCCAACGCTCACGTTTTACCAGTACGTTCCGTCGGGATCTGGTGGCAACATTTGCCCGTGGAGTGGCGAATTTTGGTGATCTGGATGTGAAAGTGGTGAATCCGGGAACAGTTCCCACCAGAAACCGGGTCAATGTCCTACAGGAGGTGCGCAGTAAAGAGGGGATTACCAAGGTGTCTTATACCCTGGTGCGCAATCGCGCCGGGCAGTGGAAGCTAATCAATGTCATTCTCAACGGGGTCAATCTGGGTAAAACCTTCCGCAGTCAGTTTGCCCAGTCAATGCGGACCCATGGCGATATCGACAAGGTGATTTCCAGTTGGTCCGCAGCGCAGGATGTTGCCGATCAAGTGAGCTAACTGGCGGGCATCGGGGCGCTCTGCTGCGTGTCCTGCGTGAATCAAGTACACTTGCGTACCGTTTTTACTTCAACTCAAATCCGCCTATGCAACCTGATGAAATCAAAGCCCTGATTGAGGGGCATATCCCCGAGAGTGCTGTGAATGTCGCCTTTGAAGGTAGCCACCTTGTGGTGACCGTGGTGAGCAGTGCCTTCGAAGGCCTCACCCGTTTAAAAAAGCAGCAGCTGGTATATGCAGCGCTCAGCGAAAAGATTGCCGATGGCACCTTGCACGCCGTTCAGATGCAGACCCTGACCCCGGAAGAAGCCGGTCGCTAACCTGTCGCCTTGAAACGCGCGGCGTCCCAAATAAGAGACCGAATGGATAAGTTATTAATCGAGGGCGGCAGCCCGGTGTCCGGAACATTGCGAATCTCTGGTGCGAAAAATTCCGCACTGCCTATCTTGGCTGCGGCCCTGTTGGCGGATGGGCCGGTACATATTCGCAATCTGCCACACTTGAATGACATCACCACCATGATCACGCTGCTGCGCTGTATGGGCTGTGATGTCACAGTCGATGAACAACTGGGGGTCGAGATTGACCCCCGTCCGGTCAATGATCTGACCGCGCCCTACGAGTTGGTGAAAACCATGCGCGCGTCGATTCTTGTGCTGGGTCCCCTGCTCGCACGTCACGGTGTGGCCAATGTTTCCTTTCCAGGGGGCTGTGCCATCGGCAGCCGTCCTGTGGATATCCACCTCAAGGGCCTGGAGGCCATGGGTGCGGAAATCACCATAGACGGCGGCTTTATACGTGCGCGTTCCCATGGCCATTTGAAAGGCGCCAATATCGTGATGGAGAAAGTCACTGTTGGCGGTACAGAGAACCTGTTGATGGCTGCCGTGCTGGCTGAGGGCACAACCGTGTTACACAACGCTGCACGGGAACCCGAAATTGTCGATCTGGCGGAATTCCTGATTGCCATGGGTGCGCAGATTGAGGGGGTGGGTACCGATACCTTGCGTATCCACGGTGTTCTCAAGTTGCATCCCTGCACCTTTACGGTGATGCCGGATCGCATTGAAACTGGGACCTTTCTTGCAGCCGCTGCCGCAGCGCGGGGAAAAGTGCGCCTGCTGCATACCCGTGCGGATATTCTCGATGCGGTACTGCTCAAGTTCGAGGAGGCCGGTGCGCACCTGAGCTGTGGAGAGGATTGGATTGAGCTGGATATGAAAGGCAACCGTCCGAAAGCGGTCAGCTTTCGCACAGCCCCCTATCCGGCATTTCCCACAGATATGCAGTCGCAGTTTACCGCCATGAATGCCGTAGCTGAGGGGAAGGGTGCGGTGGTGGAGACGATCTTTGAAAATCGCCTGATCCAGGTACACGAGCTGAACCGCATGGGGGCGGATATTACCCTGGAGGGCAATACTGCGATTGTCACCGGGGTAGAAAAGCTCAAAGGCGCTCCAGTGATGGCCTCTGACCTGCGCGCCTCGGCGAGTCTGGTCATAGCGGGTATAGTTGCCGAGGGGACGACCATTGTCGATCGCATCTACCATATCGATCGGGGATATGAGTGCATCGAGGAAAAATTACAGCAATTGGGGGCGAATATCCGCCGCCTGGCCGGTTAGGCACTTATAAAGCAGAGCCAGCCTGTGTACTGCGGAGGCGGCGAACAATCGAGAAATCGGTGCAGAAATACCAATGACCATGCCAATCACCATCGCCTTAACCAAGGGCAGAATCCTGAGGGAAACCCTGCCGCTACTCACCTCGGCTGGGCTGGCGCCCTTGGAGGATCTCACAAAGAGTCGCAAGCTGACTTTCCCCACCCAGTGTGAGGGCGTGAGCCTGCTTCTCCTGCGGGGTGTGGATGTACCCACCTATGTCCAGCATGGTGCAGCGGATATGGGGGTGGCGGGCAAGGATACTTTACTGGAGCACAGCTCCGATGGCCTCTATGAGCCTCTGGATCTCGGGGTCGCCCGCTGCCGCTTGATGACGGCCGGTCTCAAGGGGACGGAGTTACCCAATGGCCGAATCCGGGTGGCAACCAAGTTTGTAGAGAGTGCCAAACGCCATTACGCCGCCAATGGGCGCCAGGTCGATATCATCAAATTGTACGGTGCCATGGAGCTGGCCCCGCTGATGGGTCTGGCCGATGAAATCGTCGATATCGTGGACAGTGGCAACACCCTTAAGGCCAACGGCCTCGAAGCGCGAGAGATCATTGCGCATATCAGCAGCCGCCTTATCGTTAACAAGGCCGCCATGAAAATGAAATACCACCCGATCAGCGACCTGATTGAAAAGCTGGCAATGGCAATCACCCGCACCCAGGGATAGAAATTTTTCAGATACCATGACAAGTAAATCCATTCGCAGGTTGAGCACAGCGGAAAAAAACTTTGATGCGCAACTGGACCAATTGCTTGTCTGGGAAGCGGTTGCCAGCGATGCGGTGGCGTCCTCGGTTGCGGAGATACTGCAACAGGTACGCAGCCGCGGCGATGCCGCCGTTATCGAATACACCAACCGCTTTGATCGCCGTGAGCTGGTTCGGGCAGGTGACTTTGCTGTGACATCGGCCGAACTGGATGCGGCCCTGCAGCGCATCAACCCGGAGGAGCGTGAAGCGCTCGAAGTCGCTGCCCGGCGGGTGCGGGACTATCACGAACACCAGGTGCAAAAATCCTGGCGCTACACCGAGGCCGATGGCACGGTGCTGGGGCAGCAGATTAGCCCGATGGCGCGGGTGGGGATTTATGTCCCCGGCGGCAAGGCTTCCTATCCCTCCTCGGTATTGATGAATGCCATTCCGGCAAAGGTTGCCGGCGTTGAGTGTGTGAATATGGTGGTGCCGGCGCCGGATGGGAAATTGAACGATCTGGTTCTGGCGGCTGCGGCGATTGCCGGTGTCAATCAGGTGTATACCATCGGTGGTGCCCAGGCGGTGGCGGCACTGGCGTATGGAACCGAGACTATTGCTGCGGTGGACAAAATTGTCGGTCCCGGCAATATTTTTGTGGCTGTTGCCAAGCGCGCAGTGTTTGGCCGTGTGGCCATCGATATGATCGCAGGGCCATCGGAGATACTGGTGATCTGTGACGGCGCCACTGATCCAGACTGGATTGCCATGGACCTGTTGTCCCAGGCCGAGCACGATGAACTGTCGCAGTCGATTTTGCTGTGCCCGGATGCACAATTCCTCGATAGGGTGGCGGCTTCGCTGCAACGCCTGCTGAGCGATCTGCCGCGGGCGCAGATCGCACAGAAATCCCTGGTCGAACGGGGGGCTCTGATACAGGTTGGCTCGCTGGAGGAGGCCATACAGCTTTCAAATCGTATAGCCCCGGAGCACCTTGAGGTTTCTGTCGCCGACCCCGAGCGCTTTCTGCCCCAGATACGCAATGCCGGGGCTATCTTCCTCGGCCGCTATAGTGCGGAAGCACTGGGGGACTACTGCGCGGGCCCCAACCATGTGCTGCCGACCAGCGGTACTGCCCGCTTCTCATCCCCGTTGGGGGTGTATGATTTTCAGAAACGCAGCTCCATTATTTATTGTTCCGCGGAGGGCGCCGACAAACTGGGACGTGTGGCCGGCACGCTCGCCCGCGGCGAGGGTTTCGAGGCCCATGCGCGCTCCGCAGCTTTTCGCATAAAGCGCAATGCATCCGACAATTGAGCCAGCCCTCTATGACCTGTTGGGTACTTGCCGTCGCCTTTGAATGACTGGCGTAACTGCGAGGCGTCGCTCGTACTTCCAGGACTCGCGCCGACCGGTGGCGGCAACGCCCTGAGCCGTATTGGTCCAACCTATTGGATTGCCGGGCCAATAGCGTTTTGATCCCTTTGTACAGTTTTCACGTCGATCCCTGATGGATTCAGTCTTTGTGCGGAATTTTGGTGGCTTGCCAGGCAAGTGCGCGCCACTCTCCCTTTCGTTTGACGAAGGTTCCGGTGTTGAAATAGTGGCTGGCTTCCCCGCTGGCGCTGTCATTGGCCAGCAATCTGAATGCCACAATGGCGGTGTCTCCCAACAGACGGATATCAATATCCTCGGCGGTGTAGCGCACGGATACCGGATCACTGGTTGGGTTTTCCAATCCCTGCATAAGCCGGCGCTTACCGAATCGTTTGCCCGCTGAGCTGGTATAGACCAGCTCTTTGGCCCAAAAGCGGCGGTGGACTTCCGCATCGCTGGCAGCGTGACTGAGAAAGTGGGTTAGAAGCTGCTCAAGTTTCTGCTGGTCGTCAGCTTTGGCCGGGGCGGTGGCCAGTATCAGAAGCAGGGCCAGGGATACTGCGCGCATAATAAAATCTCAGTGGTTAATCCGTGGCAGTGGATGGCTTGGGTTTGACTGAGACCGTTGCTTCCACGGTATGTGCGGAACCGTCGCGAACAAAAGTGATGGAGACCGTGTCGCCTGGTCGCAAGGTTGCCATTGTAGCCTCGCCCCGCTTGCCATCGCCGATTGGGAGACCGTCAATATGTGTAATGACATCCCCCGGCCTGAGTCCTGCAGTGTGGGCGGGGCCTTCATTGTAGATGGCTGTGACCATGACCCCAGCCGCTGGGTTCAGGTTGAGTTCCCTGGCCCTCTGCGGGTTGATAGCACTGGCCTCTATGCCGAGCCAGCCGGGTACCACCCGGCCGTAGGTAATAATGTCCTGCATCACCTTAAAGGCGATATTGGCGGGGATGGCGAAACTGATCCCCCCGGAATAGCCGGACTGGTTGAGGATTGAGGTATTGATCCCCAGCAGACGTCCCTGTGAATCAACCAGGGCGCCACCGGAGTTGCCAGGGTTTACGGCGGCGTCTGTTTGCAGAAAGTTCTGGAAATATCCCCCCCTGCCAGAGCTTTCCAGGTGGCGCCCCTTGGCGCTGATGATTCCTTGAGTAACTGTCTGGCCAACTCCAAAGGGGTTGCCTATGGCCAAAACGACATCCCCCACCTGAGCGGTTTCCGGCTTCCCGACGGCGATTGAGGTGAGATCGGTAAGTTCGATCTTCAACACCGCCAGGTCAAAATCTGCATCGCTACCTACCAGCCGTGCCTGCGCCTCTCTGCCGTCAGCCAGCAGGATGACGATGGCGTCAGCCTGATCGACCACATGGTGATTGGTGAGGATATAGCCCGTATCGCTGACGATGACTCCGGAGCCCAGGTTGGATTGCATGCGTTCCCGCTGGGGCACATTCATATTATCGAACAGCCGGCGGAACAGGGGATCGTTAAAAAGGGGGTGCCGCCGTTGTGGCACGGCAGTACGGGTATAGATATTGACGACCGCGGGGCCGGCGAGATTCACCGCGCGGGCATAGGATATTGGTCCTTGCCAATCTTCCGTTGCAGGGGAGGGTGTACGGCCGCGCAATTGCGGAAATACAACCAGTAACAGGGCTGCTACGACAACGCCTACCAACACGGGTAGGACCCAGTCCTGTAAAAAGCGATTTTGCGACACTCTCGACTCCTCCTTGTGCCGATTATACACACGTCTCGACAAGGATTCGCTGGGAATAGGGTGTTGCTGTCGAGGGGAGGCTGTTTTGTGGCAGCCGGGACACGGCCGCTTGGTTGCCATTCGCAAGTTGCGGTGCCACTGACATTCCGCTTGGGGACTCGTCCACAGCACAGTATTGTCATCCCATAGTATGCGGGCACATTTTGTATGGGCGTGGCATTGGTGTGCTTGAATGGATGCGTATAATGGCCGGTCGAAAATTTAAGATTAACCGGTAACTTTAGTTTTTGGAGACCAGAATGTCCCTTGTTCGCCCCCACGGCAGTGTTGAGCTGCAGCCGCGCTTTGTCTATGACAGTGAGAGGCATCACCGGTTAATGCATGAGGCGGAGTCGTTGCCCTCTATCGTGGTTAGTTCTGCCGCTGCCGCCAATGCCGTGATGCTGGGTGCAGGCTACTTTAATCCCTTGCACGGCTTTATGAATCTGGCGGATGCCCTGAGTGTGGCGGAGACACTGCGCACGGTGGATGGTTTGTTCTGGCCGGTGCCCATTTTAAATCTCGTGGAGGAAACTAGTGCGATTGCAGGGGCCTCCCGTATCGCATTGCGCGACCCGAATGTTGAAGGAAACCCGGTGCTGGCGGTGATGGATGTGGAAGCCATTGAAACCCTATCCAGCGAGCAAGTGGACGTGATGGCCAAACAGGTATTTGGGACCCTGGACAAGCAGCATCCCGGTGTGGCGACTTTTCAGTCAACAGGTCGCAAGCTGATTTCCGGCCCCATTGAGGTGCTTAATTTCAGCTATTTCCAGAATGATTTTCCGGATACCTTTCGCACAGCGGTTGAAATCCGCAATGAATTTACTGAGCGTGGCTGGAGCCGGGTTGTCGCCTTCCAGACCCGCAATCCCATGCACCGCGCCCATGAAGAACTGTGCAAAATGGCCCTGGAGAGCGTGGGGGCAGAGGGTGTGTTGATCCACATGCTGCTGGGACAGTTAAAGCCGGGGGATATTCCCGCCCCGGTGCGCGATGCCTCTATCCGCAAGATGGTAGAGCTATATTTCCCCGCAAATACGGTGATGGTAACCGGTTACGGCTTCGATATGCTCTATGCTGGCCCGCGCGAGGCGGTACTGCACGCTGTATTTCGTCAGAACTGTGGCTGCAGCCATTTGATTGTCGGTCGTGATCACGCTGGTGTGGGTGACTACTACGGAGCCTTTGATGCACAGACTATCTTCGACGAACAAGTCCCCGAAGGCGCCTTGGAGATCGAGATTTTTCGCGCCGATCACACAGCCTACTCAAAGAAGCTGAATAAAGTCGTGATGATGCGCGATGTACCGGATCACTCCAGGGAGGATTTTATTCTCCTGTCCGGCACAAAGGTGCGCGAAATGCTCGGGGGCGGTATTGCACCTCCGCCGGAATTCTCCCGCCCGGAAGTGGCTAAAATCCTGATGGATTACTACCAAAGCCTGTAAGGGCGCAAACAAAAAAGGCGGGTTGATCCCCGTCTTTTTTGTTTGTAGTCCGGGTCGCTCCGTCCCTGTTCCAGGCATGGGGGCAGCCGCTCAGCTTCCGGCGTGGGCCTCTTTGTCCAGGCCGTAATCCTCGGCCAGGGTCCCTTTGGTGCCCGGCTCTTTTGGCGCCCAATCCCGGGGTGGTTTCATATCCTTCAGTTGACTATCGTCATTCTGCAGCTTGCCGCTGCCGGCTTCGAGCATTTGCCGTCCGATATCCTGATTGGAGAGGCGCAGGGCGCTATTGGCCAGGTATTCGTGCACGTCCCTGTAGCTTTCAGTGAGGTTGTGGACCAGTTGGGCGGTCTGGTCAAAGTGCTCGTTGACCTGGAGTTGGAAGTCTCGGAGCTTGTCATTGGCTTCTTGCAGACGTTGCTCCAGCTCCTGGGAACGCTCAACACTGGTACGCCCGCGGACTGTCAGTAATGCCAGAAAGGCACCCAGTGTCAGGCCGAGGATGCCAACTAGAATTAATACCGATGTAGAGTGCACTTACTACCTCCTCAACTTGTCCTTATAGGCCCCGTCGCTCCGGGTCGAGCATTGAAACGGTCGCCATCGGGCTGGTGTTTCGCTCCATGACTTGGGGGATGTTCCCAGAGGCAACCCCCAACTCCATGTTAATGGGTCCAGTATACGTGATTATTCACCCGACAATTAAACTGGTTGGCCAATGTCGGCACAAAGGTCAGCCACCAGTCCCGGATTATCGCCAATTTCCGGCTAAGCAGAGCCGGTATTATTTCGGCTTCAGGGTGCCGGCACCTAGGCGTCTTTGCCGGGTATTTGATAGAGTGCGCGCCGATAAACCCGTTGTTGAAGATCTTTTCCTCTATGTTGTCTGCCAGACCGCCATTAGCTTCCCCCCTTGAGCGTTATGAAAGTGATTTGCAGCGCCCGGATTTTACCCTGGATCTATCCCAGCAGGCAGCGGTGCAGGCGTTGCAGGATCTGTACCTGCGCTTGGTTGCCCGGGCCGAGCGGGGTGCTATTGCCCGTCTGCTGTCGCGGTTGCGCAGAAATGCAGCGGTGCCGGAAAGGGGGCTCTACTTCTGGGGCGGGGTCGGCCGGGGCAAGACCTATCTGATGGATGCTTTTTTTGAATCTCTGCCATTTGCACAGAAACAACGCACACATTTCCATCGCTTTATGCGCCAGGTGCACAGGGATTTGAAAGAGTATGCGGGGGAAAAGAATCCGCTGGATAAGGTGGCTGACAAGATTGCCCGTCGGGTTCAAGTGTTGTGCTTTGACGAACTCTTTGTGTCAGATATTGCCGATGCCATGCTCCTGGCGGGCTTGCTCGAGGCGTTGTTTAGTCGGGGTGTGACCCTGGTGGCCACTTCCAATATTGAGCCTGAGGGACTCTACAGGGATGGCTTGCAAAGAGCGCGGTTTCTGCCGGCCATCGATTTACTCCAGCGCCACACCCAGGTGGTCAATGTGGACGGCGGCATCGATTACCGGTTGCGTACGCTGGAGCTACTGGAACTCTACCACACGCCCCTGGATAGGGCGGCGGAGGACAGCTTGGCTTATAGCTTTGCCCAGTTGAGTGTGGATGGCTGTGAGGTGCGCAGCAATGTGCAACTGCAGGTGGAGGGGCGACCTATCCAGGCCCTGAAAGTGGCGGATGATGTCGCTTGGTTTAACTTTGCTGACTTGTGTGATGGTCCCCGCTCCCAGAATGATTACATAGAGCTGGCGCGGGAGTTTCAAACCATACTGCTGGCGGCGGTCCCCAGGTTTGATGCGCGTATGGATGCCCAGGCACGGCGTTTTATCCATTTGGTCGATGAGCTCTATGATCGGTGTGTCAAGCTGGTGGTTTCTGCCGAGGTACCGGCTGAGCAGCTATACGGTGGGCACCACCTGCGCTTTGAGTTTGAACGGGCGGTCAGCCGGCTGCTCGAAATGCGCTCCCGCGAGTACCTGGAGCGCGCGCACAGGCCCTGATAAGGCCTGGCGGGACGGCGGCCCAGGTTGGAAATGGCTTGAAAAGCCAGTACGCCTTTTGTACTATCCGCGCTCTTTTGTGGGACGGCCCCCAATCCAGGGGGCACAGACAGGTGTTTATAACATGAAGACTTACAGTGCTAAGCCAGAAGCGGTAAAACGCGACTGGTACATTGTTGACGCTGCGGACAAGACGCTCGGCCGTATTTCTGCCGAGATCGCCCACCGCCTGCGTGGCAAGCACAAGCCTGAATATACGCCCCACGTGGATACTGGCGATTACATTATCGTGATCAATGCCAAAAAGGTCCGCGTGACCGGCAACAAGGCCATAGACAAGATCTATCACAGCCACTCCGGCTACCCCGGCGGCCTCAAGTCCATCAGCTTTGAGAAGTTGATCGAGAAAGCCCCTGAGCGCACTATTCAGAGCGCCGTTAAAGGCATGCTGCCGAAGGGCCCGCTGGGCCGCGCCATGTTCAGAAAGTTGAAAGTGTACAGCGGCAGTGTACATCCTCATGCGGCTCAACAGCCGGTTGAACTGGCGATCTAAACGGGAATAACTCTGATGGCAACTACTCAATACTATGGTACCGGCCGCCGCAAGACCTCCACCGCGCGCGTGTTTGTCGTGCCCGGTGAGGGAAAGATCACCGTGAATGGTCGGGCCCTGGATGAATACTTTGGCCGTGAAGTGGCTCGCATGATCGTGCGCCAGCCGCTGGAAAAGGTCGATATGGTGGAAAAATTTGACATCAATGTCACGGTAAAAGGCGGCGGCTCCTTTGGTCAGGCGGGTGCTATTCGCCACGGCCTCACCCGTGCCCTTATGCAGTATGATGAGGGACTGCGCCAACCGCTGCGCAGCGCGGGCTACGTGACCCGCGACGCCCGCGAGGTAGAGCGTAAGAAAGTGGGGCTGCGCAAAGCGCGCAAGAAGCCGCAGTTCTCCAAGCGTTAATTTTTTGGGCCCGGCACCTGCCGGGCTTTTTTTTGCTCGGCAGTTTGCGCGAATCGCGAATCTAGACGGATTTTGCCCGGTTTGTCGCTGTTTCACCACGCGGTTTCCGGTGCTCCCAGGTCTTTGCCTTGTATCAAAATGGCATTTTCTTTAACATTGCGCCGATTTGTATCCGCTTGATTTGTGGGGTTTATTCGCGCGGGCAATGTGCCGGAGCGGGACTGCTTTCAAGACTTTTTGAGTTTGGGCCAGCGCTTCCCCTGTGTATCCGGGATCGCTGTGATGGGAGAATTAGGTCATGAGTGATGACGGTGTAAATGCAGGACGGCGCCGTTTTTTGACCGCTGCCACCTCAGTTGTCGGTGGTGCGGGTGTGGTTGGGGTCGCTGTCCCTTTCGTTGCCTCCTGGAATCCGAGTGCCAAGGCAAAAGCCGCGGGTGCTCCGGTTAAGTACAATATCAACAAGCTGGAACCGGGCCAGATGGTCACTGTTGAGTGGCGGGGCCAGCCGGTTTTTGTAGTGCGCAGAACCACCGAGGCATTGCAGAACCTGGAGAAAGTGGTACCGCTGCTGCGCGACCCGGATTCAGAAGAATCCATCCAGCCGGCGTATGTCAATCCGGAAAACCGCGCCATCAAACCGCATTTACTGGTATTGGTTGGCCTGTGTACCCATTTGGGCTGTGCCCCCATTTACCAGCCTGAAGTTGGCGCCGCTGACCTCGGCGGCAGCGAGTGGTTCGGAGGCTTCTTTTGCCCCTGCCACGGTTCCAAGTACGATATGGCCGGTCGCGTGTATAAGGCTGTTCCCGCACCGACCAACCTGGTGGTACCACCGTATTTCTATGAGAGTGATGATGTCATCGTAATCGGTGTAGACCAGGAGGATACCCCATGAAATGGCTGGCAGATTTCGGTGACTGGGTGGATCAGCGGCTGCCGATTTACCAGGCGTGGGACAAGCATATGGGCAAGTACTACGCGCCCAAAAACTTTAACCTGTGGTACTTCTTTGGGGTTTTTTCCTTAATCGTGCTGGTCAATCAGCTGTTGACCGGTATCTGGCTGGTCATGAGCTACAACCCCTCTGCCGAGGGCGCCTTCGCCTCCGTCGAGTACATTATGCGCGATGTGGACTGGGGTTGGCTGATTCGTTATTTACACTCTACCGGCGCCTCGGCATTTTTTGTGGTGGTGTATTTGCATATGTTTCGCGGTTTGATGTACGGCTCCTACAAGCCTCCGCGCGAACTGGTGTGGATATTCGGGATGTGTATCTACCTGGTGCTGATGGCCGAGGCTTTTATGGGCTATGTACTGCCCTGGGGCCAGATGTCCTACTGGGGCGCCCAGGTGATCGTCTCCCTGTTTGGTGCAATACCCGGTATTGGCGAGAGTCTGGTAGAGTGGATCCGGGGCGATTACCTGATCTCTGGTATTACCCTCACCCGGTTTTTCTCCCTGCACGTGATTGCGCTGCCACTGGTGCTGGTGCTGCTGGTTGTGCTGCACATCCTTGCCTTGCACGAAGTGGGTTCCAATAACCCAGACGGTATAGAGATTAAGAAAAATAAGGACGAGCAGGGTATTCCCAAAGATGGTATCCCGTTCCACCCTTATTATTCTGTGCACGACCTGGTGGGCATTGCAGTCTTCCTGTTTATCTTTGCTACCGTGGTGTTTTTCTTCCCGGAGATGGGGGGCTTCTTTCTTGAGCACGCCAATTTCGAGGAAGCCAACCCGTTGAAGACACCACCGCATATCGCGCCGGTCTGGTACTTTACCCCTTTCTACGCTGTACTGCGCGCAGTGACCATGGATATCGGGCCACTGACGGCAAAGTTCCTCGGTTTGGTGGCAATGGGTGCAGCGATTGCCGTCCTGTTTGTACTGCCGTGGCTGGATAAGAGTCCGGTGCGCTCCATCCGCTATAAGGGCTGGCTGCCGAAAGCGCTGCTGCTAATATTTGTTGCCGTGTTTATTATTCTCGGCTATCTGGGTGTGAAATCCCCCACACCCGCTCGCAACTTTCTGGCGCAAGTGGGCACCCTGTTCTATTTTGCCTTTTTCCTGACCATGCCGGTTTGGACCAATCCCAAGGTGCGCAAAGGCATGGGTTCCTGGATTGTGAGTGGTGTTTTTGGTGTGCTGTTCCTTTGGATGGCCGTTGAAAACTATACTGCGAATACCTTTGTTGCTGTTGTGACTGTACTACTCGCTCTGTTTTTCGCTGCACTGCCCTGGATTGCCAGTCGCGACGAGGTGTATCCGGAGCCGGAGCGGGTCACCAGTCCCTCTGGCGGCAAGACGTTCGCAATCCTGTTTATGGGCTTGATCGTTGTGGGTCTGTTGACTCTTATTCCCATCAAGGCGGTGGGCGCTGAGTCAAACATTGAACTGGACCACATCAATACCGACCTGCAGGACAAGCCGTCGCTGCAGCGCGGTGCCAAATACTTTGTCAACTATTGTATGGGTTGCCACAGTGCCGACTATTCGCGCTGGGAACGGGTGGGTACCGACCTGGGTATCCCCACTGAGCTGATGATGCAGAACTTAGTCTTGGGTAATGATAAGATCGGTAGCCTGATGCAGATTGCCATGCGTCCGAATGAGTCCAAGGAGTGGTTTGGTGCCACTCCGCCGGACCTGACGCTGGTAGCCCGCTCCCGCTCCCCGGAATGGCTCTACACGTACCTCCGCAGTTTCTACCGGGATGACAGTCGTGCTACCGGGGTGAATAACAAGGTTTTCCCCAGTGTGGCGATGCCCCACGTATTGCTTGAGCTGCAGGGGCTTCAGGAGTGCGCAGCCGGGCCAAAGCGCGACCACGGCAAGATCGTGCGCGATGAGCTGGGCAACCCGATTATGGATGCTGACTGTGGCAGCCTGCAGGTGGGCAAAATCAAGGGTTCAATGAGCCCGGAAGAGTTCGATCGGGCCATGTATGACCTGGTGAATTTTATGGAGTACATTGCCGAGCCGATGGCTCTTGAACGCAAGCGTATCGGTTTCTATGTACTGGCGTTTATTGTTGTCTTTTTTGTCTTTGCCTGGTTGCTGAACCGCGAATACTGGAAAGACGTGCAGCATTGAGGTTCGCCGGTTACTGTTTGATGGGTAGTGGAATCGCTGCGCTGCCCTTTATCTTTTGAATACAGGTCGGCGCTCGCCGGCCGACAAGTTTGAGGTAGTTTGAATATGGGTGTGCCTACCAACAAGCGCTCCTCTATGACCTTCTTTTCCGATGGCCAGAGCCATTACAGTCATCGGGTACGCATTGTGCTTGCCGAAAAAGGAGTGTCTGTCGATATCATAGATGTGGGTGCAAATGATAAACCTGCCGAGCTCGCTGACCTCAACCCCTACAACTCCCTGCCCACTCTGGTAGACCGGGATCTGGTGCTGTTTGAAACCAAGGTGATGATGGAGTATCTGGACGAGCGTTTCCCGCACCCGCCGCTGTTGCCGGTATACCCTGTTGCCCGCGCACAGAGCCGCCAGATTATGTACCGCATCGAACGCGACTGGTGTCCACTGGTGGACAAGGTCCTCAGCGGTGGTAAGGATGCCGCTGCGGCGCGCAAAGAACTGCGCGACAGCCTGGCCGGTATAGCGCCGATGTTTAGTGACTTGCCGTATTTCTTCAACGAGGAGTTTTCACTGGTAGACTGCTGCATGGCACCGCTGCTGTGGCGTTTGGATCAGTTCGAAATCAGCCTGCCCAAAACTAAGCAGGTAAAACCGCTGCTGGACTATATGGATCGCCTGTTTGCCCGTGATGCCTTCCAGCAGAGCCTTACCGAATACGAGCGGGAAATGCGCTGAGGACAGTTTGGTGTGAGTAAGCCGGCTATGACATCCAACCGCCCCTATATTCTGCGGGCATTCTACCAGTGGATCACCGATAACCGCTGCACGCCCTATATCCTTGTTGACACCCACATGCTCGGTGTGTTGGTGCCCCAGCAACATGTCAATGACGATGGCCAGATTGTACTGAATATTTCTGAGAGCGCCGCTGCTGGCCTGACTATGGATAACTATGCCATCCGCTTCAATGCCCGTTTCAGCGGCGTACCCACCGATATACAAGTACCGGTAGGTGCGGTGGTCGGTATTTATGCCCGCGAGAATGGGCAGGGGATGGTATTTGAAGCAGAGGAAACTCCCGAGCCACCTGAGCCTACACCGCCCACCAGCCTGGGGAAAAAATCGATGAAAAAGCCAGCCCTGCGGGTAGTGAAATAAAATAATCGCGGAGGTAAAAGTGTCGGATAAGCGTTCCTTTTATTTTTAACCTCGTGTTCTTCTATTGTGCGGTGAGTCCATGAATACGCCGGTGCGTGCTGCGTATAATGGCCTGTTATATTTCCAACGCTGACTTGTCATGCCGTCGTATCTGCAGTGGCTGCGTTTTTTCTGGCTGCCGGGGCTGCTTCTGGTATTGCCGCTCGCGCAATACCTTCCCTGGATGGATCTAGGGCACCTGTACAATCAGCAGCTGCCTTTTTTTCTGCTGGGGGCTGCACTGGTACTCAGTGTCCTATACCGCTCCAGCCGGGTTGCACTCGCCGCCGGGCTTTTCCTGCTTTTGTATACCGCCGCCAGCCTTGAGTTCCTGCCGGAGCAGACGCAAGGATTGCCACTGTATCTGGCCTTGACCTCTCTCAACCTGATGTTAATTACCTGTGCCCGCGACCGCAGTGCCCTCAGCTTTATTGCGCTTGCCTGGCTGTTAGTACTGGTTGCGCAGGGAGCGGGTATCCTTTTGTTACAGGAGTGTTGCGGCCCCCTTTCCCGTCAGTTTGCGTTGGAAAGCCTGCCTGCCTGGGTGTCTGAGGGCAGGGATGCCTCTCTAGCATTGCCGCTACTGGTCTGTGTCGTGGCATCTGCGGGCGCGTTTATCGTATTCACCCTGTATCCCGGACCCACGGTGGCGGGGCTGTTCAGCTGTACCCTGCTTCTATGCTACGGGATTTGGAACGGGTTGCCACTGGTGTCTATTGTATCAGCGGCGGGTCTGTTCCTGATCCTCTCTTTACTGGGTGCCGGTTATGAATTCGCTTTTCGCGATGCGTTGACCGGGCTGTTGTCGCGCCGTGCCTTTTACTACCATATGCTGGCACCGGGCCGCCACTACAGTCTGGCGATGATTGATATCGATCATTTTAAAAAGCTCAATGACCGGTTTGGTCACCAGACGGGAGACCAGGTGCTGCGCATGGTGGCGAGCCTCATCAACCGCTACACCACAGGGCGGGTATTCCGCTTTGGCGGTGAAGAGTTCGCGGTAGTGATTCCCGGCCGGGACCGCGCGGCGGCCGAAAAAGCACTGGGGGACTTGCGTGGGAAAATTGCTGCTTACCCCATGCGGTTACGGGCCACTGGCCGTCTTCGTGACCGCATGATTCCGAGCCGAAGCGGCCAGCAGATCAAGGTTACGGTCAGTATCGGTCTCGCCCATCGCGAAAAACCTTTAAAAAAATCAGATGCTGTCTTGAAGGCAGCAGATCTGGCCCTGTACAAGGCCAAGCGCTGCGGTCGCAATCGCCTGTGCGTTCATGCATAGAATGGACATAAATCAGTTTGATGTAAAAGTGGCGTTTAATTTATTATTTGCATTGGTTAATCTGCCGCCTCCCCCCGATACTGCAAAACAAGACAATGAAGGGAGATTCAGCGTGCGATTACTCAGTCACACAATCGGAATCCTCACCAACCCGGAAAAGGCGTGGAAAGCCATTCGAGCAGATCGACATTCATTCTTTCAAGTGTTTGTCACGCATGTACCCTTCCTCGCGCTGATACCCACTATTGCCGGCTACTTCGGTGTTACCCGTATGGGGTTCCAGGTGGGGGGGCACCTGGCCAAGCTGACGCCGGAGAGTGCCGCGGTATTGTCTGTGGTCACCTATTTTGCACTGCTGATTGGGGTTTATTGTCTGGGAGAATTTATTAACTGGATGGCCAGATCCTATGGTGTCGAAGGGGATGAGCCCACCCGGCACTATGAGGGGACGGCACTGGCGGTATTTATCTCCACGCCGATTTTTCTCGCCAGTATTGTTGTCCTTTACCCGCACCCATGGTTGACTATGGCTGCGGTGAGCATCGCCGGTATCTACTCTATCTACCTGGTGTTTGCCGGTATTCCGATTTTGATGAATATGAATAAGGACCGGGCCTTCCTCTACGCCTGCGCTGTGCTGACTGTGGCCCTGGTGATGATGGTGACCGTGCTGATCACTTCGGTAATTTTATGGAGTATAGGTATTGGTCCTGTCTACCAGCACCATACCCCGTGATTGGAAAGCCAGGCTGGCCATTTTAGGGGCTTATTGATCTGGGTGAGGTGCTTCCCGGGTCGGTTGACAACAGCGGGGGGATTGGACAGTCCAGGCTGTCGGCTACGGCGCGCAGCAGTTCGATCTCCTCGGCCTTAATCACTCCGTTGTGGTTCAGGGTGCGCACCATCGCCTTAAGCAGTGCGGGCTTTTCCAATGGTTTCATCTGCCCGGCAATGGCGATGGCTTTGTCCAGTCGGGATAAATTGATGTCTTTGTTGCTTGGCAGTGGCGTAACTTCCAGTGCCAGGGCCTTGAGCCCCTGCTCGTAGGCGCGTTTCGCCGGTAAATACTGATTGTTGCCAGAATGGGCAATGGCGGCAAGAAGAAATCGCACGGCATCCGTGCTGGCCCCTTTTTTGCTGGAGTGACGCTGCAGGTCGGGGGTATCTTCCAGGGCATGTACCAGGACCCGGTACAGGGCCCATTCCCAAATCTCGATTTTTCCGTCACTGTGCAGCAGTTTGATCAGATTTCTCTTGAAAACTTGATATTGCTGGGGAACCAATGCCCTCAGGGCGGGCACGCAGAGGTCCAGTAGCGCCAGTCGTGTCGTGTTTGGCAGGGCTTGCAGTTGTGGTTCCAGTTTTTGCATTTCCCGCACAACTGCGGGATGGGCGATTTTTTTCAGCAGCTGGCGCTGAGCCTGCTGTTCCACCGTATCCTTGTGCAGCAACAGGTGGTAGATCAAAGCGCGGGCGGCGAAAGGATCGTGGGCCGCCTGCTGGATACCGGCGGGAATGGACTGCAGCAGCTGACGGCCGTACTGCACCTGCTGTTTGCTCGGGTTTGCAATACTGTTGTCCACGGCCTCCAGGGCGACCTGAAACGACGTAGATTGTACAGTGCCGGATAACTGTGCCTGGCTTGGTGCGGGTGTTTGTGTTGATGAAGCGGCGCTACCGGCACTTGAATTGGGGTAAAGGCCATTCCAGCCGGGATCGAGGCGCGAGATGCGATCCGCCAGCGACGGGTGGGTGGAGAAGAGATTAAACAGCGAGCGCTTCAGGCTGCTGGCAAAAAACAGGTGGCTGAATTCTGCCGCCTTGCCGTTAATCAGTGTTGAGCCGGTGCTGGAGCCACCGATTTTTTTCAGAGCGCTGGCAATGCCGGAATTGTCGCGGGTAAATTGTACCGCCGAGGCGTCAGCGAGGAATTCCCTCTGGCGACTGAGTGCGGATTTGATCAAATTGCCCAAAAAGGTTCCGCTATAACCCACGATCACCAGGGTGGCACCGAGTCCAAACAGGGCGATGCGACCGCGATTGCCTCTACTGGTGGGGTAAATTCCGCGCACAAGCCAAAAACCGAGCAGGCCAATGACCAGAATGCCGTTCAAAAGGCCCACGATACGGATATTCAGGCGCATATCGCCGTTGAGTATATGACTGAACTCGTGTGCGACAACGCCCTGCAGTTCATCTCGGCTAAGTTTTTCTACACAGCCCCGAGTGAGGCCGATCACCGCGTCAGTAGGATGGTAACCTGCGGCAAATGCATTGATGGCATCCTCTTCGATCAGGTAGACATCCGGCACCGGGGTGCCCGAGGCAATGGCCATCTCTTCCACCACATTCAGGGCGCGCCGTTCGCAGGCATTTTGCGGAGCGATATTGAGCTTGCGACCGCCGAGTGATTCCGCCACCGCACTGCCGCCGGCGCTGAGTTGGTGCAGCTTGTACAAGCTGCCTAGGACCACAATAGCAACAATGGCCAGGGCGATGGCAATAACGGTTTGCCATCCCAGCACCTGTTCGATATCTGCCGGTGAGAAGACCTGGCCGCGGGAGAGTGATACCGCGACGGCGGCGGCGAGCGTGGTAAGGCCGACCAGCAGGATGACTGCCAGGGTGAATAATCCGACCAGCAGAACGCTGTTGCGCCTGGCGCGGTCCTGGTATTCAAAGAAATTCATTGCTTAAAATTCAATGCGGGGCGCTGCCTGAATGGTTTCACTGTCGGCAAACTCCAGCAGGCGGCCATCGGCGCGATGTCCAAAGAATCCCGCCAGCAGAACCGGGGGGAAGCGCTGCTTGTAGATGTTGTAACTGGTTACGCAATCGTTGAAAGCCTGGCGGGCAAAGGCAACCTTGTTTTCGGTGCTGCTCAGTTCCTCGTTAAGCGCCATCATATTCTGGTCGGCTTTCAGATCGGGGTAAGCCTCCATTACCGCGTTGAAACGCCCCAGGGCCCCGGTCAGGGCACTCTCGGCTCGGCCCAGATTGTCGATGGCGCTGGCGCTCGCTGGGTTGGATGCAGCCGCTTTGAGGTCGTTGATTGCGATGTTGCGTGCGCGGGTTACGGCTTCGAGTGTTTCCCGTTCATGTTTCAGATAACCCCTGGCGGTTTCCACAAGATTGGGGATCAGATCGTGGCGCCGTTTCAGTTGTACCTCGATCTGGGCAAAGGCGTTCTCATTGCGGTTTTTGAGGGAAACCAGCCTGTTGTATATACCAACGATATAAAACAACAGGGCGGCAGCGATGATCAGCGCGACGATGCTTGTTATCTCCATGAGCCTCTTTCGCCATTTTTCTTTTCTGTGTGGCGCCGATAATAGCATGCCCTCCACTCCGGGTAGTGGGATGTGTTCTCCCCCTTTCTGGCGAAGCAGGCTACTGCTTCGGCTATAATGCCGCGACATTAGCAACCCGTGCCGCCACAACAGGGGTGTCGGCACAGAATGTGGAGCAGACAGAATGAATGACGTAACTTCAGACCCCGTAGTGATCGCCGGAATAGCACGCACGCCGATGGGCACCATGCAGGGCAGCCTGTCAGCACTGAGTGCCCCGCAGTTGGGTGCGGTTGCGATTCGTGCAGCCCTCGATGATGCTGGCATGGCGCCCACGGATGTGGATGAAGTTCTAATGGGGTGCGTGCTTCCGGCGGGGGTCGGGCAGGCGCCGGCGCGCCAGGCATCACTGGGCGCGGGAATTTCTGACAGCACGCCCTGTACCACTGTGAACAAAGTCTGTGGTTCCGGTATGAAGACCGTGATGATGGCGCGCGATGCCCTGTTGTTGGGTGAGGGCAAGGTCATTGTCGCCGGTGGTATGGAAAGTATGAGCAATGCGCCCTATCTGCTGTCAAAGGCCCGCGCCGGTATGCGCCTCGGGCACGGCGAAGTGAAGGACTCCATGTTCCTCGACGGCTTGGAAAATGCCGAGGACGGCAAGCTGATGGGCACCTTCGCCGAGAATACCGCCGACAAGTACGGTTTTACCCGTGAAGAGCAGGATGCCTTTGCCATGGAATCCCTGGCGCGCGCCCAGGCGGCAATTGAGAAGGGTGACTTCACCCGTGAAATTGCCCCTGTGACGATTACTTCCCGCCGCACAGAGGTGGAAGTGTGCGTGGATGAGGCCCCGGGCAGTGCCCGTCCCGACAAGATTCCCCAGTTGAAGCCGGCTTTCCGCAAAGATGGCACGGTCACAGCGGCCAACGCCAGCTCTATCTCCGATGGCGCTGCGGCCCTGGTGCTGATGCGCAGGAGCGAAGCGGACAGGCGCGGCCTCAAGGTACTGGCGGTTTTGAAAGGCCAAGCCCAGTTTGCCCGTGAACCGGAGTGGTTTACCACCGCCCCTGTGGGCGCTCTGCACAGGCTGCTGGAAAACACGGGCTGGTCAGCAGCCGATGTCGACCTGTTTGAAATCAATGAGGCTTTTGCGGTGGTGACCATGGCGGCCATGCGGGAATTGGACCTGCCCTGGGAAAAAGTCAACGTGAATGGCGGTGCCTGCGCCCTGGGTCATCCGCTGGGTGCCAGCGGTGCCCGTATCCTGATCACCCTTTTGGCAGCAATGGAAAAGCGCGATGCCAAGAAGGGCATTGCCTGCCTGTGCATTGGCGGCGGCGAGGCCACCGCAGTGGCCCTTGAGCGGGTATAATTTGAACCGCTGATGCTACCCTGCCAATAAAAACGGAAGCTTGGGCTTCCGTTTTTATCCGACGTCAATGCCTGGTGAATTTTTCCTGCCTGCACCGATTGGGATTTAGTTGATGTACTCCACCGCTTTCACAACCTTTTGCACCCCACCGATTGAACGGGTCACATCCGCTGCGCGCTCAGCTTCTGTCTGGGTCAGCAGCCCCATCAGGTAAACCACCCCATTTTCTGTAACCACCTTGATGCGCCCGCTGTCGATTTCCTTGTTGGAGAGCAGGTTGGTTTTCACCTTGGTGGTTAACCAGGCGTCGTTGGTGGTGGCGAGCAGGCTGACTTTGCCGCGAATCTGGGTTTCATTGTACACCTGGCGCACATTCTGTACTTGTTCCGCAGTGCGCCCGGCGAGCAGGCGCAGTTCCCGATCGGGAATTTGCCCGGTGAGTAATACCACCCCATTGAAAGAGGTGACACCAATATCGGCGGCTTTCAGGTCCGGGTGTGACTTATTGATATTCACCTTGACGATCGTCTCGATTCTCTGGTCATCGATATAGGTGCCCAGTGAGCGCTTGCCGGGGTCCTGCTGGATCGGGCCGTCATGTGTGGCCTCCAGTACGGTACTACACCCGGACCCGGCGAGAAGAAAGAGTACAGAAAACATCGCTAAAAGGCGTTTTCCCAGGGGTCGTTGTCTATTTTTCATCGTTTAGTCCTCATAGCCACCGAACAGGCTGCTGTCGATTAAGTCGGAGAGGCAAAATATCGTCAGTAGATGTACTTGATGTACCTCAGCCGAGACCTCAGAAGGCACGCGCAGTTCAATATCGTGTGTATTCAACAGGCTTGCGCAGTCACCGCCATCACCACCAGTGAGTGCCAGTATGCCCATATCGCGGTCCCGCGCGGCGCGCATGGCCTGCACCAGGTTGGGTTCGCGACCGTGGCTGCTGATAATAACGAGCAGGTCACCGGACTGGCCCAGGGCGCGCACCGGACGGGCAAAGGTGTCGGCGGAGCCGTGGTTTTGCGCCACGGTGCCCATAGAGACGCCATCGCTGTTCAGGGCCATTGCGGGGAGGCCGGGGCGTTCGCGCTGGAAGCCTCCGGTGAGTTGCGAGCTGAAACTCTGCGCAAGGGCACCGCTCACACCATTGCCACAGAGCAGCACTTTGCTCTCAGCCAGCAGCGTGTGAACTACCATCTGGCTGGCTTCCGCAATCAGTGGTGCCAGTATTTCACCGGCATTCATGGTGGCTTCCAGGCTGTGGTGAAAAAGGGTTACGACTCGCTGTTCCATTGTGTCCTTAATTCTGGCGAAGCGCTGTTCGCCATGCTCTGTCACGATAAATCCCGGTGCTGCCTCAGGCTTCAAAGGCATTCTTGATCCACTGGATGTTTTGCGCATCGCTGTCTATGGCAAGGACATCGAAGCGGCAGGGACAGTCCAGGTTGTGTTTTTGTAGATAGCCACAAGCGGTGGCAAGCAACTTCTGCTGCTTGCGCGCGTCCACGCTGGCCCCGGCACCGCCGAAGTGGTTACTGCGGCGGAAACGCACTTCCACAAACACTACAGTATCACTATCCCGGGCGATAAGATCTATCTCTCCGAAACGGCTGCGGTAGTTGCGTTCGATGACAGCCAATCCCGCGCGCCGCAAGTAGTCTGCGGCCTTGTCTTCCATCTTTGTGCCAACAGTGTCGCTGGTGTGCTTAAAAATTTCCCTGTCCTCGCCTATTGGGCACTTCCCCGCAGTGCAGGAGGCGATTCCACGGTGGTAATTGGTACCGGCACCCCCTTTTTAACCAGGGCCCAGATCTGTTCGCGCAGGATGCGGCCATCTGCACTCAGGCTGAGGGCGCCGGTGAGACCGTGCAGCTTGAGCCGGGGGAACTGGCGCAGCATGGGGATGCGAGGGTAGAGGCGGAAAGCGTCGGCGCCAAGGGCGTAGAGGCGGGCAAAGGCCGGTGCCGGAGCAGCCTGCTGTTCGATATCCCGTTTGGTCTGGTTGCTTTCAAACAGCCAGGGCAGGGCGGTAAAGCGAATGCCGTTGATGTCGCGGTCGGGGGGGATGCTGCCTGCGAACACCTGGGAGGTGGCATATACCGGCAGGTCCCCAGCGTAATAGTAAGTCAGCATGGGGTTGATCTGGCGCGCCTGTTGGGGTTGCGCCGCCAAAAACACCATGTCCACGTCGTCGCGGCGGCGCGGGGTGAACGCCAGCGGCGCAGACAAGCGGCCTTGCAGTGCTTTCTTGCGCGCTTCGCTGGCGGGGATTAACAGGGCATCACTGATCAGGTTGGAAAATTTGCTGTTGGGAGAGAAAGTTTTGCTTATTGCGACAGTACCACCGAGGTGCTGCCACTCTTCCTGAAAGGCCTCCGCACCGCGCTGTCCCCAGCTGCTGTTTACCGCGAGTACCATCGCCTGGCGGTGGCCCTGGCGGTAGGTGTGCCGGGCGATTTGGCGGGCCTCGTCTTCCACAGCCAGGCCGAACTGTACCAGGTCTTCGCTAAGGCGCCCCTGGTCGCCATAATTCAGGGCCAGGGTAGGTACCGGTAGTTTTTCCGTGGCCAGCAGGTTGGTTACCTTGTTTTTGTCCAGGGGGCCGATAATCGCTTTGGCCCCGGCGTCCACGGCGTTCTGATAGATATCTTCGAAAGGCTGCTCGGCTCCGGTGTCGTACACCATTACACTGGGGGTGGCGGCGCCGGCATTCAGAGCGGTGTAGTGTGCCGCCATAAAGCCATCTCGGATTGCGCGCCCGGCGCTGCCGAGGGGGCCTGAGAGTGGAAGCAGCAGGGCAATGTTGTCCACCCGCTGGGCTGCCAGCCGCTCCAGCAGCTTCAGGGCTTCAGGGGGATGGATATTAGCGCTGTGTGTCGGCCAGCGTTCGCGCCAACGCTTGAAGGCAACCAGCTGCGAGCTGATGTCGGTCTGGGTATCGCGGCCCAACAGAGCCAACTGGTACCAGCCACGCATCTGGGTATCGCTGCTAGCAGCGGCGCGCGCCTGCAGCTCGCTGGAGGGCAGTTGAGTCAGCAGCTGCCAAAAGCCGTTGTTATTCTGCAGGATTGCCTCGTCGGTTTGCGCCAGAAAAGAAATTTCCCGGCGCTCTGTGATGGCGTTGTCCAGGTTGCCCAGTAGACCCCATAAGTCTGCGCGCAAGCTGCGCAGGGGCAGTGCCGTTGCTTGCGGCAACCTGGCCCAGACTGTGTCCAGGCGCGGCGAGGTTGCCAGTGTGAGGGCCTCAAAAAAGTCGTCACCGCCGGCGAGCAGATTGCCGTAAAGCTGTGCGTAGCTGGCATACAGCGTGTCGTCCAACTGTGTGGGAACAATGCGGGTCACCGCCTCCCTGGCCGTCTCTTTATCCCCCAACTCGTATAGAATGGCGGCCGCCTGCAGGCGTTGTTGGTCCCTTGCCGGAGTGGGCAAAGCCTCCGCACTGCGCAACAGATGCACGGCATCATTGCGGCTGGTTGATTGGCTCGGGGGGTAGGAAGGCTTGTATACCCCTGGTCGTGGAGCCGGAGTTTGGCAGGCCGTCAGCACCAGTGCGACAGCTGCCATACTGGCGATCACAGTAGAGGTGCGCCTGGAAGAGGCGGACATAATCTTCTCCCGCAATAATGATATTTGGAGTAAACAGCTATGGGGCCTGATCTGGGGCTGCTTTATATTGTCGCTACGCCCATTGGCAATTTGGCCGATATGGTACCGCGAGCTGTCGAAGTTCTACAATGTGCCGATCTGGTTGCTGCGGAGGACACACGTCACAGTCAGAGACTCTTTTCCCATTTCGATATCGATTCGCCATTGATGGCATACCATGACCACACCGATGCCAAGCGCACCGGACAGATTTTACAGCGCTTGGAGCAGGGGCAGACGGTGGCACTGATCTCGGATGCGGGCACCCCGCTGATTTCCGATCCGGGCTATCGCCTAGTGCGTACAGCCCGCGAGCGGGGCATTCGCGTGGTGCCAATTCCCGGTGCCTGCGCTTTCATTGCTGCGTTGAGTGCCGCTGGCCTGCCCAGTAATCGCTTCAGTTTCGAGGGCTTCTTACCGGCCAAGGGCGGCGCGCGGGAACGCGCGCTGCGGGCGCTGGCCGGGGATACCCGCACCCTGGTTTTCTACGAGGCGCCCCACCGGGTGGCGGATACCCTCGACGCCATGGTTGCGGTTTTTGGGGGAGAGCGCGAAGCGGTGATTGCCCGCGAGGTGAGCAAAGCCTTTGAGACCTTCCAACTGATGCCGCTGCGCGAGTTGGCTGGCTGGGTGCGTGCGGACAGCAATCAGCAGCGCGGTGAGATAGTGTTACTGGTGCGCGGTACTGAGCGCCGGCGTGAGAGTGTGCTTGACGGCGAATCGCAACGGGTTATGTCCCTCTTGCTGGCTGAATTGCCACCGAAAAAAGCCGCCGCTGTGACTGCGGAAATCACCGGGGTGCCTAAAAAGGTACTGTACAACTGGAGCCTGTTGCAAAAATAAGGGGGTCAATGGATGTTCCCCTGGCGGGATAAGCCTGTTGCAATCTGCCAGTCGTCTCATTACTCTTCACGGCGAGCTGGCCGGGCAATCGCTATCGCCTTGTGCGGTGGAGGAAAGTCCGGGCTCCATAGGGTGGAACGCCAGGTAACGCCTGGGGGGCGCGAGCCTACGGAAAGTGCAGCAGAGAGTAGACCGCCGATGGCTCCCTCGGGAGCACAGGTAAGGGTGAAAGGGTGCGGTAAGAGCGCACCGCGCAGCTGGTAACAGTCTGCGGCATGGTAAACCCCGTTCGGAGCAAGACCAAATAGGCCCTCTATAGGTGTGACCCGCACTGAGGGCGGGTAGGTCGCTTGAGGTGTCTGGTGACAGGCATCCCAGATGAATGATTGCCCTCGACAGAACCCGGCTTACAGGCCAGCTCATTTTTCACACCGCTTGCATACTGCGGTAGAGAATGTATTTGCGCGTTACACTCCCGATGGAGTGTGGGTTTTTTAACCACTGCCGCACAAAACCCGCTTTTGCCATAGCCATCTGCGGCACTGGTGTAGCCTTCAAGTACGCGGGTCTTACTGTGGCGCACAGGGAAGGCATAGGTCGGATCACCGATGTGGATTAATAATCGTTGTGCTACCCCTGGTTTGAGTGCCAATTAACCCCCCTTCTTTTGGGTGGCTATACCTGCGCCTGGTGATAGGTGCTGCCTGATACAATATTGGGACTAACAGCCAGACGCACCTTGTCACTATAGAGAAACCGGTTGAGAGCCTCTATGACCCTTGCAAAACAGATCGAAGACAAACTCAGGGCGAGCTTTGCCCCACTGCACATTGATGTCCAGTGCGAAAGCCATATGCACAACGTGCCGGCAGGGTCGGAGATGCACTTTCGGGTGGTCTTGGTCAGTGAAGTTTTTCAGTCACTGGGAAAAGTGCAGCGTCACCAGAAAGTTTATTCTGTCCTTGGCGAGGAAATGGCTGGCCCTATCCACGCACTCGCCCTGCATGTCTATGCGCCGGATGAATGGGAAGGTGAAGCCCCTGAAAGCCCCGAATGCCGGGGGGGTGGAAAAAAATAAAGGGCAGATGCACGCCCGTACCCTACAGGCAATGCCACACACGGTTGTGTCAATATTTAAGCGCGGCTGTTAGCCGCGCTTGGCGCTTTTTCGACAGGCCGAGAGACGGAAGATTCAACCGCGTGAACCGGATCTGGCTATAGATGCAGGTTGAGGCCGATATAGGGGCCTTTGATTTCTATATCGCTCTGCAGATCGTCCAGCTCTTTCAGGTCCAGGCTCATTACCCGGTAGCCGGCTTCAAAAGCCAGGTCCAATACCGGTACAAAATTCCAGCGCACCTTGGCGGTCAGGTCGGTATGGGTGTCGCCGCGAAAGGTAGTGCCGTTGCCCTGGGCAATCAAAGACCAGCCGGTAAATGGCAGATCGAAGCGCGCCATGGCATAGGCCATAGGCAGATAGCCGGTAAGATCGACGGTTTCTGACTGGGTTTCGCTGACAGCAGTAAATTCACCATTGTACTTGCGCGCAGTCAGGCCCAGGTCCAGGTTGACCCAGTTGTCCAGCACTTCGTAGTAAAAGGTGGCATCGGTGTGGCTGAGGTTCAGGTCGGTGTTGACCTCGGAGCCCACTTCGAAGGCTTCGTCGTTAAAAGTCACAGCGCTTTCCAGGTGGGCGGCGCCATCGGTGTCAATTTTACTGTGGGCGAGCAGCACATTGGGTACCAGCGGGATCGGGTGCTCCAGGGCCGCCTGAAAGGTGGTGATGTTGTCCTCACTGAGGGAGAGGTTGTCCAGATCATAGTGATCGCTACCGATATCACCGGTATACCCCGGTAGCCAAACGCCGGCGGTGGCGTCAATGCCGAGAATCGTATCTGCGCTGGTGGCGTTGCAGGCGAGGAGGGCACACAGGGTAATGGCGGATTTGTTCATGGATTTTCTCTGAGATGAATTCGCCGAGGAGTGTACAGATAAGCCGCTTTATTGCCATTATAGACTGCAAATTTTTGCATTTCTGCTCACATGGATCAGCAAAGGAAATGTGTTGGGTTGATTGTACTGCTGTTGACAGGCTCCTCGGGGTTTACCCACCTCCAGATCCTGGCAGTTGCGGAATAGTCTCGCTAAGTATTGGCTAAATACATTCCAATGTTCAGAATTACGGTGTCACTATTGGTGCTGTGAAGAGTCCTGAACTGTGACACGCGGTACCTGGTAGGTGGATTGATCCTATCCAATCGATGTCGATCCTATTATGTTTTTCAAATTGAAGTGCCAGACTGCAAAAGAATGCAATTCTAAAATTCTGTGATCAGTGTGCGTATACTCTGATATCAAAATAAATGTAAGAGTGCACCGGGCAGCGGCCTAAAGCTTGATCGAGAGATCTCTGGTGGGTGACACCATAAGACTGCAATAATCAATTTCCTTTGGCAGATATAGGGGTCATGCCAGGGTGCTGCCTGGGTTCTTTTCGCTATGCAAAGGATAAATTGTGTATTATTTCGTTAAGTGTCAACGTGAGAAGCCAAAATCCAGTATTCTGGCGAACCCGAGCAAAGCAGGTATCCTGTCCGAAGATTAGAAAGCAGGGTGCATCGCAGATCAACTGCTCGGGTAGTGCACTCCAGTAAAGGGGTATAACTCGATGTACTAAAGTACCACTTTCTAATCAAATATTCTGTTGTAAGTACGATAGACAACACTGAGCCCCACAGCCAGAATTCTATCCGTGGTATATTAATCAGTTACTACCGGGCCGGAAGCAAAGAATACCCTCCTCTCGGGGCACGCTGTGAATACCTCCCTGTACGCTCGTAATCGGCGCCCATGCCTCATACGGTCCCGAGATAAGGGTATTCTTCCCTTCCGCCTTGTTAGTATATTCTTCAGATTGAATACCCCTACACAACCACTTTTATACCACCAGATGTGTTTTGGTGTGATGTTGCTTGGAAGGCTATGGTAATTCCATCATAATCCCCCGCCAATTATTCTCCCAAAGAGCCTAGGAAAATGTCGTTAGAGGAGGGAAAAAGTGATCTATTGGAGGATACCCTGAATGCCTCCAATCACTTCCAGTTTGAAGATGCGTTACGGCTAGCTACTCTCACCATTATCTGGCATCCAAAGCGTCATCGTATTGGAGCCAGTGCCCACCTGCTGTGGGATCAGGCCGGCGAATTTGAATTATCCCGCTGGACTCCCCAGTTCCAATATGGTGATAACTGCGAGTATCCCCTGGATGATCGCCGTATTTCTCGCAGCCCCGTATTATTCAGAAAAGTCTCGCAGGGAATCGTGATTCATCCTCCCAGGACCGGCATGCCCGTACAAATCGGTGCAATGCATATTGAGAATCCCATTACCCTGGAAGAGGAAGCGCTGGAAGAAGGCGTTGTTTTCTGCTTGGGTCGTCGGATCACCCTCTGTCTCCATTGGGCCCCACCCCGATGTGCAGAATCCCACAAGCTCGGACTGGTCGGAAGTGGTCACCAGTTGCAGCGGATAGGAAAGCAAATTCGCAAAGCGGCGCAATTCAACGCCAGCGTGCTTATTCGTGGTGAAAGTGGAACCGGTAAGGAACTGGTAGCACACGCAATTCATGATCTGAGCAGCCGGGGCGGGCGATCGATGGTCTGTGTGAATATGGCTACGCTGGGTGGTGAACTGGCAGTGGCAGAGCTTTTCGGTGTGCGTCAGGGCGCCTACACCGGTGCTCGTGCGAATCGACCGGGCCTGATTGGTGAGGCGCATGGCTCAACATTATTTATGGACGAAATTGGTGATGCCCAGCCACCCGTACAGGCAATGCTGTTGCGGGTTTTAGAGAGTGGTACACTGCGGGCTTTGGGTGACAGCCGTGAACGCAATGTCGACGTGCGCTTTATCGCTGCCACTGACCGACCTCTTGAAGCAGGTACTACGCCCCCCTTCAGTCAGCCTTTGCGGCGGCGCCTGGAGGCAGTGTGTATCCAACTCCCACCTCTGCGTCGGCGGCGCGAAGACTTCGGAGAATTGTTGCTCAAATTTCTTGTTGAGGCCGAATGTGAATTGGGCCAGGTTATTCACCTCCCTGCGGATCTCGTTTGCATTCTCGCAACCCGATCCTGGCCCGGTAATGTGCGTGAGTTAAAAAACTTCGTCACCCGATTGACTTTATATGTACAGCCAGATGGAACTCTTCTCTTGGGAGAGGACCTGGCAGAATATTTGCAGCAGGAGTTTACGACTGAAATCAAGCCCGCCATTACAGCTACTCGCTATCCCGTCCGCTACCGTGACCCTGCTACGGTATCGGAGTCCGATCTTTTGCAAGCGCTCAACACCAGTGGCTGGCGGATCATGCCTGCCGCCCGTACTTTGGGCATTTCGCGTACCTCCATGTATGCACTACTCAAACACAGTACAGAAATTAGATCCGCAGATGCAATAGCCAAGGAAGAAATTCAGCAGGTTATGCAGGAGGGTTCGGATCTGGATGCTTGGGCTGAACAATTGAAAACTCCACGGGAGGGGTTGAAAAGACGCCTGAACGCCCTGGCTCTAAAAAGGTGACAGGACGAACCTGGCTTGGTGCGCCTGCCTGATTCAATGCTGTCACAATAATACGAAGCTATTTTAAAATTATATAAAGTCGAGATGATGTCAGCCACTGACCATCCAAAAAAATATAAAAAGTGTTGCTGATCAGTGATGAGAAGAATCCTAATGTTGCATTAAAGTTCTTGGTGAATCTGTTTAGTCTCCCCTCCCATACACTTTATGTGTGATCACTTCAAAAACTTGAAGGGGATTAAGTTTTATTCAGTAAATAAGATCCAGGAGTTTCTATACGGAAAATACGTGAAATAGATGAGGGCCGAAAGCGACAGGTATTTTACATGGTGTCCTGCGGACAATTTCTTTTTCCACGTCAAGCGAGATTTTTTCTGAGATCGTGTGGAGAATGGTTGCCGGGGAGTTGTGATGGAGTTGCCATCAATCTCCAGGCGGTGATATGTAAATAGTAATTAAGAAAATAATCGGAGGAAAGTATTGGGCCCTAAGAGTATTGCTGGTTACCGAATCGTGGAAAAAGTCGGTTGTGGGGGGATGGGGGTTGTCTATCGTGCTCGCGATTCGGTACTTGATCGCGATGTCGCACTGAAGTATATCAATTCGCCTTCATCTTGCACAGATGAACTTGTAGAAGAATTGATTCGGGAAGCAAAAATTGCTTCATCCCTGAAGCATCCAGGCATCGTTGCCATCTATGGGTTTTTCCGCGAAGGACCCTGTATTGCCATGGAATACATCTGTGGAGACCCTCTTTCAACTCTTATTACAGATGGCGGTATCAATTTAAATCAAATCGTAAATCTTGCCTTGCAAGTTTCCGAGGCGCTTCACTATGCCCACCGGTCGGGAGTGGTGCACGCAGATCTCAAGCCTTCCAACATTATGCTTGATTACAATGGGCGTGCCAGAATATTGGATTTTGGCTTGTCACGCTGGCGCTTGACAGAGGAATTACGCACGGTTTCCCACAGCGGGAAGCATCTTCAGCGACTTACTGGTACTATTCCTTATATGTCGCCAGAGCTGGCACTGGGACAACCAATTGATTACCGCAATGATATTTTTTCTCTCGGCTGCATATTATTTGAAATGATGACCGGGCAGCGCCCTTTTGATGGCAATAACCCGACGGTGATTCTAAACAATCTGATCAACAATGTGCCTCAGGGAATAGATGCTCTAAGACAAAATGTTCCGGAAGCGCTGGCCAGTTTGGTTCTGAACATGCTGGAAAAGAATCTTGATCGGCGCCTTTCCTCCCTGGCTGAGGCTATTGTGGTATTGAAGAAGTTTTCTATTGCTTCGCCCCAGGTCCGAGAGGAAGTAATACATAGGGTATATTGGCGAAAATGGGTGTGGATAGGTTTGCCGTTAGTGTTTGTTTTTTCTATTGTATTGGCATTTTATTGGTTTTTTCATGCAGCTGATGCCGAGCGCCAAGTAAGAGTTTTTTTGGCTCAGCCTGAAAATTATCACGGTGATGGAGGTGCACCTCTGAATGGGGTGATATGGAGCAGTATAGTCAACGGGTTACACTCATTAGGGTCTGTTCAACCTCTAGTCAACTATGGGCCTTCTCTGGAAAGTGAGAGTCTAGCTGAGTTGGCAAAATTTGCTGGGTCTGACGAGTGGATCTTAATTCGCTATCAGTTCAATAATCCACTTAAGCATGTGCATTTACAGAGGATACGCACCAAAGATGGCGCTTTGCTAAGGCAAGTATATTTTTCCTTTCCCTACACCTCTGCACAAAAAAGTGGCCAAGCGGTACTTTCTCAAGTTCTGGCGCTTTACAATGATGTAGAGGCAAAGGGGTCAAAAAATTTCACCTATTTATCTTTTGCAACTTACCAAAAATTCGCAAATATTCATTTCAGCTTGCATCAAGGTGTTGGAGATAGAGAGGCGATATTCGAAGAGCTAATGTCTTTGATCAAGCAGTCAAAAGCCTTTCCGGCAGCGGAACTTCTGGCTGTGGACTTGGCTTATGATTTATATACGGATAGTGGAATTTCTAGCTATCTGGTAGATGCTGATAATTTATTGGATGATTTGTATGCTTATCACCCCAATTCAATTATTCTATTGCAAAGAAAAGCTAAATTGGCTATTGGGAGAAGGGATATAGGTGGTGCTGAGAAGGTAGTGGAAGAATTGTCAAAGCTTTCCCCTGGGGACCCGGAAATACCGTTTTTAAAATCCAGGCTGGCTGAGTTAAAGGGGAAAATTGATATTGCAAATGATTTGATCGTGCAGGCATCTGAACATATAGCCCTGCCTATTGGCGAGCTGCATAGGGCGGCGGCGTTGGCAATACGTGTTGGCGATGTTAATTCCGCGAGGACGTACCTTACCAAGATCTTGCATTTGTCTCCAGGAAATACTATGGCTTTGGGTAATTCAGGTCTGCTGGAGCTTCTCTATGGAGATATCAATCGCGCTATAGCCATTTACGATGAATTGTTACAACACAAACAACATAGAAGCTATCTGGTTAATATTGGTCTGGCTCTTATGTTGCAGAAAAAATACCATGAGGCGCGTCAAAAATTTGTCCATGCTCTGGAGTTACAGCCAGGAAGTCGTGTCGTCAAGATAAATCTTGTGGATGTCGAATTGGCATTGGGTAATCGAAAGGAAGCCGAGGCTTTGTGTGAGAGTATCCTCAGGGACTACCATGCGATGGAGGAAGCAAATGCTAGCAATAAAATGATACAGGCCCAGTGCCTCGCACATCTGGGTCGTTACGAAAGGGCGGTAGCAATCACTCTGAAAGCGCTTGCCGAGTCACCGAGTGATGCCGAGATCGCCTATCAAGCCGCAGTGGTTTACATCTTGTCCGATGAAAAAAAATCGGCTTTAGTCTGTGCTCGTAAAGCCTTGAAGAAAGGTATGGATCGACGTTGGTTTGGTTTGCCGGTATTTGCAAATACGCCAGTGGCCGATCTTGTATCCGAAAAAAATATTTTATCTTCTGGGTTTGATGTTTAAAACTATACCCAGGTCGTCAGGTCAGAGAGGTTCGGGCTAGTCAGTAGGTATTTAAATAGCTATCCAAGCATGTAAGGCAAGCGTTTCTATTTTCAACGCAGTTATCCAAAGATTCATCTGTGATAAACTAGATGCTCGAGTGATTGATAATCCAAAGAAGCCAGTTGTCCATAACTGATTTAACTATCCTCCTTGAGGAGCTGGTACGACTGTATGATGTTGTTAGAATTTCAAAAAGCCCGTTCTGGCTTGCAGCCAGCCAGGAAGAAATACCTCGCAATGGCTATCTCTCGACACCTCTCTATGGACGTTGTCTGGCAATACTTGATTAGAAGTTGGCGCTTGTTGCCTCACCTTCATTATCGGTCTGAGGATCACCACTTGATCTCACGCTGATAGTTCGATTACGAATATCGATCAGATAGACTCCGTAGCGGTAGATTCCTTTGGTTCCATTGTTGCCATTACCTTCGACCTGGGTGTTGCCGCGATAGACAAAACTTTCGTGGGGACCAAAGAATTCTTGAGGGTCGATAGGTGGTTGTTCCAGTAATGGCTGCCCGTAGACCACCAATGGTTGGTGGTACTCTTTAGCGACTTCACTGAAATCCCAGATAACTCGCATGCCGCCCTCAATTGTAATTTGCAACGGTTCGACCTTGAGATTCTCTCCATCTGGAAGCACCTGTACTTGGATCAGGCGTTCTTGTTCGGATTTCCTCTTCAGTGAAAAAGGAAGCCACTGGGAAAAAATGACGGCGGCATTATGATCGCTGTGCACGCCAAATCCTCGCTGGATCAGTGTGCGGAAATGGAATTGCGAGGTATCGGATTGCGCATTGACAGCCAGAACCTGATTGCGCCCCACCACAACCTGTTCGAAGGGGCCATTGGCAATGATGGTGTGACCGTCATTGTTGCTGAACTCCACCATGGGAGACCAGCCTGAAGGCAGGTTTTGAAAGCGCAGCAACAGATTACTACCAGTGAGGATCGAGAGCGCTTGCACAGACATATTTAATTCGAGTGTCTTAGAATCGAAATTCACATCGACAATATAATCCGGTGCGGCAGTATCGAGCGTTTTGATAGTAGACATTTGTCCTCCTTTTTGACAATCGCCATTTGGTTTGGCGTGTTTATTGTTTCCAGTCATTCTGCCTGGTTCAAGGATTATACCCACTGGCCATATTGCTACAAGGCTTTGTGTTGGAAGTGTCGGCAGTGTCGGCACTGACACTGCCGACACTGGGTCTAATCACTTGATAAGTAGTTAACTTATTGTTTTTATTGATTTTTAAAGTTGGCATAAGTTTTGACTCCAATACTACTGCCATACGGCGTGCAGCACGCGTCCTCAGGGCGAAGCTGCGACAATTTATTTTATTTAAACAGGAGTCTTACCAATGCCTACCTATACTCTCAATATCGATTTTTGCAAACAGGACCTGGACACACTGTACAAGGCTGGAGAAAAGGTCACCTTGATCAAGCAGTCTTCCAACGGACAACCCGTGGCCTGGGTAGCCTTCTACCCCTTTGAAAATAACACCGTCATCTGGGAACAGGAGTATGCCCTCTATGCTTCCACCACCCAGATTCAAGGCGGAGCCACAATTCACAAAATGTCAGATGATATGGCTCAGGAGCAGATGATGTACGCTTTTCAGAACGGTAATTTTGGTACACCCCATGCATCTAGTCAGTTATCCGAGGGCCAATATGGTGTCGCCAACCAGACACCTATTGATCAAGCCGCAGGTCTTACCTTCGGCCTGGCGCAGAGCGTGCAGGTGAATGGCAGCGCTTACCCAAACAAGCCGATTAATGCGGACTGGGTGCCCAGCAAGCATGTGGCCACTTTTACGCCATACGAGAATATCATGTTGTTTATGAATAATAATATTCAAGACGGTATGGTGGTGACGGAAATTTTCAGCCCAAGCCTAACCTTGACCTTTGGTGGCGCCACTACGGAACTCACCGCCGACTACAACGCTGCTACCGGCAGGTTTGCACAGGCGTAATATTCATGCCTTGGAGGGCCTCCGTAACGGGGCCCTATGCAAAGAAGAGTGCAAATGAGTTTTGCAGACAGTAGTACAATCGTACTGACAAAGGTATTGTTGATCTGCGCGTGTAAGGTTTCTCTAATAGGCGCATGAAGGTACGAGCCAATAATTTAGAGACATTACCGAGCCGAAAAATACCCATGCAAAACAGGCGTTGTCGATTTGAACCATGATCGGCCACCGACCGAGTGTGACCGTCATTCCCCATAAGGCGTTGCATCAAGGTCTGCGAAGAAGGCATAACGGATACAAATGCGGGTAAGCTTGATATTGAATGAATTTATTCAATTTGCTGCGTCCAACAACATCTGCTGTAACGCGCTGGCGGCATTGCTCAGAGTGCGGCCGCGATGGCTGATCACGCCGAGGTTGCGCAGGATCTGTAATTTTTCCACGGGCAAAATCGCAAGGCTGTTATCCACCAGGGTGCGCGGAAGCACGCTCCAGCCGAGCCCCACACAGGCCATCATCTTGATGGTCTCCAGGAAGTTGGTGGCCAGCTTGGCCGAAAGCTTCAAGCCGTGGGCATCAAACTCCCGCTTGATCAGGCGCCCGGTGTAGGTATTGAGGTCCGGCAGTATGGCGGGATAGTTGGCCAGGTCGGTCAGTGCCAATTCAGAAATCCTTGTCAGGGGATGGTCCGGCGCGGCCACCACGACACAGGGGTCGGGCCAGATAATCTGCGCATTGAGTTGTGGGTATTCTTTCAGGGCCAGGGTTACTACAGCCAACTCGTATTGGGCCGCCATCAGCGCCTCGTAGGCCTGTTCGGAATCCACGAAGTCGATGTCCAGGGTTACCTGCGGATAGCGATTGCTGAACTCCCTGAGTACTGGCGGCAGGTGGTGCAGCCCTACATGGTGGCTGGTGGCGATACGCAGGCTGCCGTTTACAGAGCTGCCAAGGGCGCGCAGTTCCCGCTCAGTGTCGCTGATCTCATTGAGGATATGGCGGGCACGGGGTAACAGGGCCTGTCCGGCATCGGTCAACTGCAAGCGCCGTCCAATGCGGTTGAACAGCGCTGTGCCAAGTTGCTGTTCGAGGGTCGCAAGGCGCTTGCTCGCCGCGGGCTGTGTCAGGTGCAGTTGAGCCGCCCCCTCTGAAACGGAGCCCCGCTCGGCAATGGCCAGAAAGGCCCTAAGCCATTGAATTTCCAAGCGCAGTACCCCCCTCGATTAACTGCAGTGGCAGAGCGGATTAGCCGCCCTTAAGTGTTCGAAAATACATGCTATCCCAAGAACACTTTTGAATTCCATAAAGGAATAGGTTCAATAATAAACATAAATTGGTGTTATTTGTTGCGGCTGGGTAGACTCGGCCTCTAAACCATTGAGAGGACAGGCTGTGGCTGCGCAAACACTCTACGATAAGTTGTGGCAAGACCACTTGGTCAAGGCCCATAACGATGGCTCCGCACTGATCTATATTGACCGTCACCTGATTCATGAAGTGACTTCCCCCCAGGCTTTTGAAGGCCTGCGGCTGTCGGGGCGCAAGCCCTGGCGCAAGGATTCCCTAGTCGCCACACCGGATCACAATGTGCCCTCCGAGACTGTCGAGCGCGCCGCCGGTGTGCAGGGTATTCGCGACGATATTTCCCGCATACAGGTACAGACCCTGGACGAGAATTGCCGGGATTTCGATGTAGTGCAGTTTGGCATCAACGAACCCGGGCAGGGCATTGTGCATGTTATCGGCCCTGAGACCGGAGCGACACTGCCCGGTATGACCGTGGTCTGTGGTGACTCCCACACCTCCACCCACGGCGCCCTCGGCGCGCTGGCCCACGGCATCGGCACCTCCGAAGTAGAGCATGTGATGGCCACCCAGTGCCTGATCCAGAGAAAAATGAAGAATATGCTGGTGCGTGTGGATGGCGAGTTGTGCCCAGGCGTTACTGCCAAGGATGTCGTGCTGGCGATTGTTGGCAAAATCGGTACCGCCGGTGGTACCGGCTATGGGATCGAATTCGGCGGAGAAGTGATCCGCAAAATGTCCATGGAAGGCCGTATGACCGTGTGCAATATGGCCATTGAGGCCGGCGCGCGCGCGGGTATGGTGGCGGTGGACCAGATTACCCTCGATTACGTGAAGGGCAAGCCCTATGCCCCCAAAGGCGAACAGTGGGACAGGGCAGTTGAGGCCTGGAAGCACCTGCACTCCGATGACGATGCCAACTTTGATGCTGTGATCGAACTGCGCGGCGAGGATATCGAGCCCCAGGTCAGTTGGGGGACTTCACCGGAAATGGTGGCGCCGATCAGTGCCCGGGTGCCGGACCCCGCTGCCGAGGGCGATGCCACCAAGCGCACCGGCATGATGCGCGCCCTCGAATATATGGGACTCACGGCGGGGCAGAATATCAGTGACATCAAACTGGACCGCGTATTTATCGGCTCCTGCACCAACTCCCGTATCGAAGATCTGCGCGCTGCTGCGGCAGTCGCAAAAGGCCGCCGCAAAGCGGACAGCGTCAAGCAGGTGCTGATCGTGCCCGGCTCCCAGGCGGTGAAGGTCCAGGCGGAGCGGGAAGGATTGCACGAAATTTTTGTCGAAGCGGGTTTTGAATGGCGCGAGCCATCCTGCTCCATGTGTCTGGCCATGAATGCGGACAAGCTGGGAGCCGGCGAGCACTGTGCCTCCACCTCCAATCGCAACTTTGAAGGGCGCCAGGGCTACGGTGGCCGCACCCACCTGGTGAGCCCGAACATGGCCGCGGCGGCGGCCATTGCCGGGCACTTTGTGGATGTGCGCGAGATGGCGCCGGTACCAGCGGAAGAGGAGAGGGTCTGATGAAAGCGTTTACCCAACACGAAGGGCTTGTGGTGCCCATGGATCGCGCCAATGTGGATACGGACCTGATCATCCCCAAACAATTCCTAAAATCCATCAAGCGCACCGGCTTTGGCCCCAACCTGTTTGATGAATTGCGCTACCTGGATGAGGGTTTTCCCGACCGGGACTGTTCCGGCCGCCCCCGCAATCCGGAATTCCCCTTAAACTTCCCCCGCTACCAGGGCGGCTCTGTGCTGCTGGCGCGGGAGAATTTCGGTTGTGGTTCCAGCCGTGAGCACGCTCCCTGGGCCTTGGACGACTACGGCTTCCGCGCGATTATTGCGCCCAGCTTTGCCGATATCTTTTTCAACAACTGCTTTAAAAACGGCCTGTTGCCGATTGTGCTGCCGGAACAAGTGGTGCATCGCCTGTTCGAGGAAACCTATGCACAGGCGGGGTACGTGCTCACTATTGATCTGGAGCAGCAGCAGGTACGCAAACCCTGCGGCGAGGCGATTCCCTTTGAAGTGGACGCATTCCACAAGCACTGCCTGCTCAACGGTCTCGATCATATCGGCCTGACCCTGGAGCACTCAGAGGATATTCGTGCCTATGAAGCGGCACGGCGAGAAAAGGCCCCCTGGCTTTTCGATGCGATTCAATAATTAAAGGAAATATACGTGACAAAAAAAGTGATGATTCTACCGGGCGATGGCATTGGTCCGGAGATTGTTGAGCAGGCCATGGCAGTACTGGAAGCCGCGTCTGGAAAATTGAATCTGGGGCTTCGCTTTGAGCGGGGCCTGATCGGCGGTGCCTCGATTGATACCCACGGCGAGCCACTCACCGATGCAGCGCTCGAGGCTGCGGGCGAGTGCGATGCGGTCCTGCTCGGTGCCGTGGGTGGTCCCCAGTGGGACACCCTGGCGCGGGAAATCCGCCCGGAGAAGGGCCTGCTGAAAATCCGCAGCGGTCTTGGGCTCTACGCCAATCTGCGTCCGGCGATACTCTACCCGCAGTTGGCCGACGCCTCCTCGCTGAAACCGGAAGTGGTTTCCGGGCTGGATATTTTGATTGTGCGGGAGCTGACCGGCGGCATTTATTTCGGTGAGCCCCGCGGTATCCGCACCCTGGAAAACGGTGAACGCCAGGGTTTCAACACCTATGTATACAGCGAATCGGAAATCGAGCGTATCGCGCGCAGCGCGTTCGAGGCGGCGCAAAAGCGCAACGGCAAACTCTGCTCCGTGGACAAGGCCAATGTGTTGGAAGTGACTGTGCTGTGGCGCGAGGTGCTGGATCGCCTGGCGCCGGAGTATCCGGATGTGGCGCTGTCGCATATGTACGTGGACAATGCAGCCATGCAACTGGTGCGCGCGCCCAAGCAGTTCGATGTAATGGTGACCGGTAATATGTTCGGGGATATTCTCTCCGACGCTGCCGCCATGCTCACCGGCTCCATTGGCATGTTGCCGTCCGCATCCCTGAATGAAAGCGGTTTTGGCCTGTATGAGCCCTGCCACGGCTCTGCACCGGATATTGCTGGCCAGGGCATTGCCAATCCGCTGGCCACGATCCTGTCTGCCGCCATGATGCTGCGCTACTCCCTGGATATGAGCGAAGCGGCGGCTGCCATTGAGGCCGCAGTGCGCAAGGTGCTCGACCATGGGTTGCGCACCGCCGATATTCACACGGAAGGCTGCCAGAAGGTCTCCACCGCAGAAATGGGCGCTGCCGTCGTATCTGCGCTGTAACCGGCGCAACGGTTTCCACTGCCGCGCTGCCTTTCTCGGCGCGTAGATTGATCACACCACGCAAGGACATCGCAATGCAAAAAATAGGGTTTATCGGTTGGCGCGGCATGGTCGGCTCGGTATTACTGGAGCGCATGCGCACAGAGGGTGACTTCACCCATATCGCCGAACCGGTTTTCTTCTCTACCTCCAACGCCGGTGGTAAGGCGCCGGCTATTGGCCGCGCACTGCCCCCCTTGAGAGATGCCTACGATATCGACGCGCTGGCGCAGTTGGATGCGATTGTCAGCTGCCAGGGTGGCGACTATACCAAGGAGGTGTTCTCCCACCTGCGCGAGGTGGGCTGGAAGGGGTACTGGATTGATGCCGCCTCCAGCCTGCGTATGCGGGATGATGCGGTGATTGTGCTGGACCCGGTCAACCGGGATGTGATCGACAGAGCCATTGATGCCGGGCAAAAGCACTTTATTGGCGGCAACTGCACCGTGAGTCTGATGCTGATGGCCCTTGGGGGCCTGTTTAAGGCGGATCTGGTGGAGTGGGTCAGCGCCATGACCTACCAGGCCGCCAGTGGTGCCGGCGCGCGCAATATGCGTGAGCTGATTGCACAGATGGGCACTATTCGCGATGGGGTCGCCACCGAGTTGGCAGACCCTGCCAGGGCAATTCTGGAGATCGACCGCAAGGTGGCCGCTGATATGCGCTCGTCCGAATTTCCCACGGAAGCCTGCGGCGCACCCCTGGCCGGCAGCTTGCTGCCCTGGATCGACACCCAACTGGAAAACGGCCAGAGCCGGGAGGAGTGGAAGGCCCAGGTAGAGGCGAACAAGATCCTGCACACTGCCAGACCGGTCCCGGTGGATGGCACCTGTGTGCGTATTGGCGCAATGCGTTGCCACAGCCAGGCATACACCGTGAAGCTGAAAAAAGATCTGCCTATGGCGGAGATCGAGCAGATTCTCAGCAGTGCCAACGATTGGGTCTGTGTGGTACCCAATGATCGCGAGGCCACTCTGACGGCACTGACACCCACGGCGGTGACCGGCAAGTTGACTATTCCCGTGGGGCGTCTGCGCAAACTGAGTATGGGGCCCGAATACCTGAACGCCTTTACTGTAGGCGATCAGTTACTGTGGGGGGCGGCCGAGCCACTGCGCCGTATTCTGCTGATATTACTGGGCAGACTGTAACCGCGGGCCTGGCAGAGACCCCAGAGGGCGCGCCTTTCGGAGCCTGCTAGTGGAGGGCATTTTGCCAAGCTGTGAACTCCTTCGCGTTAAAAGCCGCAACGGGTTGCCATAGTGGCTTTTTCGACTTTTTTCCGCAGGTATAATCGCCCCTCGCTTTTTTCCAATCCAACCAAGTGAATCATCATGTCTGAAACCACCCGCGAACTGGTCATTGTCGGTGTCGATAGCGCCGCCTTTGCCCCTCTGCTGGAAATACTGGGAGAGCGGGAAATGATCTCCGCCGAGCAGTTGATTTTGCTGGAGACCGAGGAGCGCGAAGTGGACCCGCAGGTATTTGCCAATCGCACAATTCCCGTACAGTCCCTGGGGAAATTTGTTTTTAACGACGCACAGGTGGTTGTTCTGCTGAGGTCAGGCGACGACGTCGCGACCGCTATGGCTGCCGCTGAACAAAACGGGGCCTGGGTGCTGGATGCCGCTGCCATTACCCGTGGCGACGAAAGCGCCGCGCTGATCCATCCCGTGTTGAACAGTGCAGAATTGGCGAATCTTGAGCGCCGGGTTGTAGCACTGCCCAGTGCCGGCGCCGCAATGGTGGCCGAGGCGCTGGTGCCGCTGAAAGACGGGCTGCAGTCTGTATATGTGCAATTAAACCAACCGGTATCCGCGCTGGGCAAGGCCGCCATCGATTCTATGGCCGCGCAAACGGCGTGCATGTTCAGCGGCCAGGATGCAGAGATTGACCCCGCTATTGGCCACCGCCTGGCATTCAACCAATTGAGTACCAGTGAGGCCCCACTCTCCAGCGGACATACTTTGAGTGAGCTGACCCTGATCCACGACCTGCGCCGCCTGCTGGGTGAGGCTGTGGCATTTGACGCCAGTATCACTACGGTTGCCGTATTCCACGGGCAACTGGCCAACCTGGGTGTCGTGTTTAAAGAGGATATCGATCTGGAAAAAGTGCGCGCCTTGTTGGGCAATGGCGCGCGTCTGCAGTTGGTGGAGCAGCCCTCGACGGAAAATGCCGTGGGCAGCGAAGTGACACTCATTGGCCGCTTGCGCCAAAGTCTACTCGACAAGCGCCAGTTAAACCTCTGCGCGGTATCTGACAATCTGCGCAAGGACGTTGCGATGAACTGCGCACAAATTGCTCACTTGTTGCTAAAAAGCTACTGATAATTAATACTTAGCCGCCATAGTGAAGGTGTAATCTTAACTCTGGTGCGGCTGGGAGTGGCGAGCTATTCGTCGCGGTTGGCGGCTGCCTGCACGGCGGTCAGATAGTCGAACGATTACCGTTCAGTAATGGGGATTTTCTGAAGCTGCGCTTTTCGAAAGCCCTGGGCAGATTCTAACAATAAAGGGAATCGGATATGCGTGTGCGTAAGCTGGCACTTGCAGTTGGTCTAGTCGGTGCACTGGGAAGCAACGCGGCCCTGGCGCTCGGACTGGGGGAGATCAAGCTCAACTCCACCCTGAATCAGCCGCTCAGCGCGGAAATCGGACTGCTGCAGACACGCGGTCTGGATGATACGGAGATCAAGGTCCGCCTCGCGGGGCCGGAGGAGTTCGAGCGCGCGGAGGTGGAGCGTTCCTACTTGCTCACATCGCTGCAATTCGATGTGGATTCCTCGGGCAGCAGTCCGGTGATCCGCATATCCAGCCGCGAGCCGATCCGTGAGCCCTATTTGAATTTCCTTGTCGAAACCCGCTGGCCCAGCGGACGTCTGTTGCGCGAGTACACCCTGTTGATGGACCTGCCGGCATTCTCGCCGAATACGACCCAGCAACCGGTGCGCGCCGCGGAGCGCGAGCGCCAACAGGTGCGCCGCGACACGCCGGTACAGCGCCCGGTAGAGTCAGCGCAGCAGTCGGCAACCCAGCCCGAAGTTGAACAGCCCCGTGAAACCCCGGCGGTGCAACAACCCGAGCCCGCGCGCCGCCAGCCCCCGCGCAGTTCTGTAGAGAACACTAACAGCAGCCAGGTCTACGGCCCTGTTTCCTCCTCCGATACGCTATGGGAAATTGCCCTTGAAAACCGGGTTAGCCGGGCGTTTTCCGTGCAGCAGACGATGCTGGCCATTCAGCGCCTGAACCCCGAAGCCTTTATTAGCAACAATATCAATCTGTTGAAAAAAGGTGCCGTACTGCGCCTGCCCAATGCCGATGACCTGCGCAGCCTGAGTCTCACCGAGGCGATTTCACAAGTTGCCGAGCAGAACGATTCCTGGCGCCTGCGCAGTGATGTGGAAGAAATAGCGACAGGCGCGCCATTGGATGCCCGCGCGGTAGAGGAAGAGGATGTCGCAAGCGGCGGAGTTGAAGGCCGTGTAAGCCTAACCGCACCCGCTGATAATGAATCTGTTACCTCCGGTTCCGGCAGTGGCGTGGGGGATAGTGAGGCGCTGGAAGGCGGCCTGACCCTGGCCGAGGAAGAGCTGGATAAATCCCAGTTGGAAAATACTGAACTGCGCGAGCGCATTTCAGAACTCGATGAGCAGATAGATACCATGGAGGCCCTGGTCGACGTCTCCAATGAGGAGATGCATGCGCTACAGTCCGCCGCAGAGCAGTCCGATCCCCTGCTCGATCCCACTGAAATGGATGTCGCAGAGGGTGAACCTCCCCTGGATGGCGCACTTGCCGTCGAGGAAGACGAACCGCTCAATGCCACTATAGAGCAGCCCGAAGAGCAGCCCAAGGAGGAAACCGCAGCCGCGGAGCCTGAAGCGCGCAATCGTGTAGTTTCCGTACAAACCAAGTCAGAGCCCACCCTGATGGAAAGGCTCGGCGGCAATATGCAGCTGATCGGTATTGGTGCCGCAGGCTTGCTGGTGGGCGTATTTGGCCTCTTTACCTGGCGTCGTCGAAAGGCTGAGCAGAAGGAGGTCGAGCAGCCATTGGATCAACGCAGGGCCCCTGAGCAGGAGCCGGTCGGGATGCCCGAAGAGATGCTCGAGCCGGATGAAACCCTGGCTGCTGTGGAGAGTATGGAAGCGGATGACACCTTCGATCTCGCTGACCTGGAGGATGTAGGCACCGATGATCCGGTCTCGGAAGCGGAAATTCACCTGTCCCTGGGCCAGTACGAAAAGGCCGAAAGCAAACTGTTGCAAGGGCTGGAAAAAGACCCACAGGTGGTGGATGCGCGCCTGATGCTGATGGAAGTGTACGCCCATAATCAGGATGTGAAGAAATTCGACGATCACTACCGCCAGCTGCTGGCTATCAGCGACGGCCCGGTCGCCGACCGCGCTGCACGTTTGCGCGAGACCATCACGGGAGCGCCGGATTTCGAGGCGCCCACGGTGGATTTTTCCAGCGAATCTCTGGAAGCCGCGCAATTGGATGATATGGGCGCTGAACGGGATCTGGTCCCATCCAGCGAATCGCTGGTTTTGGATTCCAGTGCCGAGCCGATGGCCTCGGACCCGGGCGATGTGTTTAAGGAGGATACCTCACTGCTCGATGAACTGACCATGGACTTGACCCTGGATGACGGCGAAGGCGTTGACAGCGCTGCCGGGCAGGCTTTATCCCTGGACCTGGAGTTGGATCTGGAAACAACACCCGAAGAGCAGGCCCGGACCGCCGGGGAAGCGTCCACCTCCCCGGCTGTTGAGTTCAATTTGGATGAATTGGATCTGGACAGTGTCCTCGCCGACAGCAGCCTGCAGCCTGGTGCTGAGACTCAGGCGGAACCGGATCATGAGTTGAACCTTGACAGTCTGGAGCTGGATTCCCTGGAACTGGATACGGTCGCTTTGGATGCCGGGACCAAGGCACCTGATACAGGTGAGGCCGCAGAGGGTAATGCCGGAAAGGAGACCGCCGACGCTTCAAGTAATGGTCTGGATTTTGAGCTGGACCTGTCAATGATGGACGATCAGGCTGGGGTCAAGGGGGAAGAGCGTGCCCCTCTCGCCGCGGATGGTGCTGATACCCTTGTTCTGGATGGCGCCCTGGAAGTGCAATCTATTGACGGGAGTAATGCCGGGCCGGAAAACAAGGATGCCGGTATTGAGGAGAGTCTGTCTCTGGAGGCGATTTCCGAAGACGAGCTGGCAATGATCGGAGGCGAGCTGGAATCGGAATTGGATCTTGACAGTATCGACCTGGACGATATCGCCAAAGACTTGTCCTCTATGGAAGCGTTGTCTGTGCAGACGGATACAACTTCTAACGGACAATCTGGCGGTAGTGCGTTGTCTCCAGGTGAAGATTCCGTCGGGGAGGAACTCTCCCTTGAGGATGAATTGGCACTGATTGATGCACCCACTGGTGATGACCTCACCCTGGAAGAGGACCAGGGACTCTCGGCTGGGGCAGCGGCTAAAACCACGCCACAGCTTGAGGCTGTTATTGAGAAAGAGCAGGGTGTGGAATCTGATTTTGACGATCTGGATTTCAGCCTGGAAAGTGATCTCAATCCCGAGTTGAGCCTGCTGGAAGGCGGTGATGAGATGGAAACCAAGTTGGAACTGGCGCAGGCCTATCTGGATATGGGCGATGAGGATGGTGCCAAGGATATTCTCAAGGAGGTGGCCCAGGATGGCGAAGGTGAACACAAAAACCGTGCCGAGAAAATGCTGGAGCGTATGGTGTAAACCGCGACTGCAATTCGCATCGAAAAACCTCGCACTGGCTGCGAGGTTTTTTTATTGTGCCACATGGGGTGCGTTTACAGAGGGCAGCTCATACCCTGAGGTGTGTCGGTTTTTAAGAGTAATTGTGGATATATGTGTCAGTCGATACCGCGTGAATACCGTTATAAGCCTAATGGGGAAGTGCCCCCCGGTGAGAAGCTGCCCCGGGGCCTGCATCGTATTGCTTTGGGCATTGAATACTGTGGTGCCCGGCTGCACGGTTTCCAGAAACAGAATTCTGCCGTGGAAACCGTACAGGCCCAGCTTGAGCTGGCCCTCTCCACGATTGCCGCAGAGCCTGTAACCCTGGTCTGTGCCGGGCGCACCGATGCAGGTGTGCACGCCACCCACCAGGTTATTCACTTTGACACCCGTGCTCAGCGCCCGCAACGGGCCTGGGTTCAGGGCGTGAATACCAAGTTGCCCGAAGCGGTGCGGGTGCGCTGGGCCCAAGAGATGCCCGCGCAGTTCCACGCCCGCTTTTCCGCCCAGGCGCGCAGTTATCGCTACCTGATCCACAGCGCGCCTACCCGCTCGGCTCACAGTGCGGCAGAAGTCACCTGGACCCAACACCCCCTGGATCTCGCGGCCATGCGCGAGGGCGCCAGCCACCTGCTGGGGCGCCACGATTTCAGCAGCTTCCGCGCTTCCCAGTGCCAGGCCAAAAGCCCCGTGCGGGAAGTCACCCGTTTGGATATTGCCCGCGTCGGGTACCTGATTGTGCTGGAAGTCAGTGCCAATGCCTTCCTGCACCATATGGTACGCAATATCACCGGAGTGCTAATGGCGGTGGGGCGCGGCGAACACCCGCCGGAATGGGTAAAAGCCGTGCTCGACCAGCGAGATCGCTGTGCCGGCGGTGTCACCGCACCGCCGTTTGGCCTCTACCTGGTGGATGTGCGATACCCGCAAACATTTCAACTGCCCCGGTGTGAGCCGGGGCCGCTGCTGGTGCCTTTACCGCTGGGAGCGTTATTGCAAACTTAATCGGGCAAAAGGCCCTTCAGGTGTAAGAGAACAAGTAACCTCATCCTTTAATTCACTCGACAGATCTGCTTTTGTTCCGTTCTGAAGATTCCATGGCAACAGGGTTTATTGAGCAATTCCTCCAGCAGGGTCAAACTGGGTGCCCTGCGCTTGCCCAAGTCATCAAAACTGAATTGGTAATCCCCCCAAGCTGACCAAGACCAAGGGCGGCGATACCTACCTGGTTTGCCGCGGCCTGGTATCCCGCCAACCAGAAGCAGGGCGTTTACAGCACGTACTCGGTCTGGGTAGCTACCAGACCCTGGACCATGCTGCATCGATTCCGTCGCGCAGTGACGTCCTGGTCAGGAGGGGCGCAAGGAGCGCGTTGAGACCGGCGAAACCTATTTGGCCATCTCTGAGAGGAAAACTCCATTGCCCTCAAGCGTGATAGATTTTTTAAGGCTCTTTAAAAATAACTATAAATAGTTGTCACACATTGCCCCAATGCTGTGACTTGGTTAATAAGCCTACTAAATCACTCGGAGCAATCATGAAACACATACTTATAGCATCCCTATTAACTGGCGCAATCGTATTATCATCTTTAACCACGCTTGCCGCATCAGAAACACAATGCCTTAATAGCGATATTGTTGGTGAAGGTCGCCCTATTTTATTAATGCCAGGATTTATGAGTGATGAATCAGTATGGAATGAAGTAGCGGCGTCATTGGCGAAAAATTATCAAGTTCATCAGTTAGCGATTGCAGGATTTGGAAAAAATAAAGCCTGTGCCGGAGCACAAACTATCGTTGAGCATATAAATCATGAACTGGAGCATTACATTAATGGCAACAAACTTGAAAATGCAATTTTTATTGGTCATAGCATGGGGGGGTTAATGGCTTTTAATGTGTCCCTTAACCCAAAAATTAGACTGGCTGGTGCGATATCTGTTGATGGCTTGCCTTTTATTGGCCCAATATTCACACGAAATAACGCGACGACGAGCCAAGATTTAGTACCTCAAGCAGGTGCGATTAAAGCGATGTATCAGAAAGCTAATAGTGAAAAGTTAGCCGCTTTAACAAAACAAGGGATTGTCTTACAGACTAATAGAAAGGAGCGCTATCAAGATATTATTGATATGGCAAAACAATCAGACCCTACAACGGCAGGTAGTGCAATTTATAGTGTCATGACGACGGATTTACGTGCTAAACTATCCAAGCTTAACAGCCCTGTATTGCTGGTTGGTGCCAGCGGCGGATTTGCTAGTCAAGAACAAAAAGCTGCGGTACAAGCGCTCTATCAGGCACAACTCGACGGTGCACCACAAGCCTCATTAACAATGAATACCAGGGGACTGCATTTCTTAATGTGGGATCAAACTGGTTGGCTATTACAAACCATGAAACAATTTATTGAAGCACATTCATGAATCAATTATCGAACTTAACGCGTGATTTAAATTTAGCGCAAAAAGGCGATAAAAAAGCTTTCTCTTCGTTAGTTGGTGCACTTACTAACACCGTTCATGCCATTGCATTAGCCATCACAAAAGATTTGCAGCATAGCCATGACGTTAGCCAGCTTGTTTTTATCAAAATATGGCAACAGCTTGGTGAACTTAAAAATAGTAATAGCCTATTGCCATGGGTTAGACAAATCACGCGCTATACGGCCATTAATTTTATTCGCGACAACAAACGTCAAAACGAAACACTGTGTGATGATGAGACGCTTGAATCATTGCTCGATTCATTGTGTAACGAGGAGGTATCACAAGATAAATCTCTTATCAGTGCACAGCAAAATCGGGTGCTCAACCACCTGATTGATCAATTACCCGATGAAAGTCGCGAAATAGTACTGTTGTATTATCATGAAGAGTATGACAGCACAGCGGTTGCGCATTTATTGGGATTAACGACATCTACAGTGCGTAAACGCCTCCAGCGTGTGCGAGAGTTATTAAAAACACAAATTCTCGAGAAATATGGCCGTGTAATTTTTGCAACAGCCCCCGTCGGACTTTCTGCAACGCTTACGCTTACAGCCACAAGTGCGAGTCCCGTTGCTGCGGCAACGTTAAGTTATCAAGCAGGAATAAGCCAAGGTCATTGGTTTATCAAACTGTTTTATATATTAGGTGGCGCTGGCATTGGTGCATTCTTTGGCGTGTTAGCCAACAGCTTCGGTATTAATCGGGATATTAAAAATCTGGACAATCAAAAAGATATCAATACATTTCAACGACTAAAACGTTACGGAAACCTTTGTATCATCACCTGTGCATTAGCCTTAACGGCAAGTTATCAATGGACACAAGGTTGGTTAATGCCCGTCATTACCTACAGCTTATTTATTTTTTGTTTAGCCTTATTTATGCAATCAAGAAATTTAATTAAGCAACAGAATTTGGCACGAAGAGTACGCAATGGCAGGGAGGTTCAACATCAACTTTCGTACAGGCAGTGGGCTTGTAAATTCGGGTATATCATTGGAGTTGGTGGCGGAATTTTCGGGTTAATTATGGGCTTATACCTTAGTGGACGATTTCAACATCTCATATAAATAAAAGGCAACCTGCACGGTAATGGTGATACGCCACTTCAAGTGCCGGGTACCCTTGTACGATGAATGAGTGCGTAGGCGCCTGCGCATGTGTTTTCTCAAGCAGTGGCGCAGACCCCGAACGCGTATCCGTAATCTCATCAAACTGGGCGTACCGGAGCGCCGGGCCATATCGCTCGAAATGAGTTCCAAGGGGCCGTATTGGCTGGCGAAGATGTTTGCAATGCACCAAGGAATCAGCAATTAGTTCCTAAGGAATCCAGGGCTTGTTTCGATAAGGGATAATTGGGTGAAATTTCACTATCCAAATGGATGGTTTTAATGAACAGCCGTATGCGGACCCGCATGTACAGTGGTGTCGGGAGAGCGGGCTAGAAACCCGCCTTTACCCGATTATATGCTGGTTTCATATCCCCAGTGAGCACCTAACAATTATGCTCGATAGCTTCTCATTAGAAAAGTACAGAGTCACATGAGAATCTTCATTATCAGCACATAACTTTTGACGAATTGATGTTTCCCATTGATCACTGCTTAGCAAGCATAATCTGTCTCTTGAATCCATAGTTTTTGTATTAATCCAATTCTTTGGACATTTGTTTAGCTTCGGTTGAGGTGAAAAACTAGTTTCTATTTCCTTGGTAAGAACTTCCACTTTCTGGTTACCTATAATGAATGGTTCCAACCCGCCTGCCTCAATAATCGTAATATTCTTGGTATCACCTGGCCAAGTAGCAAATTGAAATACATAAATTACTAAGATAGCAATACCAAAACCCAATGCGCATATGAAATTCCTGAAAGCCTTCATATTTTACATATAACCCCATTAGCAGCTGCAACCGAAGCGTAGCGTAGGTTGTCCAGCCCGGGCGCTTTAACGCGGGCGATGCTGCTTAAACTTGTTAGGTGCTTTTGCCGTAGTGCTTGTACAAAACAAAGCATGTAGCTAAAAACACCAAAATTTGTATGCAGTGGTGAAAATAAAAATTTGGAAATGCCCAGATGATTATAAGCACCATTGCAAATGAAAGGCTGAGTATAAACCCTGCCTGCAACTTAAATAACAGACTGCTGCCGCCTGCAATAAACATAGAGTATGCAAGCAACAGTAGCTGTACGACCAAAAATATTACTAACCCGCCACCCATTCGATTTGAGACCTAACATTTATATACTGATCACCATGACCAGAATTTCCTTGATCGGCATTTCTGGACAAATTTCGCTCAATTTTCTCAAAAATTCTCTATAAATCAATCAGATACAGAAATTTGGCATTATCATAACATATGGAAAAATGGTCACTCTGAGCAGTATCCCAATAAACAGCACGGAATTTAACCCCTTGTATTTATTGGTTTTTTAGGGGGAATAAGCCTCCCTGCCAAAATAACAGTCACAGTGATCGAAATCCGCCCTCCCATTTGGTCAGAGTATCTATGGAGTCACCCCAACAAAGCGGCTTATCATGGTGCCGCGAGGGGCGACAGTGATCTCGCTTGAGCCCAGCACTGGCTCAAGTGGCAGGCTTTGTCGCGCAGTTCACCCTTGCTGCATTCCCAAATACAACCGCATTACACCCCTGCGCCTGTATCTGTGCAGCATGGGATTTGAGCCAAACCTACACCCGCAACTGTCGCACCTCCGGCCTCCTGTCCATTCATGGAGCCACCTTCTCCAGGTGTAAAAAACCGGTTCACAGGCCGGTTTGTGTGGTTGAGTGTCTGGTAGAGACAACAATTGCAAGATGGCTGATTTATACCTTAGAAATGCAAAAGCCCCAAAATTATGTAACCTCAAAGCTGATGATAAATGGGGTCTGGAACTGTCCAATTTCTATGAATGGCCTCCCTCAAGTTGGGGGTGAGTAACGATCCTGTAGGTGGTGTGGGGAGGGCGGGCTAAAAAACTGCCTTTACCCAATTAGCCGTTTTTCATTAATGCCAACTTAGAGCCGAAGCCGATAAATACAACTCCAGTTATGGAATTTAGCCACTTTTTAAATTGCGCATTGTCTGTGGTTTTTTTTATGCGCGACAACATAAATACCATTGTAGAGAACCACACAAAATTAACTATAGAGTGCGCAGTTACCAATGCATATGCATTTGCTGCCCCCTCATTTGTGGATATAAATTGTGGGAAGGCCGCCAAATAGAACATTGATACTTTGGGGTTAAGCACGTTTGTTAAGAACCCCTCTGAAAACGCGGTGCGCATTGAAACAAGCTTAATATTTTTATAAGTCGAATCTGGTAATTTTGTATTTTTAGCTTTGAAGGCGCTAGCAAGTGCTTTTATACCAATCCAGATTAAATAAGCAGCGCCTAGAATTTTGAAGATAAAAAATGCTTGAGCAGATTGAACGAGAAGTACAGAAATGCCAAATATAGATAATGTACCATGCACGTAAAAAGCAGCTACGAACCCCCAAATATTAGCGAAGCCTGCTTTTTGTCCAGAGAATGGAACTGTTTTGGTGAGGAGGAAACCATTCGGACCAGGTGAAATAACCAACAAAGTCGCTACTGCTATAAAAGTTATGATGTTATTTATATCCACTCAACTCTCCTTAGATAAAGATAAATGCTCAATGACCTATGGACTGAATTTGGGCCGTCCAATTTTTCTAAATGTCTACCCCCAAGTTGGGCGAGTAACGATCCTGAAAGATGGTGTGGGAGGGCCGGCTAGCAGCCCGCCTTTACTCGATTATGCATTTTTTGCTCCCCTGCGCTGAATTGCACTACCAAGATACGCGCCCAGCAATGAGGAGACCACCAATGAAAAGCCATAGATTAGCTTTAGATAATAAGCAGTATCACTGAAATTTAGTAGCCCAAAAAAAATAAACGACGGGAGCACTTGCAACAATGAAAGATAAAAAGCACCCTTTGCGCAAAGATATCCTGTCGTAATTCCCATTACGAAAAACATAATTTGGACTGGGCCTATGAATGTCAACAATTCACTACCAAAGATTTCCGAAAGATAATAAGACAGTTTTTGGGCGTTGCTGATGAATGGCGGCCACAAATACCAGAGTAGGATAACTCCTAACCCGATAGAAAAATGAATTAATGGTGTAAGCTTTTTCATGGCTACTCCAGTTTATTGTTCCGAGGCGGATATATAACGCCACAATAGTCGATACGCTGCGCGCAGTTTAGCATGTCCAGTGGAGCCCTATAAGGGCGGAACGAAATTCATCGGCTTGTTAAATATTTTCCTGCTCAAGCCTTAACCATCCAACTATACGGCCATTTTGAATAGACCAACCATCTTTATCTGATAGGTCATAAACCTCACGCGATGGACTGAAAGGTCCCGGATTCTGTTGAGTAATCTCTATCTTCATAGAGTCTAGATCAATGCCTGAAACGATTGCTACATGGCCATAGGGATTTGTGATTGATGGTTTGAAAATCAAAATATCCCCATATTTAGGAGCGTCAGTACCGCCGTTACGATATTGTAAAAGTCCTCTAGCAGGGTTCAACTCCCCATGCGATACAGTAGGGTCAAAAAAATCTCTCGCGTGCCCATAAGTATCAGGCATTCTATGCCCGAAATGTTCGTAATAGAACCGCTTTACAAATTCAACACACTGGTACTTCAGGCCGAGGTTATAACCATCGCTAGCAAGATTCCTTTCTAATACATGGTTCACTCCTCCGTTAAAATGGACTGTTACGCCATCTAATGAATCAACTATTTCGCCAATTTCTTGATCTCTATTCAAATTCACTGAAGTGATTAGCTTGTATCCAACCACGACGAGCGAAATAGATAATATACAGGCAAGTATGTACTTTTTAATTCTTACAACCTCGATACATGGTGACATTTAACGCCTGCAGTTGCGGGCGACTTGGAGCGCAGCGGAAAGGCGTTCCGACAGCCTGCGCTTGTGTACGCCCAGCATGGGCATGAACTAATGAGGTGAAAGTCCTCTGTAGGAGAGCCTGCTCACCGGGTTACCGGTGATGATAACTACTGGCCGACGGCAAGGGCAACCTCGCGAGGGGTTGTCAGGAGGAAGCCCGAGCGCAACCCTGCGAGCCGACGAACAGAAATCGTATATAAGGCTCAGCTCCGGGGACGAGTTAGCACAAGGTAACGAAGTCCACAGGTTCGAGGAGTAGGGACAATACGGCGGTTGTGCAGGGACAGTTCCTGTTCTTATCTGGGGAGATCTGCGCTACAGGCCGGGGGCGCCCCCAGCGCCACGAGGGGGAACTCGCGCGGTGAAGGTGCAGAAGTCAGCAGAGGGCATAGTACCTGGAATCGGCAGGGAGCCGGAGAGGGGGAAGGCCCGAGCATTAAACAAAGAGTGAGACATCACTACCTTATGAGGATATCCGGTTGTGACAAACGACGTTCAATCCCATAGCGGCAGTGATTTGTTCTCAGCTTTAGTGAGTAACCTGTATGCGCGGAGAACCTGCGTACTGCCTGGAAGCAAGTGCGTTGGAACAAGGGCGCCGCTGGTGTCGATGGTATCTCCATCGAAGACTATCCCCAGTGGATAAAGTCACGCTGGTCCGCACTGCGCCGAGCCCTGGCTGAGAGCTACTACCAGCCCCAACCCGTCAAACGGATCGCAATACCCAAGCCCTCAGGGGGTGAATGCCACCTGGGGGTACCCAGGGTAATGGCACACTGGTATACCGGTTGTGTGTCAGATTTGGTCTGAACTAATACAGGCATTCCAAGGCAAATTATACTTTGATTCTTAATTTGTTCTCGAAATTTCTTTTTAAATTTCTTCTTGTGAGCTTGCTCCATCACAAAGATGTAATCCGCCCACTCGACATCTTCAGTGCTAATGTAAACCTCTGCACCAGTATTTAATCCAGCAGATCGAACATCCCAGTCATCTGTTTCACAAAAGACGGATTCGGCAGTTGGACTTCTCAACTTATTTTGGCTGCACAGGAACAGTATATTTTTCATTTGTTCATCCGACACAGAACATTTAAATACTGATCACCATGGCCAGTATTTCTGGGTTATTTTAACGGCAAACTATTAAAATATTACTGCAAATCAATCTGGTACGATAATTTAGCACTATCGAACCACCTGGAATAATGATTACTGCTACCAGTATCCCAAAAATCACCAATAAATGTAACCCATTGTATTTATTGGTTTTTAATGGGAAGTAAGTCTTCACTGCGAAAATAATGGTCACGGTGACCGAAATTCCGGCTCGTATCTGGTCATATTGCCTATAAACGGTATCACTATTCAGGTAGGCTTATCGTCAGGGCGTTCTCCTTTTCGCCCGTTGATACGCCTTTCCAGTACAGCTGCAGCAGCGCCGCTTGCAGCGATCGAGCCTTGCGCATCCGCGGCGGCACCCGTGCGGAGCAGAAGAGTACTGGCTTGCCGTCTTGACTGCGCTTACCTCCCCATAGTGACCGTACAAGAAGGTAAGCGTTTGCGGTACTGTTCCGGGCTGCACAGGCTTTCGAGGTGCTTGCCTAGCGCTACGTCTTTGTATTGGGGCGGTGCTTGAATGGCCTGAGGATGGTTGGGGGCTGATCGGTTGGGTCCTCCTCCAGTGCCCAGGCTTCGTCCAGCAGTTGCAGTAAACGCACGGCCCGCATCACGCGGTTACCCTTGCCGGGCGCAATGTGCAGGTCCACAACCTTATCTCTGATGGCGACCGGCGTGATAATAAAATACCCACCCAGGTTCAGCGGCTGAAACAATCGACAGGGTAATATAGGCATCTTTATAGGCTCCTTGAGTCACCTGTGGCGGAAAGGTGCAGAAAAAGCATATCGCTTTGCACGGTTTCTCTCGCCGCAGGCGTGATCCTTGTGGGGAAAAGAAAAGGAAAACTTGCAGGGTGCGCAGCCAGAGAGGCGGTGCGCGGCTGAAGTAAAAGACCACACCAATCATCACGCAACGCCACAGCACACTCCGCCGCCAGGGGCGAAAGTGACTCGAAAAGCTCGCCTTCAGTGAGACGTTTATTGAAGACGAACGAGTGTATGGCGTATCATTCAAGACAGCCTCGCTAGATAGTCAGTTTATCTATTGGGGTTAGCCATCTCTCGGTGTTATCAGCACCGGGGGGTGGCGTTTTTCTCTTATTTACGCGGTCATGATGCGGTCCTTCTTTTTTGGTTTATTTGTGTATGGATTACCTGCGAGCGCCCCCGTTATCGGGCGCCTCGCGGGGAGAATGATGATCGTTGCGGTATTGGTTATCTATTTATTATTCTTTATTTGCGCCATTGAGGCGGCTGGGCGCTAGGGTAGCAGACTCACGGTATTCGCTTTTTGCAAGGAATTCAATCGGGTTGAAGCTTTAGGCGACGCCAAGTTGCGTTTCCCTCCGGCTGCGTAGCCATTTGCGGTACACCAGGGCATCAGTAATCTGTTTCCTGGGCATTGAGGGCTGGTTTCGGCACGGGGGATAGGGAGAGGAATTTCACCCTCCGAATGGCGTGATTGAATCAACCGTCGTAAGTCGATCCGCAGGTACGGTGATGCGGGGAGGGCGGGCAAGAGACCAACTTTTAGCGCATGAAAGCCTCAGGCGTTTCACTACAAGCATACGTGCGGCGCTGGATATCTATTGCTCGGAAGGGCATTTTTGGATCAATAATTGCCAATTTGCCTGCCTGTTTCTGATACCAGGCAGGTTCATACGACCCAATATCCGTACTGCCTGAATCGGCATTGCCTGTGACGGCGACAGGCCTTGGTATTCCAGCTGGTTGCAGTTATTCAATACCGCTTGCCGTTCCCCGGCACTGAGTGGGTTGCCTGGATTCGCAACCGGGCTGCGCGCTTGCGCTGGCCGACCAAGCGCTCTTTCTGTAGTTCTTTGTGCCAGCGTTGCAGTGTTCGCACACGGTTAGCCAGCTTAGTGCAGGTCTTGTGTCAGGCGGCTTCTGTGATCATTATTTTCAAACAAGTCGATGCCATTTTCCATGATTCTGCTATTAGCGGCGGCTTTTGCTCATACCTTAAAACCATTGCGATGAATATCGAGTGATCGACAGATTTATCCTTGAAAGCAAATGTGATTGAAGTTTACCCCCAAGGGGTAAAGCAATGATGGGCAGCTTGAAAAACTGCCATAACTATTCTGAGACTCGATGGGCATTTGTGATGATCGGCATTCTTTATACTTTACGGGCAGGGCTTAAGGGTGAACCTGCTGTAAAAGTACAAAGGATCTAGACAGATGAAATATTTAATACCGTCTTGCCTGGTAGGGCTTACGCTGCTGCCAGGTATCGCTTTTTCCGCTGAGCAATGGCAGAGTAAAAGTTATTCAGGAGGCGATCAAGTTTGCCTCGATGGTAACTTATACAAGGCTAAATGGTGGGCCAGTGCCTCAAAAAAACCTTCGCCAGATGTTCCAGCATCGGCAGCCGCTGCGAACTGGGGTCAAGAGCCGTGGTTACTGCTTGAATTAAATGCCGGGCAATGTGGTGGCGATACTACTACCAATACAGCACCTGTTGTAGTATTGGATTCACAAAAAATAGTGCAATCACCGGCAGTAGTCACCCTGGACGCCAGTGGCTCTTATGATGAACAGTCTGATGGCTTGACCTATCAATGGAGTCAAACGCAAGGTAGTAAATTACCTTTAAACAATGCTACCCAAGCCAAGGCAATTGTTGAGCTGCCAGTATTATCCGAAGATACTGCTTTTTTATTTGAAGTGGCTGTTTCTGATGGCGTATTCACTTCAACAAAAATAATCACCATTCATGCCAAGGCATCTGAAGCTGATAATCAGGCACCTATAGCCGATGCAGGGGGTGATTTTACCGTTCAGTTGCCCCAGCAAACCATCGAGCTAAATGCATCGGCTTCCAGTGACGTAAATGGCGATAGCTTAACGTATCAATGGGTACAGATTTCAGGGCCTCAAGTTGTACTGCACAATGACAAGACAATGCTCTCATATTTTTCAGCGCCGACATTAAAAGTCGATACTGAGTATACCTTTGAGGTCAGGGTAAGTGATGGTGCAGAGACAGTGTCAGACCGTGTGGTTGTCACTGTCAAATCTGAAGTGATGGGTGGTAACAGCGTTTATCAATATAAGATAGGCCAAATAAATACGGCAGACACACTAGAAGAAGATACCGTGTTTGCTGTTGAGGTTAAAAATTCTACAAGCCTGCTTGTCTTTGAATGCAGTATTCCAACAGGTTGGTTACGAAATTACCAGTGGCCTTACCAGTTGGGGCAATGTGTTAATGAAGTAACAGATATTGTCAAGATCGGCGAAAAAAATGCAGGTACAAAGAAAATTACCCTTCTACAGTCTAGTTACAGAAACCACATTTGGGCAAAAGAGACCGGCACAGAATTCAGTTATCACATAAAACAGTCAGATACTGGACAAGTTGAAACTGTCGAATACCGGGAGAATAGGGTAATTGAAGTTGATTTGTACAAAACAGAGGCTGAGCAAATACAGAATGCACCATTAAATTTAAATCGGATAGCTGAGATTAATAAGCCTGATAAAGTGGATTTAACCCATATCACGATTGCAGGCGACACGTTGACCAATAATACACCTTATGTGTTAAATGAATTGAAGTTGTTGTTGAACAATACAGTTGTCAAGGTGACATTGGAGCCCTCACTGCCGGCGTATTCACAGGCATCCATTGCGACTGAGTGGAGAGGCGCTGAAGTTGTTAACGGTGAAACAATCTCCAACTCCATCATTAACTATAAAGCGCAAAGAGTGCATGATCAGACTGCAAACTCGCGTTATGCAAATAATATAGAGCGGTCGAACGCTGAAAAGGCGCAAATCTACGATCGTTTTATGATGAATTCACCGGAAACGTTACAGGAAGTAACGGAACATCTCAAGACGATTTGCGATGACAATACGGTTTGTAAAAATTATGGTGATACTGTTGAAAACTATGCAGTAGATACCTACTTTGCAAAATCGGTATCTGCATTAAACACAGATTTATGGATTGATAACGATGTATGGGGCCTGGGCACACTGCCGGCATTGAGCTTTTTTGCAACAGCGATGTCAGAGAACAGGCATGTTGTCTGGATGCATCCCGCATTGATGGGTTATATGGCAACGGGTACCTATACCAAGCAGATAGAAGGCTGGCAAGCATTAATCCACGAATATTATCATAATCATGGATTTGGCCATGAAGGTGGTTGGGCGTCAGCAAATGGCATTGATGATTTGTTCGGTAAAAAAGTGGTCGATGATTATTTGATCAATATAGGCACTCAATATATTTCATCAGATATTGCTGTAACGGAGAGCTACGATAAAAACAATGATGAATATATTTTTGATATTTACGGCGATAACACCGATGCTGATGGTTTAAGTTTAAGGCTTTTATCGACGGCTGACTTGCATGTTGAAGTGACTCAGAATAATACCAATCAAATAAGGGTAAAATTCTTAGAAACGCCAATGGCTGGTGTCTATGTTTCTTTCTTTACCGATGATTCACGGCAAATGGCAACCGTTGCGTTTGATTTCACAGTCGAAGTCAATACAAAGTTAGCCTTAGGTAAATTCAATGAGAATATTGCAGGGTTATTATCGGAGTACGATATTGTTTACGTCAGTACAGCAGATGGTGCCTGGGCTGGAGAGTTCTCTTTACCAAGTGGCAATATCCGAAAGGGAAAGTTAATCAATTTTAACCATAAGGCGACCTATTCATCTTCTATTTATCACGATGGACTTCGAGAGATGATAAAAAAAGGGGAAGAGCGAACCTATGAGTTTAATGGGGCACATTGGGAGGCCATATATTAGTGTTCTGGGTCTCTGCTGCAACATTGACTAAATAATCGGGTGTGTTGACAATATCCGCACCCGTAAAGTGGGTATTGTCAATAAGCCACTTAATTTTTAGTCCTTAGAAAAATCTGTGGGTCTGAGCCCCTCTCCTTTCGGGCTTGCCCCCCCTGGTGGGTGGTAGGCGGGTAATGTCCATCCACCTGCGAGAGGGGGTTGGCCCGCTATAAGGCAGTCTAGGACTCCTCGACGTAAGCGCCTGTGTTCCTCCTAGACTGAAGATTTTGGCAGAAAATCACAAAGTGTATCTATTGGCGTGTTTCAGGTAAGGCCTTTTTGGGTAAAAGCGGTCTACCAGGCAGCGGTCCAACAGATGCAGCTAAAGGCTATCTTGAATCAAAGTCACAGGCTTAAGCCCTTCGTGCACTGCAGGGTACGTTTTGTGGAGAGTGATGTTGGCCCTGCGCAATTTGGGCTTGATATCGCCCCCTGTTAAGAACGTCAAGCCCATCTGCTCCGGTTGTCAGAGGCCGGGAGGTCTATGATCAGCAAGGAGTGAGGCGTGGGGGCAGGGGGTGTAGGAGGGCAGAACCAAAGCGCCTGTCCAAGACCCCATTTAAGGCCCTGTACCAATCTGCTAGTATCCCGAATCCCCCATTTCTGTTGGCCGCTCGGATGGCTTCAGGTTAAACGATGCAAGTAAAGATTTGCGGCATTACCCGTGTTGACGATGCCCTTGGGGCTGTTGATGCTGGCGCGGATGCGCTGGGTCTGGTGTTCTACAAGGCGAGCCCGCGCTATATTGGCCTTCAGGCCGCTGCCGCCATCGCCGCTGCGGTGCCTCCCTTCGTTACCCTCACCGGCCTGTTTGTGGATGCCGCCCAGAGCGAGGTGGATCAAGCGCTGGAATGTGTACCTCTTAATCTCTTGCAGTTCCATGGCGAGGAAGGCGCGCGCTATTGTGAGCAGTTTCGACGGCCTTATATTAAGGCCTTGCGTATGAGAGAGGATTTGGAGATATCCGCAGCAATGGCACAGCACCCCAACGCACGGGGTTTCCTGTTGGACGCCTATCGCGCGGGCGTTCCCGGAGGTACCGGAGAGACCTTTGACTGGGACAGGGTACCCCAAAACAGCGGCTGCCCGATTGTCCTTGCCGGTGGCCTGAAGGCGGAGAATGTCGCTGCGGCAATCGCTGCTGCCCGCCCCCAGGGGGTGGATGTCAGCGGTGGGGTAGAGCAGTCGCCAGGCCTTAAAGACCCGCGCAAAGTCACTGCATTTATCCGTGCAGCGAAGGGCCACTAGGCCGGTAAAACAGCGATGAGCGGCACTGGACAGTGCCGCCGGCAGCAGCCGGCGCGAGGCTGAAAAGGCCAGCAGATCCACGTATCTGCGCCAGTCTTTACAGGCGACATTCAAACAGTTCAGGACGAACTGTTTGAATTCGGGTAAAAAAGAACCCTAGAGATCGACGGAGTAGACGTGTGAGTAAACCAGGTGCTATTGATTTTTCCACCTTCCCGGATGCCAGCGGGCATTTCGGCCCCTATGGCGGCCGCTTTGTTTCGGAGACGCTGATCAGCGCACTGGATGAATTACAGGCGATGTACAGTCGCCTGAAAGAGGATCCGGAATTTGTCGCTGCCCTTGACCGCGATCTGGCGCACTATGTCGGGCGGCCATCGCCACTGTATCTTGCCGAGCGCTTGACAGAGCAGGCCGGTGGGGCGCGTATCTGGCTTAAACGCGAAGACCTCAACCACACGGGTGCGCACAAGATAAACAATGCGGTTGGCCAGGCCCTGCTGGCCAAACATAGCGGCAAGACCCGGGTGATTGCCGAGACGGGGGCTGGTCAGCACGGTGTGGCGTCGGCCACTGTCGCCGCGCGGCTTGGGCTGCAGTGTGTTGTGTATATGGGGTCGGAAGATGTCAAGCGCCAGTCTCCTAATGTCTACCGCATGAAGCTGCTTGGCGCTGAAGTGGTACCGGTGGAATCCGGTTCCAAGACCCTCAAGGACGCCATGAACGAAGCCATGCGCGACTGGGTCACCAATGTGGACAATACCTTCTACATCATTGGTACCGCAGCAGGCCCCCATCCGTATCCGCAGTTGGTGCGGGATTTCAACGCCATTATTGGCCGTGAGGCGCACAGCCAGAGCCTGGCGCAGTTTGGCCGCTTACCCGATGCCCTGGTGGCCTGTGTTGGCGGCGGGTCCAATGCCATCGGTCTGTTTCACCCCTTCCTGAATGCGGCTGAAGTGAAGATGTTTGGTGTCGAGGCCGGTGGCGAGGGTCTGGCTTCTGGTCGGCACGCGGCTCCGCTGAATGACGGTATTCCCGGTGTGTTGCACGGTAACCGCACTTACCTGATGGAGGATGACGACGGCCAGATTATCGAGACCCATTCCGTGTCTGCGGGGCTCGATTACCCGGGAGTGGGGCCAGAGCACGCCTGGCTCAAGGATATCGGGCGGGTCGAATATGTCACCGCCGATGATACGGAGGCGCTCGACGCCTTCCGCCGCCTCACCCGTACCGAGGGTATACTGCCGGCGCTGGAGTCCAGTCATGCGGTGGCTTTCGCGCTGAAACTGGCGGTCGATATGGCGCCGGAGCAAAATATCGTTGTGAACCTCTCCGGTCGCGGCGACAAGGATATTTTTACCGTTGCTGCGATCGACGGCATTGAGGTTTAACCATTCCAAAACCGCTTTACAGTGTGGGGTTGGGTTGCACAATATTGATTGAATGCACTGGTGTCGGGCCGGGAGTAGCTCAGGGAATACATGTGACAGAACAAAACAGAATTGATCGCCGCTTTGCTGCGCTGGGCAGAGAGGGTCGCAAGGCCCTGGTAACTTACCTTGTTGCCGGGGATGGCGGGCTCGGGAATACGGTTCCCCTGATGCACCAGTTGGTGGCGAACGGGGCGGATGTGATTGAGTTGGGGGTGCCTTTTTCCGACCCCATGGCGGAGGGGCCAGTGATCCAGAAAGGCCATGAACGGGCTCTGGCCAATGGCGCCTCGCTGCGCAAGTGCCTGGCGCTGGTGCAGGCGTTCCGCCAAGTGGATAAGGAGACCCCGGTGATTCTGATGGGTTACGCCAATCCTATCCAGCGCATGGGCGAGCGGGCGTTTGCCGATGCCGCCTGTGAGGCCGGAGTTGACGGCGCGCTCACCGTGGATTTGCCGGCGGAGGAAGCGGGGCCGCTCAATGGACTGTTGGCGGAGCGCGATCTGCGCAATATTTTTCTGCTGACGCCCACCACCAGTGATGCGCGTATCCGGGAAATTTCCGCCCTGGCCAGTGGTTTTGTTTACTATGTATCCCTGAAAGGGGTAACCGGAGCCGGTCACCTGGACCTGGACTCTGTACGCAATAACTTAGCCCATATCCGCCGCTTTACCGATCTGCCCCTGTGTGTGGGCTTCGGCATCAAGGATGGCGCATCGGCGCGCGCTGTCAGCGCCCACGGAGAGGGTGCAGTAGTCGGTAGCGTATTGGTATCGGCGATTGATGAAGCACCGGACCTGGTGGCGGCCAAGGAGCGGGTTGGGGCGATTGTCAGCGAAATGCGCCAAGCCCTGGACCGGTAAGCGCGGCCCTGCGTTCAGGCACTGGACTGGCCAGAAAGCCAAAAACAGCGGCTGATGTGGCCGGGTTCGGTGCTCAGCTTAGTGTTTTAATTCGCAGCCTGAAACTCACCGGTCGGTACAATACATCGGCCTACTGAAAGCATCCGGATTTGGAAACGAGATGAGCTGGTTAGAAAAAATTGTTCCCTCAGTCATTCGCACCGAGCGCCGCACCGGCAGCAGCAAGGTGCCCGAGGGGGTGTGGAGAAAGTGTGTCAAGTGTGATGCGATGCTTTACCGCCCGGAGCTGGAACGCAATCTGGATGTTTGCCCCAAGTGTGACCACCATATGCGCATCGGTGCCCGTCGCCGGCTGGATATCTTTCTCGATGAGGCAGGGCGGGAGGAACTCGCCAGCGATGTGCTACCCGTGGATCGCCTGAAGTTCAAGGACGTCAAGAAGTATAAGGACCGCCTTTTGCAAGCGCAAAAAGCCACGGGTGAAAAAGATGCGCTGGTGGCCATGCAGGGCACCCTGAAGGGGGCGCCGCTGATTGCAGTGGCGTTTGAGTTCGCTTTTCACGGCGGCTCCATGGGCTATGTGGTCGGAGAGCGCTTTACCCGTGCGGCCCAGCGCGCCCTGGAGCAGCGGATACCGCTGGTGTGCTTCTCTGCGACTGGTGGCGCGCGCATGCAAGAGGCGTTGATCTCGTTGATGCAGATGGCGAAAACCTCCGCGGTGCTCGAAAAACTGAAGATGGCGGGGGTGCCCTATTTCTCCATCATGACCGATCCGGTTTACGGTGGTGTCTCCGCCTCCCTGGCGCTGCTGGGGGATATCAACGCGGCGGAGCCCGGTGCCCGCGCCGGTTTTGCCGGGCCCAATATTATCGAGCAGACCATTCGTCAGAAACTGCCCAAAGGGTTCCAGCGCAGTGAGTTTTTGCTGGAGCACGGCGCGATTGATCTGATCATTTCGCGCAGGGATATGCGCTCAACGGTATCGCGCCTGCTGGGTAAGCTGAGCGGCAACTGATGTCCGGTTGCCGGTCATCTTTGTCGCTGTGTTGCCACCCTTTGTGACTTGTCCAACGATGCTTTCATTACAAGACTGGCTCGATCGCCTGGAGCGCTTGCATCCCACTGAAATTGAGCTGGGTCTGGAGCGTGTCTCCAGTGTGGCCGGTGCATTGGGCGTTCAGAAACCCGCCCCAACGGTGATTACGGTTGCCGGGACCAATGGCAAGGGCACCTGTGTGGCTGTGATGGAAGCCCTGCTGTGCAGTGCCGGTCGATCTGTCGCTGCCTACAGCTCCCCGCACCTGCTGCGCTTTAATGAGCGGATTCGTATCAACGGCGGGGCGGTGTCTGATAATGACCTGGTCGGCGCCTTTGAAGTGGTGGAGGCCGCCCGTGGTGAGATCAGCCTGACCTACTTTGAATTCACCACTCTGGCGGCGCTGTGGCTCTTCCAGCGCGCCGGCGTTGCGTTCGCCCTGTTGGAAGTCGGCCTCGGTGGGCGCCTGGACGCGGTCAATCTGGTGGATACGGATCTGGCCATTATCACCAGTGTGGCCATGGATCACGAGGACTGGCTGGGCAGCGATCGGGAAATGATTGGTGGTGAAAAGGCCGGAATTTTACGCCCGGATATCCCCTTTGTCTGTGCGGACAGGGCACCGCCGCAATCCGTTGTGTCCGCAGCGGAAAACCACGCTGGTTTCAGCTACTTTATTGATCGGGATTTCACTGTGACGACTGGCAGTGGCGGGGGCCTTTATGCGTTTGGCACGCTGGCGCTGACAATCCCGCCCATCAGTTTGTCATATGCCAGCACTGCTGCCGCAATTACTGCCCTGGCGCTGCTCAATGTTCTGCCACAGCAGAACACCGAGGCAGTATTGTCCCGCATAGCACTACCGGGACGCTGTCAGCAGGTACAGTGGCGTGAACGCACGCTGTTGCTGGATGTTGGTCACAACCCCGCTGCTGCGGCGCACCTGGCGCGCTGGCTGGAATCCAACCGGGTGGCGGGGGAGACCCATGCCCTGGTGGCAGCTATGGCGGATAAGGACCTGGGTGGTTTGTTTGCCCCACTGCGGCCCCTGGTAGACCGCTGGCACCCGGCGCTGTTGCCGGGCAATATCCGCGCTGCGGGGGCCAAGGCCCTCTGCACCGGTCTGGAGGCGGCGGGTGTCGAGGTAACGAAAGTGGATGGCCGCTGTCCAACGGTTGCCGGTGGGTTGCAACGGTTGCTGCTGACCATGGGTCCGCAGGACAGGTTGCTTGTATTTGGATCCTTCTTTACTGTGGCGGAAGTTCTGCAGCAGATACGAGACGAGGGTAATGAAGAATTGCGAGGACAAGTCCTCCCCTAAGGGGCGACTGAATGACGGCTTCAAGCAGCGTATTGTCGGTGCGCTGGTGCTCGTCGCTCTCGCTGTGATCTTCCTGCCCAGCCTGCTGGATCGTGAAGCAGCGAAAGGCTATATCAGTGAGGTGAGTCAGATTCCCGCGGAGCCGGATATCCACCCTATCGAGATTGCCAAGCCAGAGCCTGTGAAGGGTGTGTCCCCGGCCCCCCCAGCCGATGCGGCCTTCCAGCCGGCAGTGCCCGAGCAGTTTTCCAACCCACCGGCGCAGGCTGAACAAAGCGCCGCTTCTCCGCCTGCGGATAACCGGGCACAAGACAGCCCAACGTCCAGCAGTAATACCCCTGTTGCGCCAAAAAAGGGTGCTTCACCACTGGTGGATGCCCAGGGCCTGCCGATGGCCTGGGTTGTACAGGTGGCCTCTTATCGGGAGCCCACTCGGGCGGAGCAACTGCGTATACGCTTGATGGATAAAGGTTACCGGGCCTACACTCGTGCAGTACAGACCGACAAGGGACGCCTGGTGCGAGTCCTTGTCGGGCCCAAGATCAATAAGTTGGATGCCCAGGCCCTGAAACGGGAACTGGATACTTTGCTGCAGACGCAAACCCTGATTCTGCGTTTTTAAAGTTCCGTCCGTGTAAGATCTCGGCACAGCTCCCCCGCCAGGGCATCAGCAGGGCGCCGGCCTCCGGCCGTATGTTTGCATTTTTATTCGGTAAAAACTCATGGCTGTATGGCGAATCGCCCAAGAAGTTTTGTCTCTGGGGGATTAAATTCCAGTCGGTTGGCCTACAGCTTCACGCGCTTGGTTCCTTACGTTAGAATGCGCGCTCTTTGCGGCAACAGCCGCCACGCAGGTGGGTTGAATGAATTGGGCTGACTGGATCATTCTGGCAATTGTGGGTATCTCCACGCTCATCGGTCTCGGCCGGGGCTTTGTGCGCGAAACCCTGTCACTACTCACCTGGGTCGCCGCTTTTATTGTTGCCATGTTGTTTCGAGACCAGTTGGCGCCACTGCTTTCCAATCTCGTCGATACCCCCTCCCTGCAGATGATTACCGCCTTTGCCATCCTGTTTTTCGGCACCCTATTAGCGGGTGCGGGCCTGAATACGATGCTCTCCGCTTTTGTCGAGGCCACCGGTTTATCCGGTACCGACCGGGTGCTGGGAGTGGTGTTCGGTCTGGTGCGGGGGGGCATTGTGGTGATGGCGCTATTGATACTGGCGCCGGCGCTGGTGCCGGTGAAACAGGACAGCTGGTGGGGGGATTCGGTGTTGATTGCACATTTCCTTGAGTTCGAGGGCAGTACACGGGCGCTGGCCAAGTCCGTTATGGACTTCTTCGGAACGTTGTTTTAATCGGGTGCTAGCGCCGCTTTCTCGATCAATAAGGTCAAAACTATGTGTGGTATTATCGGTGTCGTCGGTAAGAGTGACGTCAATCTGCAACTCTATGATGGACTCACCCTATTGCAGCACCGGGGTCAGGATGCCGCCGGCATCGTGACCTGTGACGATGATCGTCTGAACCAGCAGAAAGCCAATGGCCTGGTGCGCGATGTGTTCCGAGCGCGCCATATGGAGCGTTTGAAGGGTAATTTTGGCATCGGTCATGTGCGCTATCCCACTGCAGGCAGTTCAGGCCCTGCACTGGCGCAGCCGTTTTATGTGAACTCCCCCTACGGCATTGCCATGGCCCACAATGGCAATCTCACCAATATGCGCGAGGTGGTGGACGAGATCTTCCAGCAGGACCTGCGCCATATCAATACCGATTCCGATTCCGAAGTGCTGCTGAATGTCTTCGCCCACGAGCTGCACAAACTGCACAAGCTGCAGCCCAAAGCGGAAGATATCTTTACCGCCATGCGCGGCGTGCACAAGCGCGTGCGCGGTGCCTATGCCTGTGTGGCCCTGATTGTGGGTTACGGTATCGTCGCCTTTCGCGACCCAAACGGCATTCGCCCGCTGGTGTATGGCAAGCGCGAAACGGACAAGGGCACCGAGTATATGGTGGCCTCCGAATCCGTGGCCCTGGATGTGCTCGGTTACACCCTGGTGCGCGATGTGGCACCCGGTGAGGCGATTTATATCGAGCTTGACGGCACAGTGCATTCCGAGCAGTGCGCCAGGAACCCATCCCTCACCCCCTGTATTTTTGAACATGTGTACTTTGCGCGCCCGGATTCCATTATGGACGGTGTGTCTGTACACAAGGCGCGCCTGCGCCAGGGGGAGCACCTGGCGGACAAGATCCTGCGTCTGTGCCCGGACCACGATATCGATGTGGTGATCCCCATCCCCGATTCTGCCCGCACCGCCGGCCAGACAGTGGCCTACCGTCTGGACGTGAAGTTCCGTGAGGGTATGGTGAAAAATCGTTATATCGGCCGTACCTTTATCATGCCCGGGCAGAGGCAACGCAAAAAATCTGTGCGCCAGAAACTCAATGCGATCGAGCTGGAATTCCGCGGCAAGAACGTCCTGCTGGTGGATGACTCCATTGTACGCGGTACCACCTGCAAGCAGATTATCCAAATGGCCCGCGATGCCGGTGCCGCCAAGGTATATTTCGCCAGCGCCGCCCCCGCGGTGAAATACCCCAATGTATACGGTATCGACATGCCGTCCGCCAGCGAACTGGTGGCCCATGGGCGCACCACCGAGGAGATCTGTGCAGAAATCGGTGCAGACTGGCTGATCTACCAGGACCTGGAAGATCTGGTGGTCAGCTCCAGCGGTGGTGACCAGAGGATCGACCGTTTCGATTGTTCCGTATTCGACGGCAACTACATTACCTGCGATGTGGACGATCAGTACCTCGACGACCTGCACACGGCGCGCAATGATAATGCCAAACACAAGAAGGTCGATACCAGTGCCCTGTAGGTGATCCTCCAGTGCGCGCTCTTCAGCAGAAGAGCGCGCCATAGAGGGGCGTTTCAGGTAAGATGACCGCTTCGGTAAATACTGACCAGGAAGCGGTATATGCTTGAAGACGACAATTACGCTCTGGAAACCCTGGCGGTGCGTGCCGGGCAGGTCCGCTCGCCGGAGGGCGAACACTCCGAGGCGCTCTATCTCACCTCCAGCTACGTTTTTCCCTCCGCCGCGGAAGCCGCCAGACGTTTTTCCGGTGAGAGTGCCGGCAACGTCTACTCCCGCTATACCAACCCCACCGTGCGCATGTTTGAAGCGCGCATTGCCGCTTTAGAGGGTGGCGAGGCCGCAGTGGCGACAGCCAGTGGCATGGCTGCCATTCTCAGTATTTGCATGGCCCTGCTGAAAAGCGGCGACAGCGTGGTCTGCTCCCGCAGTGTGTTCGGTACCACCACGGCGCTGTTCGGGCGCTATATGGAAAAGTTCGGTGTGCGTGTGCGCTACGTGGACCTTACCGATATGGACGCGTGGGAACAGGCGGTGGACGGTTCCACCAGGCTGCTGTTTATGGAAACCCCTTCCAACCCGCTCTGCGAAGTGGCGGATATCCGCGCCCTGGCGAAAGTGGCCCACGGTGCCGGTGCGCTGCTGGTGGTGGACAACTGTTTCTGCACCCCGGCCCTGCAGCGCCCGCTGGCGCTCGGTGCCGATATCGTGGTGCACTCCGCGACAAAGTTCCTCGATGGCCAGGGCCGCGCCCTGGGCGGCGTCGCCGTGGGTGGCGAGGCAATCATGGACGCGTTGGTGGTTTTCCTGCGCACCGCCGGGCCCAGTATGAGTCCGTTTAACGCCTGGGTGTTTCTCAAGGGGCTGGAGACATTGAGCCTGCGTATGCAGGCACACTGCACCAACGCGTTGGATCTGGCCTGGTGGCTGGATGAGCAGGAGCAGGTGGAGCGGGTCAATTACACCGGTCTGCCCAAACATCCCCAGCACCGACTTGCCCGCGAGCAGCAGGCCGCTTTCGGCGCGGTACTGAGTTTTACCGTGCGCGGTGGTCGCGAGCAGGCCTGGACTGTGATCGACAGCTGCAGGCTCCTGTCCTGTACGGCCAACCTGGGCGATGCCAAGAGCACCATCGTGCATCCGGCCACCACCACCCACGGGCGCCTCAGCGAAGAAGATAAAAACCGCGCCGGTATCACTGAGAACCTGATCCGCATCTCCGTGGGGCTGGAGAATGTAGAGGACCTCAAGCGCGACCTGATGCGGGGATTGTCCCGGCTGTAAGCGTCGTGATCTGCCGGTAGTGCAGCGGGGGCAGGGCCTCTGCCTATGATAAATAGTGGGGCGACATCACTCGGCGGCGGGCTGGCCATTTGGTGTCTGCCCCTGCCGGAAACGGGGTGCCCTCAGCGGGGCCGCAAAACGGCCTGAGCAACAGTGAGCAGTAATGGATTTGCCGTGCAAAAAATAGTTTCCGCCATCGTTTCCGATGTTGGCCGTGTCCTGTTGGGCAAAGAACGCCAGGTGCAACTGGCGCTGGCCTGCCTGCTGTCAAAAGGCCACCTGCTGATTGAAGATCTGCCCGGCATGGGCAAGACCACCCTGGCGCACGCGCTGGCGCAGGTTTTGGGGCTCTCCTACAAGCGGGTGCAGTTCACCAGCGATATGCTGCCGGCGGATATCCTCGGTGTATCGATCTTTGATCGACAGTCGGGCCAGTTCCATTTCCATGAAGGCCCGGTATTCTGCCAGGTGTTGCTGGCTGACGAAATCAACCGCTCCTCGCCGAAAACCCAGAGCGCCCTGTTGGAAGCCATGGAGGAACGCCAGGTCAGTGCCGATGGCGAGACGCGTAAGCTGCCGCAGCCGTTTTTTGTGATCGCTACCCAGAACCCGCTGCAGCAGTCGGGTACCTTCACCCTGCCGGAGTCCCAACTGGACCGTTTCCTGATGCGTATCAGCCTCGGCTATCCCCCCCGCGAGGCGGAGCGGGCCCTGTACCTGGGCGCTGATCCCCGCCGGCAACTGGCTGAAATAAAACCGCGCATTGACAGTAATACCCTGAAGAAAATGCAGCATCTGGTGGGGCAGGTGAAAACCTCTGAAAGCCTGCTGGATTACCTGGAGCGGCTGGTACTGCATACGCGCCGGAGCCCAGACTGCGCCGTGGGTTTGTCGCCGCGGGGTGCCCTGGCGCTGCTGTGTGCGGCGAAAGCCTGGGCCCTGATCCACAACCGCGGTCATGTGCTGCCGGAGGATATCCAGGCGGTTCTGCCCTCTGTAGCCGGACACCGTCTGCAGAGCGACGGTGGCAAAGGCGATCAACTGGTAGAGCGCCTGATGCGCCAAGTGGATATTATTGCGGCCTGAGCAGATGAGTGTGACCCGCAACACCGCAGGCAATCCTTCCCGCATGCTGGGCAATCGCTGGCGCGGCACTATGCAGCGCTGGCTCAACCGGCGTGCGCCCCGCGCTCGCACCATCACCCTCAATCACCGCCGCCTGTTTATCCTGCCCACCGGTGCGGGGTTCGGTTTCCTGCTGATGCTCGCGCTGTTGTGGCTGCTGGCCACCAATTATGAGAACAATCTGGTATTTGCCCTGACTTTTTTACTGGTCGGTGTTTTTGTGGTTTTACCGGTGCATACCTTTGCCAACTTGACGGGTTTGCACTTGCAACTGCTGCGCACCCGCGCGGCTTTTGCCGGGGATTTTGCCGAGGTAGACATCAATCTCCGCCGCGAAGGCAAGCGCAAACGGGAGAGGATACAGCTGGCTTGGCCGCCGGAAGAGGGGGCTTATGTGGACCTGTGTGATCGGGTCAGCGCAGATGTCTGCATTGCCATGCCCGTGGTGGAACGCGGGCGGGTACAGGCCCCGCGCCTGCGTATCAAAAGCCGCTTTCCCCTGGGCCTGTTTTGTTGTTGGAGTTGGCTCGATCTGGATGTGGAGTTCCTGGTGTACCCGCGCCCGGTATCCGCCGGCCCACTTCCTGTCGGTACCGCGCAAACTGAGGGCGAGTGCGGCGAGGTGCGCCGCGGTTACGATGACCTCAGCGCCCTCAAGCCATACCAGCCTGGCGACTCATTGCGCCATCTGGCCTGGAAACAATACGCCGCCGGGCGCGATCTCTACAGCAAGGAGTACGAGAGCCGCACCGATGGGCGTCTTTGGCTGGATTGGGCGCTGCTCGACGGGCGGGATGTAGAGGCCCGCCTTAGCAACCTGTGTCACTGGGTACTACAGGCGGAGAGACAGAATATGGCCTATGGCCTGCGCCTGCCTGGCACCCGTATTGCGCCTGCCCTTGGGCCGGAGCATCAACAACAGGTACTACAAGCCCTGGCCCTGTTCCCGAAGTGGGGAATCTGATGGCGAGCGCCAGGGAATGGTTACCCCGCGAGAGCCTGGTGTGGATTTTTGCCGCGCAGTTTGTCGCCCTGCTGCCCCAGTTCACCCAGTTGCCCCTGTGGATCCCCTTTGCCTGGGCATTTGCAGTTTACTGGCGCCTGGAGGTCTTCCGGGGTCGCCGCGACCTGCCCGGGCGCCCCCTAAAACTACTGATTACTTTGCTGGCAATAGCGGGACTGGCACTGTCCTACCAGCACTGGTTCGCACTGGAACCCATGGTGGCGCTGCTGGCTCTGTCCTTCACCCTGAAAAACCTGGAGCTGGTGAACCGCCGCGATGCCTTTGTCAGCCTGCTGTTGGCCTATTTCGTTGCGGCGACACTGTTCGTGCGGGAGCAGACCATCCCCTTTGCCGTTTACGGCCTGCTCTGTGTGGTGGTGATTACTGCGGCATTGGCCGCGCAGTTGGGTCGCTCCAGTGCACACCCGCGCCGGGCCCTGGGTCTCTCGACCTGCTTGCTGGTCCAGGCCACGCCGCTGATGTTGCTGCTGTTTGTGGCGATGCCGCGCCTTGGGCCACTCTGGTCTGTGCCCCAGGACACTTCCACGGGGCGTACCGGGGTGAGCGATTCCATGGCGCCGGGGGACTTTACCCGCCTGTCCAGGTCCGGCAAACCGGTACTGCGGATCGCTTTCGACGGGCCCATACCACCGCCGGAGCAGCGCTACTGGCGCGGGCTGGTCTACTCCGAGTTTGATGGGCGTACCTGGCGCCAGGGCTTTGCTGTCGATCCCCGCAACGGTGGCCGGGTGTATTGGAAAAGTGGCGAACGGCCCCTGCCGCAGGTGGGCCCGCGCTATCGCTACCAGGTGATCCAGGAGGCGAGCCGTGCCCCGTGGCTGTTCGCCCTGGCGCGCCCGGCTTCCGACAGCGCCGGGGTCGGGACCACAGCTGATGACCGTCTGGTCAAGCGCACGCCGGTCTTCAACCGCTTCGCCTATGAGGTGCGCTCCTGGCCCAGGGGTTCCGGGGGTGCGACGGTGCCGCTCAGCAGTGCCGAGCGGCGTCGCAATCTGCAGCTGCCGCCGTCCGGCAATGCACGTACCCGCGAATGGATGGAGCGCCTGCGCCGGCAGGGCCTGGATGCCAGTGCTATTTCCGCGCAGCTACTCGCGCGCTACAACCGCGAGTTTACTTACACATTGAGTCCCCCGGCCCTGGGTACCGACAGTGTGGATGCATTCCTGTTCGACAGCCGGCAGGGCTTCTGTGAGCATTTTGCCGGTAGCTATGTCTTCGCCATGCGCGCTGCGGGTGTGCCCGCGCGGGTGGTGGCCGGTTACCAGGGTGGGGAGTGGGTGAGCGGCGAGGAGTACCTGCTGGTACGGGAATACGATGCCCATGCCTGGGCGGAGGTCTGGCACCATGGGCGCGGCTGGCAGCGGGTAGATCCGACAGCGGCAGTATCACCGGAGCGGGTGCGCGATGGCCTGGAAAGCGCGGCAGGTGCAGAGTTTATGCAGGATGCCCTGCTGCCTTGGCACCGCGTTGATATTCTGGTGAAACTGCGCCTGCAGTGGGACAGGATCAACTACCGTTGGTATCAGACCGTCGTTAGCTTTGATCGGGACAGACAGCGGGATTATCTGCTGCGCCTGTTGGGCGAGATTTCCCCGCTGCGCATGGCGTTGTTGCTCGCCGTGCCGATGGCAGTGGTATTGTTGGGCCTACTGCTGTGGATTTGGCGTGGGGGGCAGGGGCGCAAGTTGTCCCCGGCTGAGCGTCTCTACGATAAATTCTGCCGGCGTATGGCGCGTGCAGGGTTAGTGCGCAGCACGGGGGAGACACCGCGGGACTATGCACAGCGTATCATTGAGGCCAGGCCGCAGTTGGCGGCCCTGGCCCGGCGCGTCACCGACGCTTTCGAGCGCGCGGCTTACGGTGAAGATCAGACCGCGCAGAGAGCTTTGCGTAAACTGTTGCGCTGGCGTCTTGTGCTGCCGGGATCAATCCAGGACGCGCGGCATGGACAGGCGCCGACAGAGCACTAATCCTTGAACAACCTCTCTCTCAAGATGCCGGTGAGGCTGCAGTGTTTCCTGCTGGGCTACAGCGGTACTTCCCTGGCCACCGGCCTGCAGGTGATCCTGTTGCCCTGGATCGCCCTCACGGTGGTGGACCTGCCGGCGTTACAACTGGGTTGGGTACAGGCATCGGTGTTGCTGCCGAACCTACTCCTGCTGCTGTTTGGCGGTGCCCTGGCAGACCGGCGCGATCCCGCCGTGGTATCGGCGCTGGCCTGCTTTGGCCTGTCCCTGTGTCACGCAGTGCTGCTGCTGTGTTTCACCCTGTATGTCATCAGTTTGCCGGTGTTGTTGGCCTATGGTAGTTGTCTGGGGGTCTGCAGCGCTTTTTTACAGCCGTCCCGGGACAACCTGGTACAGCGCAGTGCCCGCAATCCAAAAGGGCGGGCTTCGGAGCGCTGTGTGCAGACAACGGTGACCTGGATGATGCTGGCCCAGTACGGTGGCCAGGCTGTCGGCATGCTGCTGGCCAGCCGTTTTGACCAGTGGGGGCTGGAGTCTCTTTTGGGGGTGCAGATTGCGGCGCTGCTGCTCTCTGCACTTTTCTTACTCTCATTACGCGAGCGCGGTGTCAGTGTCGCTGCGGCGGAACAGCGCCCGCATGCACTGATTCTTGACGGACTCTCGCAGGCCTGGCGGCGCCCGGTACTGCGCGAACTCACGGCACTGATGGCGTTTAACGGCTTTGTGCACATCGGCGTATTCCTGGTGGTACTGCCACTGCTGGCCGAGGACTACGGTCGCGGCGCTAGTTACTATGCAACGCTGCAGCTGGCCTTTGTGGCCGGTACGGTCACCGCCACCGTGACCATGTTGCGCCGTGGCCAGGGTCCGGAGCCGGGGCGGGGCATCCTGATGTGTCTGCTCTACAGCGCGGCTTTGCTGGTTGCGATTAGTTTCGGGCCCACGCCTCTCGGCCTGACCTTGCTGTGCCTGTGTTGGGGTGCTGTAGCGGCGGCCTCTGCGGGGTTGGGGCGCGGTATCGTCCAACTGCTGGCACCGGCGGACTACCGCAGCCGGATCATATCCATTTACCAGTTAGCCCTGTTTGGTTCTGCAGCGCTCGGTGCCCTGGCGGCGGGCGTGTTGAGCGAATACGCGGCGCCCCTCACCACCCTGCTGTGGGCTGGTATCTTGAGCTTTATGGCGTTTGTGCTGGCGGCGCTAAGCGGCGCACTGCGCCGGATAAAAGTGCCCGATGGCACAGCATGAAGCCCTGCCCCGAGAGGACCAACTGCCAAGCGCACACCCTACTATTGGCTGTGAGGCCCCGTTTGACGGAGGTATCCGTTGAGTTCCACGAAAAGTAAAAGTACCAGCAGCAATTGGTCTGAGCGGGTGACGCGCAGCAGCCATGCCCTGGATCTGCGCGAGGGCCTGTTCGGCCTGGATGACCCCAGGGCTATTGCGTGCGCATTGAAAAGGGCGGCTGAGACCAGAGGGCAGCGCAAATCTGATCCCTATCGCTCCGCAATGTCGATGCTGACGTTCTATATCAATCGCGCAGGGCAACGGTTGCCCGCGCACAGGCGCCGGGTTCTGGAAGCGGCCAAGGCCGAATTACGCGGGCTTTATGGGCGTGGGCGCCGGCATTGAGCCGGCGCAGCGCGAGGTGGTCTTCCGGGATTCAGGGCGCCTGGCAGGGCAGGCAGCGCAGATAAAGGGCGCGGGGGTCGCGGTAGCTTTGCAGCTCGGCGATTGGCGCCAGTACAGGCTGTACGCTGTTCAACCAAGCTCCTAAGGGCAGGTTGGCTTGGAGGCGTGCGGCGAGCTGAGCGTCCACATTGTCGCTCAGGGCACGCAGAAACTTTTCGCCAGGGGTCATTTCCCGTTCGATTTCTACGATATCGTATTCTTCAACATCGGCAAGTTGTGCCGCGTCAGCGATGGCATCACCGAGATTGCCAAGCTCATCCACCAGCCCCAGCTTCTTTGCGGCGCGCCCGGTCCACACCTGTCCCTGGGCAATTTTGTGCACCTCTTTCGGGGTGCTGCCACGGGCTTCGGCGACAATGCGCAGAAAACGCGCATAGGTGTTGTCGACCCCCTGCTGCAGTATGCTGGCAGCCGCGTCCGACAGGGGGCGGTCCAGGCGCATGCTGCCGGCCAGATCCGTCGTGCCCACGCCATCGGTGTAAATACCGATGGATTCGAGTGAATCCTCAAAGGTCGGGAAGGCGCCGAATACGCCGATTGAGCCCGTGATGGTGGCGGGGGAGGCCCAGATGCGGTCGCCGCCGGTGGCGATCCAGTATCCACCGGATGCGGCCACGCTGCCCATGGAAATCACCACCGGAATATCCGCTTCGCGGGTGGCCAGCAGTTCCTGCCGAATTTCCTCGGAAGCGAATGCGGAGCCGCCACCGCTATCGATACGCAGTACCAGGGCATCCACTTTTTTCTTGCGGGCCTGGGCAATCAGCTTAGCCAGGCTTTTGCCGCCAATTCTGCCGGCGGGGGCCTGGCCATCGACAATGGTGCCGCTGGCGGTGATCAGACCGACTTTGCTGGTTTGCTGGAGTTTCCTGGCGGTGTCGGCGAGGGTGCGGCTGCGCAGGTAATTGAGGGCATCAATGGATTTGTACTTGCGTTTGCTCTTTTCATCCTCACCGATGGCCTTTCTCAGTTCCTTCATGGCCTCGTTGCGGCTGGCGAGTTGATCCACCAGTTGATTGGCCAGTGCCGCCTCGGCCCAACTGCCCCCGTGCTGCGACAGCTTCTCTGGCAGCTCGTCGATAAACAAATCGATACTCTCGGCGGGCAGGTTGCGCAGACCGGTCACCTGTTCGGTGTATTCGCCCCAGAGTTCGCGCAGCCAGCGCTGATTGTTCTCGCGTGAAGCGGGGGACATGTTGTCGCGGGTGTAGGGCTCGATAAAGTCCTTGTAATCCCCCACTCGGAACACATGGAAATTCACCTTCAGCTTGTCCAGCGCGCTCTTTACATAGTTGCGGTAGACGCCGAAGCCGGTAAGTATCACCGAGCCCATGGGGTTTAGATAAACCTTGTCGGCGTGGCTGGCGAGAAAATACTGGGCCTGGGTATAGTTGTCGCCCACCGCGTATATGGGCTTGCCAGCGGCTTTAAAGCGCTGCAGGGATGCGCCAATTTCGTCCAGTTTGCTGAGGCTGCCTCCCACCATCTGATCCATTTCCAGTACCAGCGAGGAGATGCGCTTGTCCTTGGCGGCATGGTCGATCGCATCGACCAGATCTTTGACGCGGACTTCCATAGGGCTATTTGGGCCTCCCAGGAAGATTGGCAGCGTGGCGGGCTGGGAGAGCTCATCCACAAGGAAACCGCTGGGCGCCACGCGCAGAGCGGCGCCCTGGGGAACCACCAGTTGGTCATCCTTGCTGAAAATGGCGACACCGAGAAACAAGAGTACCAACAGGAACAACAGGTTGGTGAACACGCGTCTCAACCAGGTGATGAAAGCGCCAATAGCACTAAAAAAACTGCGTACAAGGCCTTTTTGCGGGGGTAAATCAGTCAAACCTCAAAACTCCTTAGCGCGTTGGGGGTTCAGTCGTTTTCGCGCATCTTTCTTTTGAATCATAGGTAGGGTGCCCGCCTGGGGGCTACTGCAGGCGATGCCAGCGACTGCTCATCATTGCAGAAAAGAATAGAATAAGGCTTAAGGTCAGCATGGCGCCATCCTGCCAGCCGCGTGAAGGCATCATTACGTCGACAATACCGCTGGTGATGTACAAAAGCAGGATAAAACAGAGCCACAAATAGCTGCGATAGCGCTGTTGGATCAAGCCGGGCAATACCAGCAGTAGCGGTAGGGTCTGTATGCTCCACAGCGGGATGGAACCGCCCTCCAAAAACAGGTTCCATACCGCAAACAGCACCAGCAGGCCGGTATAACAGAACCAGTTGATGCCCAGTGCGATTTTCAGCATGTGCTGCACGGCATCGTTCACTGGGAGCCCCCCATCCCGCTGCTGACCGGTGTTTGTTGCAGGGCCCCGGCCAGCTTGCCGATGCGCGCGCCGAGTGCCCGGCACAGGGTGATTTCATCATCACTCAGTGCGCTGGTACCGCCTCTGGCCCAGTGAGAGGCACCGTAGGGGGTACCGCCTGTGTGGGTGCGAGTCAGCCCCGCCTCGGAATAGGGGATACCGGCGATCAGCATGCCGTGGTGCAACAGTGGCAACATCATAGAGATAAGTGTGGTCTCCTGTCCGCCGTGCAGGCTGTTGCTAGAGGTAAATACCGCGGCTGGCTTGCCAGTCAGGCTGCCCTCCAGCCAGAGATCGCTGGTTTGATCGAGGAAATAGCGCATCGGTGAGGCCATATTGCCAAAGCGGGTGGGGCTGCCCATGAGCAGGCCGGCGCAGTGGCGCAGGTCATCGATTGTACAGTAGGGGGCGCCTTCGCTGGGTACCGGCGCCAGGCTGGCCTGGGTGTCAGGGGATACACTGGGCACTGTGCGCAAGCGTGCGCTCATTCCCGATGACTCCACACCGCGGGCAAGCTCCGCGGCCATACGTGCAGTGGCGCCGGTGCGGCTGTAGTAAAGGACCAGAATATAGGCCGTGGAACCTTCCCCCATTAAAATAACTCCAATACCGCTTCCGGCGGGCGACCGATGGCAGCTTTATCACCCTTAACAACAATCGGGCGCTGGATCAGAATGGGGTTTTTTGCCATTGCATCGATCAGCTGCGCTTCACTCAGTGTTTTATCTTGCAGGTTCAGCTGCCCGTAAAGCGCCTCTCCGGTGCGCATTAAGTCACGCGCGCCGGTACCGAGCCTGGCAAGTATCTCATTGAGGATCTGTGCCGATGGCGGTGTTTCCAGGTAGAGGACCACTTCCGGTTCCAGTCCTTTTTCCTGCAATAGCTGCAGGGTTTGGCGGGATTTTGAACAACGGGGGTTGTGGTAAATCGTCCACATCTTGGCGATATCCTGTTAATGTTTGGCGTATTCTAACCGAATAACCTTGCGGAGTTCTAAGCTTGGGCAAGTACTGCCTTGCTGTGCAAGCGTTCGCACAGCGCAAGATATCAAAACAGGAATCACCATGCAGGACTGGGTGAACCACTGGCGGCGCTTTGCGGTGTCACTGTGGACGCTGTTCAATGAGAAGGGCTGCCAGCGGAGCGCGGCGGCCCTCACCTATATCACCCTGTTCGGGATAGTACCGCTGGTGACCGTGAGCTATGCCATGCTATCGCTGTTTCCGGACTTTGCCGGCCTTCAAAGCAAGTTACAGGAACAGATTTTTTCCCACTTCGTGCCCCAGAGCGGACGTGAGGTGCAGGAATATATCAGCAGCTTTTCCACCCAGGCCCAGCGCTTAACCGGTGTGGGCATCGCCATGCTGATTGTTACTTCCGGACTGGTGCTGCGCAGTATCGAAGGCACCTTCAATTCCATCTGGGATGTGTCCCGTGGGCGCAGCGGGGTCTCCAGCTTCCTACTCTATTGGGCGATACTCAGCCTGGGGCCGATTCTGTTGGGCGCGGGATTGGCCGCCAGTACCTATTTGCTGTCCCAGAAACTATTTCTGGGCGGAGAGGATGGTTTGGGTTTGATGGCGGTTGCGTTGAGGCTGCTGCCTTTTATTTTTACCAGTGCCATCTTCACGCTGTTGTTTACCGCAGTACCCAACTGTTACGTGCCCCTACGCCACGGGATTGAAGGTGGTGTCATTACCTCAATCGCCTTTGAGGTCATGAAATACCTGTTCGGAGTCATTGTCGCGCGCAGTTCGGTGCAGGCGATTTACGGGGCCTTTGCCTTTGTGCCGCTGTTTCTCCTGTGGATCTACCTGATGTGGATGCTGGTACTGGCGGGCTGTGTGCTTGTGCGCACCCTTTCAATGTATCAGTCGGCGACTCAGGGGCGCCGGCACGCGGACCTGGTGGCAACCCTGATTGTGCTGTGGCAGCTCTATACCGGCGGCCGGCATGGGCAGCCCTTGCGCGAGCGGGATATCGCCCTGATGGGCATCAAGTTCGGCCAGTGGCGGCGCCTGAGCAAGGTACTGCAGGATCACGGGGTTCTCACCCGGACTGACAGGAATGATTATGTCCTGATGCGCGACCTGAACACTGTTCCACTGATGGAACTGACGGCCTGGCTCAGCCCCCAGTGGATACCCGGTGGTATTCCAGAAGACCTGCCGGGGCTGCGATGGTACAGCGAGGTGGAGCGGCGTCTTGCCAATACACGGGATTTTGCCAGAGAACAACTCAAGGTTACTATTGGGGCATTGTTCAAGGCTGCCTGTGATCGCGAAGATGCGGTGCAGCACGGCGCAGCGCCTGCGGGCGAGGATAAAAATAATAAGGGTGAAACAGCCCTGCATGAAGGGGGGAGCGATGTTCCTGACAATGATAAAAGAAAAGCTGAAGAGCACCCTGGGGGCAGCTTTTCTGTGCTCGCTCGGCGCAATAAGCGCCTGTGATACAGGCAGGGCTTTGAAAACCATCGGCGGAGAACCGATTGAGACGGAGGGGAAGATTCTACTGGTCAATTACTGGGCGCAGTGGTGCAAGCCCTGCCGTGAAGAGGTGCCGATACTCAATCAGCTTGCACAAAGCCAGGAAAATATTGTGGTGGTGGGGGTGAATTTTGATAATTTGCCGATTCCTGTCGTTACCGGACAGGCGGCTAAGCTGGGAATTGAATTTCCAGTCCTGTCCTCTGAGCCAGCCGGGCGCTGGGGGCAGCCCCGGCCCGGTGTGTTGCCGACAACCCTGATCATCAATGCCGATGGCACTTGGAAAAAAACATTGGTGGGCCCTCAGGCCGCTGTAGATTTCAGGATGGCACTGCGGTAATCGGTCCGGTCCACGATACACTGTATATAACTATAACTAATACAACTATAGGGCTTTGGCGCATCACTGATAGCATGCCGCCACTTTCCAGTTTGCCCGGGGTGGGATTCATAGATCATGCATATCAGCTCCTTCGCTCTGCTGTTTTTCTTTGCGGTTTTGTTATATGCCCTGCACCGTTGGCACAGGGGAACAAGTTCTCTCGCACCGGCGGTCTTTGCCGGCCTGCTCCTCGGTACAGTGTTCGGAGCAACGCTGCAGTTGTCACGGGGTTGGGGAGCCGTGCCCGGGGAGGTTCTGCCCTGGATAGAGATGTTGGGAGACGGTTATGTGAATTTGCTGTATATGCTGGTGATGCCCCTGGTGCTTACCTCTATTCTGGTGGCAGTGGTGAAGGTGAGTCACACCCAGGCATTGGGCAAAATCAGTGTTTCCGTGCTGGCGGTGTTGCTGGGCACAACAGCGGTGGCAGGGTTGATTGGCGTGGCTATGGTTGAGCTGTTCGGATTGTCCGCAGCCGGTCTGGTTGAGGGCAGTCGTGAGGCTGCGCGGGTTGAGGTACTCAATGAGCGCTTCGGGCGGGTGAGTGACCTCTCAATCCCGGAGATTATCGCCTCGTTTATCCCGCGAAATATTTTTCAGGACTTGACCGGAGCCCGTTCCACCTCGGTGATTGCGGTGGTTATTTTTGCGGTGCTACTGGGGCTTGCTGCGCTGGCGGTGCGCCGCGAGTTCCCGCGAGAAGGGGCGGCCATAGAGCGCTTTGCGCATGTCGCACAGGTTTGGGTGATGAAACTGGTGCGCCTGGTCATGGCCCTCACACCCTATGGTGTAATGGCCCTGGTGGCCGGGCTGATTGCCAAATCCAGTTGGGGCGATATTGTCAACTTGCTCGGCTTTGTACTGGCTTCCTTCTGCGCGATCGGCTTGATGTTCCTGGTGCATGGCTTGTTGTTATGGATCAACGGTGTTAACCCGCTGCACTACTTTGCCAAAGTGTGGCCGGTGCTGGTATTCGCTTTCAGCTCTCGCTCCAGTGCCGCCACTATCCCGCTCAATGTGGAAACCCAGGTGGATCAGTTGCGCAACTCCTCTGCAATCGCCAATTTCTCTGCATCCTTTGGCGCGACCATAGGTCAGAACGGCTGCGCGGGGATTTATCCGGCGATGCTGGCTGCCATGGTAGCCGTACCACTGGGGGTCGATGTCTGGAATCCCCTGTGGTTGGGCACGCTCATTGCCGTGGTGGTAATCAGCTCCTTTGGTATTGCCGGAGTGGGCGGCGGTGCCACTTTTGCCGCTCTGGTGGTTCTGCCTGCAATGGGTTTACCGGTGACCATTGCCGCGCTGTTGATATCCGTGGAGCCCCTGATCGATATGGCGCGAACGGCACTCAATGTAAATGGCGCGATCACAGCGGGCACACTGACCCAGCGTTGGCTGGGGGATGAAGTGCCCGGAGCAGAGGTTGTGGAAGGGTAACTGATCCGTGCAACACATCGGCTGGGTGGTCAACCGATTGTTGAGAAGGCTGTTCCAACAGGTAATTCGGTATCTGGTGCGGGGGGATTTTGGAAAGCTGGATATTCGTTGCCTGCCCCGGTGTAATTCAGCGTCTATTCAGGCCGATTTGCTTAATCTGGCCCCCGTTGATGAACAGCGGGAGATTGATTGTGCAATGCTTTAAACAGCTTATGGCCGGTGCGGCCATTGTGACACTATTGAGTTTCAGTATTTCTGTCAAAGCGGGGCCGGGGGACTATGCGGGTTCTTATGAGGCCGATATCTACGATTTTGCACCGGTTACTGAAGTCATCCCCATCTATACCGATATTCAGGTACGCACACCGCGCACCCAATGCCGCGACGAACAGGTAGCCTACCGTGAACCCGTGTCCCCCGCCGGCACCCTTGTCGGCGGGTTGATCGGCGCGGCCATTGGCAACAATCTGGGCGGCCGCCGCCACGGTCGTTATCACCACCGCGGCGGTGCCACAGTGGCGGGGGCAGTGGTGGGCGCTTTGGTTGGCAACCAGATCAGTCGTACCAACGCCCCGGTTTACTACACTACGGAATCCCGCTGCCGGGTTGTGGATGAATTCACAACGCGTAGGGAACTGGTCGGATACGATGTGCGCTATCGGTATAATGACCGGGCGTATCTGACCCGCACCGATCACCACCCCGGAGATAGAATCCGGGTTCGTGTCGCTGTCTCGCCGGCGCCTTGAGTCAAAGCGAGAGCGGCCGCAGACAGCCAAAGGTGGAAATCTGGATATCCACAGGAGCCGCATCGTGAAACCTAGCAGCGCTTTTTTACGCACTTTTTTTCTTATTTTTGCCCTGTTTCCCGGGTTGTGTTCCGCCTCTGTGCGCGGTTTGCCGATTTCTGAAAGGGAAGCGTACAAACCTGAATACCGTCATGTACAGGGGGGGGAGATCTCCCGCGAGGAGGCCGCCTCCCTGGTGAAACGGCGCTATGGCGGCAAAATACTGGCAATCTCTGAAACCCGTAAAAATGGACAGGCGGTGTACCGTGTAAAGGGGTTGTCGGATAAGAGTCAGGTTTATGTGGTCTATGTGGACAAGCAAAGCGGGCGTATCTCCCGATAAACGCCTTCAGCAACCACTTCAGACCAGCAGCACAAAGGGAAAGCAAATGCGCGCACTTTTAGTCGAAGACGAAGCACTGCTCAGACAGCAACTGGCGCAATCGCTGCGCGATGCGGGCTACACCGTGGATGAAGCTCCCGATGGAGAGGAGGCGCTCTATCTGGGCCGTGAGTATCCCTATGATATTGCGGTGATGGACCTGGGCCTGCCGAAAATGGACGGCATCCAGGTGATACAGAGCCTGCGCAGTGAAGAGAAGCACTTCCCCATATTGATTCTAACCGCCCGTGGCCACTGGCAGGAGCGGGTGGCCGGGCTGGAGGCCGGCGGCGATGATTACTTGGTAAAGCCCTTTCATACAGAAGAGCTGTTGGCCCGTCTCAATGCGCTGGTACGTCGTTCAGCGGGTTTTTCCTCCCCCACCATCAAAGCCGGTCCTATAAGTCTGGACACCAGTTCCCAGCGAGTGGTGGCCAACGGTGTGGAGCTGGAGTTGACCTCTTTTGAGTACAAGGTGCTTGAATACCTGATACTGCACCCTGATGAGGTGGTTTCCAAAACCACCCTGACCGAACATATTTACGAGCAGGATTGCGATCGTGACAGCAATGTGATCGAGGTGTTTATTGGACGCTTGCGCAAGAAAATAGCTGCTACAGCCCAGTGCAAGCCCATTGAAACTCTGCGCGGGCGCGGCTATCGCTTTGTTGTGCCCCGATAAGTCCGGATGCCGATGCGCGTGATTGCTCCCTGGTCGAATTCCCTCAAGGGCCGCCTGGCGCTGGTCACCAGCCTGGTACTGGTGGGCTTTGTACTGTTGATCTCCGGGGTACTGGAGCACGCCTACCGCACTTCTTTGGATGAAGCAAAGCAGCGGGAATTGCAGCTCTATATCTACACGTTACTGGCGTTAGCGGAACCGGAGGGCGACAGCCTGCTGTTGCCTCCGGAGCTGCCCGAGCAGCGCTTTAACCAGCCGGATTCCGGTTTGGTAGGCGCGGTGGTCGATGGCGAAGGGCAGATTGTTTGGCGTTCTGAATCGGCCCTGGCGATGCCGGAGCTGAAATTCTACCCCCTATCTCAGGGGCAGCAGTCTTATATGACAGTTGCTCTGCCCGGCGATGTTGCAAATTACAGCAGCTTTCGCCAGGGTGTGGCCTGGGGACTGGAAAATGAGTACCCGTTTACCTTCGTTGTACTGGAAGATGCCGGGCCCCTGCAGGCGCAGGTCGACCAGTTCCGCTCTATCATTTGGCGCTGGCTGGGCGTGTGTGCATTGCTATTGACTCTGGCCCAGTGGCTTGTGCTGCGCTGGGGGTTTGCACCGTTGCGGGTAGTTGCGCATGCACTGCGGGAAATACAGCGCGGTGGCAGCGACCGACTGGAGGGCAACTTCCCGCGGGAATTGCGCCCTCTCACCGATAATCTAAACCTGTTGATTGAAAATGAGCGTCGCCAGCGGGAAAAAACCCGTCACACCCTGGCGGATCTGGCACACAGTTTGAAAACCCCATTGGCGGTATTGAAAGGATTGCGCTTAAGTGGCGATTCACAGCCCGCATGCAATACTTTGACCGATCAAGTACACCGTATGGACAGTATTATCAACTACCAACTGCAGCGCGCGGTGACCAGTTCACCGAAGTCTATTTTGCGCGGTATTCCGGTAGCACCACTGATGCACAAAATTCTGGATGCGCTGGAAAAAGTATACCGCAACAAACCCAGTGAGGTACGCAGTCACTGCAGCGAGGAGACGCTGTTTTACGGTGATGAGGGGGATCTCATGGAGTTGCTCGGCAACCTGCTTGATAACGCCTACAAGTACGGCAATGGCCGGGTTGACGTACATGTCGAACAGATGCCCGGTGGACGCAACCTGATGATCCGTGTCGCTGATAATGGACCTGGGCTTGATCGCGAAACCTGGCAGGCAGTTACCCAGCGCGGCGTGCGTGCCGATCAGCAGCAGCCTGGACAGGGGATCGGCCTTGCCGTGGTGGTGGACATTGCTGAAAGCTACCAGGGGCACATCAGTGCAGAGCCACTTTCTTGCGGAGGTACAGAAATTACCATAACACTTTAGCACCCACGCAAAATAAAAATGTGCACTGTGCCGTTCGCCGTGGCACCACGGATGGGGTTTCAGCTTCTGTGCGGTTTCTTTACCATACCAGTAAGGCAGGAGGGAAGAATACCGCTCTCTCAGGATCGTATGAGGCATGGATGCCGATTGCGAGCGTACAGGAATGTATTCTCAGCGCGCCTTGGGAGAGGGTATTCTTCCGGCCCGGGAGTAACAGATACAAAGAGATCACCTGTGGCGAATAAACTACTTGGCTGCTTATTGTTCGGGGCTACCCATCTGCGATCCAAAATGTTTAGGTACGGCGCTTAAGCGGGTACTGTCAGCAGGTCTTACTGATGCCCGCTATTGAATGCGCAGGGTGTAGTTCAAAGGGGATGCGTTTTGATACCTGGGCCACGGGTACCATTTAGGTTTGTATATTGTCTTTGACACTTTCCTTCGTAGCGGGCGCAATTGGAACTCTGGTGCGAACCCTTGAAATACAGGCAGCTTCACATTGTTGCGCCAGTCATTTTTTAAAGGCGAGGGTGACAAGTCAAAAGGCTGGCGTTAGGCTGTTGGCTTGCGGGGTGGATACACCCACTGTAGTTGGTGATTTTGCAGTATATCCGGATCAGTTTATCCTGTTCCGGCCGGCTGGTGTTCAAGTTGGCAGCCATAACAGACAAAAGATAACAAACATTTTCTTGCAGAGCATTTTATGGTTCAGTTAGTCATAGATTCTGGCTGCGACCTGCCAGATGATTTTTTGCGTAAGTTTTCCATTCCGGTATTGCCCCATACCGTGAGTGTTGGCAAAGACACATTTGATGATCGACGCAACCCGGCCCAGATGGCCCACTTCTATACCTTGTCACTGGTGGACCGCTCGCACCAGATTATCACGGGACCAGCACCTTTTGCTGAGATTGAGCGGCTCTTGAATGGTCTGGTGCGGGATGGGCACCGCGATATTGTGGTGCAAACCATTAATAGCGCTAACAGCCCAACCTACCAGAATGCGGTTGCCGCTGCAGATACGTTGTGCGGTCTCCCCGGCAACGAGGATGTGCGGGTACATACCATCGATTCTCATACGCTCTTTAGCGGACAGGGGTTGCTGGCACTCTATACACTGTCGCTCATCAAGCGCGGGCTAACTGGCGAGCAGGTGCGGGTACAGGTGGAGCGCTTTCGCCGCAAAGTTCACGGTTATGCGGCAATCAGGGATGTCTACTATGTGCGTGAGCGTGCGCGCAGTAAAAATGAAAACAACATCAGTTGGCTTAAGGCCAAGGTTTCCGGATTGCTCAAACTGCATCCCATCCTCTCTATTCATCACGAGGGCAGTACCGTCACAGATATAGTGCAGGGCTATGCGCGCTGCACCGAAACTTTGTTTCAGATCGCAGTTAACAAAATCCGTGCAGGAGAGTTGGTCGTTCCGACTCTGATGGTGAGTATTGCTGGCAAGCTACAGGATCTTGATAGAATTCAAGGCTTTGAAGCTCTGCTGAAGGTTGCCGCGGAGCACAAGGTCAAGGTGTATAAATCCATGATGAGTCTTTCCGGCGGTATCAATCTCGGGCCGGGCACTGTGGCTATGGCGTTGGCTGCCGAGAATCCCTGACTTAAGCGCAAACGTACTTTTGCAAAAAATCGCGCTGCCTATAGAGATAGCGCGAGCGTGCAGGTGGCAATTCCTATTGCGTGCCCGAACAGTCAACAGGCGATAGAAAGGTCCTGCTCGCAACCGCCGTATAAACGGCTGGCAGTCTCAACAAGGTGGCTACTCAGTTGCCAGGAAAATCCCAGTTCCAGCAAGCGCGCTTCGAGGTACTCCAATAGCGCATCAAACAGTGCGGGATTCAGCCCCTTGGCGAGGAAGCTTGCACGGCTGCTGCGATCTGGCTCGGGCTGGATAGAGAGCGCGTGGCTGAGGAACCGGGCTTGCCGGTTCAGCTGTTTGCGGTGTTCGCCGATCTCGTAGCTGGTAAGCTGGCGGCCTATGGCCTGGTAGAATTCACTGACTGTGTGGTTGACAAATTGAGCACCACCGACCTGATCCAACAGGCTGTCCATGTCTCCCCCCCCGGCGAGCATTTAGTACTGAAATATAAATTTGTACTGAGCCAAAAAAGAGCGTGATAACGATTCGTGCACAAAGTACGCCGGCTCATTGGCAGTAAGGTTGTAATTGGTGAGGAGCCTAAGACATATTCCCCTGGTATGCCAACTTGCCTAAAGAAAATTGTCATTCTGTTCGACAGGTTGTTCCGGATTTTGTTTTTAAGCACGCCAAATAGAGTATCGGTGTTAACTTGTAGATTTTCTGTCACTTTACATTGTGTTTTATTCTCTCATGATTAGACTGCACGATTGAACCAATTACACATTTTCAACGGGGTGGATTGATTGATGGCAAGTATTTTTTCTCAAATTATCAATGGGGATCTACCGGGACATTTCCTCTGGCGCGATGATAGAGCTGTTGCAATTATGACCATTTCCCCGATTAAACCCGGGCATTGTTTGGTGATTCCGGTGGAGGAAATTGATCATTGGGATGATATGCCGGCCGACCTTGCCGCACACTTGATATTGGTCGCACAAAAAGTCGCCAAAGGCCAGAAGGCCGTTTACTCGCCCAAGCGGGTGGGAATGATGATTGCAGGACTGGAGGTACCCCATACTCATTTGCATCTGATTCCTGTTGATCAACTGGCGGATCTTGATTTCTCTTTACAAGAGCCCGCTACCCCCGAGCAGCTGGCTTTCGAGGCCGGGAAAATCCGCGAGGCGTTGCTTGAGCTGGGTTGCGCAGAGGCGGGGTGTGCATAGTGGGGCTTTCGGCGATTTCCTCTTTTGACCAGATGGTCTCACTATATGGCGGGCCTGGGATTCCGATGGGCTTTTTAGCTGGGGTAGGATTGTCACCCATGCAATAGTGCAGCAGTTTGGGCCGGTTTGTTTTGCTCGAGCCTGCCACTATCCGCATCTGGCAGATATGGTATCTGTGCGGCGTTAACCCGACAGCCTCCTGATTGTCGGGGCCGCAGAATCTCCAATACCGTTCAGAGGGCGCTGCATCCAAACCGGCTTTCCGGGTAGTCTAGTAAAATGTAATACAGATAATGATGAGAACTCCGCAATGACAACTGTGACTAAAGCCTTGCTGGCCCCACTGTTTGCGCTGTTGGCTGTATATTTAGCCTTTAGTGCTCTCGCCCAGGCTCAGGAAATGGATTCCAAGCACTTCGATGTCGATGGATTTACCCGTGTTTCACTCAAAGGCAGCTCCCATGTGGAGGTAATTCAGGGGGAGAATTTTGCCGTGAGTGCCACAGGCCCGACTGTGGCGATGCCCTACGCTAAAGCTGTGGTGAAGGGGGATACCCTGGAGTTGTCTGTAGAGGACAACAGGCAGAAGTGGTTCGGTGTGGTTACTGTCACCTGGGAGCAGGACCAGGAAGTGAAGTTCTCGGTGACCATGCCCCGGGTTGAGGGGATACAGGTTTCCGGCTCCGGTGAAGCCAGCGCAGAGAGGATTGAGGGCGAAAATCTTGACCTGGGGGTCAGTGGCTCTGGCAAAGTGTATGTCAGCAAGGCGGCAGCGGAAACCCTGAGTGCATTTGTCACTGGCTCTGGCGACCTGATTCTGGACAGGGCCCTGGCGATCAACGGTGAAGTCTCCCTAACCGGCTCTGGTGATTTGCATATTGGCAGTATCGCCGGTGAGCAGCTTTCCGCCGAGATCAAAGGGTCTGGTGATATGCAAATCAATGGCCGGGTTGCCGATGTGACTATTCGCATCATGGGGTCTGGGGATTTTGTTGGCCGCAGTCTGCTCGCGGACAGTGCTGGCGGCTCGGTGATGGGCTCTGGGGATATTGTCTTGAAACGTCCGCGCCGAGACGCCTTTTCCGTTATGGGCTCCGGGGATGTTGCACTGATAGATTGACCCCTCCCCTGCAAGCGATAAAGCGCTGCCATTGGGGCGATGCTCCTCTTGCGGGAGTTACCCACGTAAGATCTTTAGTTTTGATTTGGGAAGTTGTCACCCCGATGGAATTGCAGATAACTGAGTCCACACATGAGAATCCTGTGGACTCTGCTGATCAAGATAGTAAGCGCAGCAAGCGCTTCAAGGAAAAGTGGCGTCGCTGGAGGCAGGGCGCGCAGGAAAAGTCCCACTGGGTGGCGGAGCGGCTGATGGATCGCCGGATTTGCGTTGGTGTTACCGGCTTCAGTGGGGCCGGTAAGTCAACCTTGCTCACCAGTCTCATCTACCAACTCAGCCACCCTCAAAAGGCCCAGTTGCCGGGATTTGCCCCTGCGCTTACGGGTGATTTGCTCGGCGCGGAATTAAAGCCCGCCCTCGACTCCGGTCTGCCGCCGTTTGACTATGACGGTTGCCTCAATGCTTTGATGTCACAACCACCCCGTTGGCCGCAAAGCACCCGCGGTGTGTCGGCAATGGAGCTGCACATCCATCTGCGTAACCACCGCCGCTTTCGAGGTGCGGGCACCAAAACCCTGATTTTGGAGCTGCGTGACTATCCCGGTGAATGGTTGATGGACCTGCCACTGCTGCGCATGGACTATCGGGAGTGGTGTCGCCATCAGGCACATATTGTCAATGCCGACTCGCGAGCCAGGTTGGCGCCACAACTGATATCAAGGCTGGCAGCCCTCTGCCCTCAGGCCCCGGCGCAGGAGGCCCAATTGGCGGTGCTCTGGGAGGAATATCGCCAATTTTTGTTGAAATGTCGCACGCAAAGCAAGCTCAGTTATCTGCAGCCGGGCCGTGCATTGCTTGAGAAAAAGGACTACGGGCTGCTGCCCCTGCTCGACCTGCGTGGTTTGAGTGCAGAGGCGTTGGCGGCAATGCCGGACAACAGCAATTACCAGGTCCTGCGTCGACGCTACAAAGACTATGTGCAGGAACAGGTCGCCCCTTTCGCAGAGAGCCATTTCCGTCATCTGGACAGGCAATTGATACTGGTGGATATGATCGGTACGCTGTTCGCAGGGGAGCAGGCCCTGGACGACATGTGTCTGGCGTTCGAACAGATTGCCGATACTTTCCGCTACGGGAAGTCCGGGCGATTCAACAGGCTGTGGCGGCCAAAAGTGGATCGGTTGCTGTTTGCAGCCACCAAGGTGGATCAGGTGCTCGCAGCGGATCACGATGCATTGCGCCAGTTGCTGGGGCAGCAGCTGCAGCAGAGCTTTAGCGGAGCCCGCCACCGGGGCCTGCCCATTTTCAGTGAGGCAATTGCTGCTGTGCGCTGTTCACGGGAGGATCAGCGCAGTGGCCGGCGCATGCTGGTAGGGCACGATCTGCAGGGGCGCTATCTCGGCTTTGAGAACGCAGAAATATTTTCCCAATTGCCAGCGGACCAGGCGGATTGGGGGCACTATACCGGGGCCGCGCCACCGCAGTTGCGTCCACCCCAGGGTATGGCGTCTGGTCATATCCCGCATATTCGTGTGGATGCATTGCTAAATCTGCTGTTGGGAGACAAGGTATGATAAAAGGCGAGAACAAAGAGCCGCTGCGATGCACAACACGAATTGAGCCATTGGAAGAACTGGGAGTGGAAGCCCCACAGCGCGATACAACGCGGGTGGAAACACTGCGTGAGAAGTCTGAGGAGATCCCCAGATCAATTACCACAGGGGAATCCCTGCCGGATCGCATCGCCTTTTCCGAATTGCGTCTGCCGGTGTTTCGGCTGAGATGGCTGAAGCCGGCGTTGTTGTCGGCATTCGGACTGGCGCTGGCAGCCTTGGCCTGGGAGTTGCGCCAGCTATACACTTGGGCGGTGGACAAACACTGGGTCCTCGGGGTTCTTGCCGCTTTGGTGATCGTCGCCTTCGCATCCACCATTGTCAGTTCGGTATGGGAATTCTTTCGAGCCGGGCGGCCTTTGCGCAAACTTGAGAAAAGTCGAGCGATGGCCGTGCAGATGCGTGACTGTCGTAGTCATGAAGAGGCAGAGCTTTTTCGGCGCCAGTTACGGGAGCATTTTGTCGGCAAGCCCCAGGGGATTTTGCTCGACCGGGTGTTGAATGAGGCCCCTGATTACTATGACAGTAGTGAATTGTTGCAGTATCTTGAGGCCGCTTTTCTCGATGCCCTTGATCAAGAGGCGCTGAGACGCGTGGTGCGTCATTCTACCACGACAGGGGCCCTGGTTGGATTAAGCCCTTTTGCCAGTGTCGATATCCTTGTTGCCTTGCGTCAGTCTCTGCGCATGATTGATGATGTGGCGCAAATCTACGGTATACGACCATCAATGGTGGTGCGTTGGCGCCTGTTCAAAAAAGTGCTGGCACTGGTGGCTTACAGCGGCGCCAGCGAGTATGCAATTTCTGAGATGTGGCCCGAGTTGGTTGGAGACAGTATGCTCTCAACCATTTCCGTGCGCTTGGGGCAGGGGGTTGGGGCCAGCCTGTTTGTAGCCCGTATTGGCTTGGCAACCCTGCATGGCTGCAGGCCCGTTCCTTTTGTGGGAAAGCAGGGCCCCCGATTGGCGACGGTGATAGCAAGCATTGGTGCTGGCCTGAAAGAGCGCATGCCGGGGGTTTTTTCGGTAGTTACTCGTGGCCGTTATGGGGCGCAATCTGTGCCCGAGTCGTCGGCGAAAGAGCCTCGAACGGGCCTTGATCTCGGTTAGGCTACCGGGAAGCACCGAAAAACCCTAAGTCCCTCGGTAGGGTGAATACACCACTGGTGGGAGCTCCCCCTTGTGCTTCTATATAAGCATCCGCGCTGGCGATGAACCCGACAATGGTCGGGTTTTGGGGGAATCAGGCCGCGGAGCTTTACCGAAACTGCCTCTGCATCAACATGCGTGTATGATGGCGGTCTAACAGTTGGGCCAGGTCTTTATAACGACGTTTTATGAAGGGGGTTGGGTTGTTGTTTCCGGCATCGTCCTGGTATTCAACACCAGAGCGGACATGCTGCAGCTCCTGGGCTAAGGCATTGATAGCGGTGAAGATGCTCTGTGTGTCATCCTGACTGTGGAACACATGGGTTTTCGAGGTGTCCATCAGGTAGTCATTGCACTCGGTCAGCCATTCCAGTCTCTGCTCCAGAAACCGTACGGTATTACGGATACCACCTTTGTACTCAAGATTGAAGTGCTCGTTGATATACTTGTCCAGGCTGCGCATACCCGAGTCGATAAATTGTTCCACGACACTGTTACAGTAGTCTTTGGTCAAGTAGGCGGGGTGGGTGTTGGCGTAGCTCTGGCTGCTGGCAATAAACAGGATCAATAGTCCAAGGGTTTGCTGAATCGCTCTAATAGGAAAGTTCATGATCTTGCCCAGGAGTTGTTTTTTTAATGATGGTTATTCTATCCGCTAAACAGGCTGTCTGATTTGTGGCTTTGCTTTCGGGCTGTTTTTTGTGACAGTCTTCACATGAATATCTAAAGTGCGAAAGACTGTCAATGGTTATTAAGTATAGAAAGTCATTCTTGTTCCAGGTTGGTTTGAAAGTACAGATTTTTTCGGCTGCCGCTCACAAAGCTGCAGAATATTTGAACGAATGGTAGAGGTTTGTTTTGGCAGAATACGAATTTGATCTTTTTGTAATCGGGGCAGGCTCCGGTGGCGTACGCGCTGCGAGAATGGCCGCGGATCAGGGCATGAAAGTGGCGGTGGCGGAAGACCGCTACATGGGTGGAACTTGTGTCAATGTGGGTTGCGTCCCCAAAAAGCTGTTTGTTTATGCCAGTGGTTACAGCCAGGATTTTGTCGATGCCAGGGCCTACGGTTGGGAAAATCCTGGCGCAGAGCTCGATTGGCCGACGTTGAGGGATAATAACGCAAAGGAAATTGCCCGGCTCAACGGGATCTATCGCAGTCTGCTGGAAAATTCCGGCGTCACTGTGTTTGATGGCCGCGCAAGTATCGTTGATCCCCATCGCGTTGTTGTCAACGAGTGGGCGTTCACAACAAAACGTATTTTAGTGGCGACAGGTGGGTGGCCATTTGTACCGGAGATACCAGGCCGGGAACTTGTGCTGACCTCCAATGAAGTTTTTTCCATGGCAGAGTTTCCCAGGCGAGTGCTTGTGGTTGGAGGTGGTTACATCGCCGTGGAGTTTGCTGGCATTTTTTCGGGCCTGGGAGCGGATACGCACCTCTCTTACCGCCGGGACTTGTTCCTGCGCGGTTTTGATCGTGACATTCGCAATTTTGTACGCGATGAAATGATTAAAAAAGATGTGGACCTGAAATTCAATCACAATGTCAGTGCGATTGAAAAACTGCAGGATGGCAGTCTTCTCGTACATGCTGCAGATGGATCTGGCCTGAATGTCGATATGGTTCTCTATGCCACCGGACGAATGGCTAATACGGCTGGACTGGGCCTGGAGGAGCAGGGCGTTGTCTTGCACAGGGATGGTAACATCTCAGTGGATGATAACTTTCGCACGAGTGTAGATTCCATCTATGCTCTGGGCGATGTCACGGGTGAGCCCCAGCTGACACCCGTGGCACTGGCGGAAGCCATGGCCCTGGTCAAGCACTGGCAAACCGGTAACACGGCTGAGATTGATTACAACAATATTCCAACGGCTGTTTTCTGCCAGCCAAATATTGGAACCGTGGGGCTTTCAGAAGAGGAGGCCAGGGATTCGGGTATTCCGGTAACTATTTACAAGTCCGAATTTCGGCCAATGCGCCATACGATGAGCGGTAATGTTGAGCGAACGCTAATGAAGCTCGTTGTGAACGCCAGTACCGATAGGGTCATTGGTGTGCACATGGTGGGCGAAGATGCCGGTGAGATCATTCAGGGTATGGCGGTGGCCCTTAAGGCGGGTGCGACAAAAAAAATCTTCGATGAGACGATCGGGATTCACCCGACTGCAGCCGAAGAATTCGTCACTATGCGTTCCCCGGTCAGTGCTAAGTGAAGCGACCCGTGAGCTGGAGTTGTTCACCCCTTTGTAAATTTACTGTCGGGGCGAAAGGGAAGAATGCCCCTCTCCCAGGACGCGCTGCGCATACATCCCTGTACGCTCGTAATCGGCATTCATGCCTCATACAGTCCTGGCAGAGGGATATTCTTCCCTCCTGCCTTTCAAGTAAATGAGCGGGAGATGGTTGGTGGCCCGCCTGCGGCTGGTCATTGATACTGAAGAAGAGGCATGCATCTGCACGGCCTCATTCAAATGCTCGATTTCTTCCTTTTCACTACTCTTCAGCAGCTTCGTGAAGGGGTTGATGGCGCCGCGCTTTCTTGCGTTCGCCGCGTTCTTTTAGGCAGCGCTCTGCGGAAGCAAATGTGTCGTTGACTGCCCGGTGAATGGATTCGCTTTCACTGCTGATCGTTACGGGATTGCCACTAATGGCAAGCTCAAGGGAAGCTTTAAATTGTTTGCCTTTGCTCTTGTGTTGGTGGGGGGCTTCAAGCACTACGCGACTATGTATGATGTCGCCACAATAACGTTCCAGCTTATGTAACTTTTTGGATACCGTGCTAGCCAGGGTGACTGATCTGTCGATATCGCGGAACACAATGTTATCGTTAGGCGCTGATTTCATGGGCAATTACCTCCGGTTAAAAGAAACCATGCAGGCCGCTTTTGCGGATTGCTACGAGAAGGAAGGGCGCCCTGGTGGGAGGGGTCGAGTCTGCAGCAGTTGAAGCACCGAGCCGTCAGGAGCGTAACGAAAAGTTGCTGATGGAGCAGCCAGGGTGTTTTACGTCCGGGTCGGGTTTCCGCTGAGTCCAGCGATCTTCTCCCTGATACTCATAATGCTTCCGCTAAAAAAAAAATCAAGCGCTATCGCAGGAAATTGTCACTTAAACTTTAATAACGTACCTTTTTCTTGATTTGCCGCACTCAATCGGACGCATTGACCAAATCGGTACACCAAGTGGATGCAAGGTCATTGCCCACAAGCTGAGGCCCGCGTAAGATTGTCAGTATCGCGCAGTGGTTTCGGGGTTTTGTACAAAAAACAAGCTCTGCGCTTTTATCTTACAAGTAATATGAAATCGGTAAATAGGTTCTGAGAAATGGCGGTAAAGCGATACTGTCTGCTATTTTTGGCGGGCTTGGTAGTTTTTGACGGAGCTGCGGCTCAGTCACAGCCAACCCTGATGGTGGAAAAGAACCGACTGGCGCGACTGGAGCAGTCTCTCGAGAACAAACTGGTGGCACAGGAGGATATTGAAAACGAGCTTCTCTCCTATGAATACAAGCTAGAGCGCGCCAGGGAGTCTCTCGACAGCCTCCACCAGAAGTACGAAGAAAGCCGCCTGGAATTGGATAAGGCGCAACGGAATCACGATTCCAGCCCCAGTCTGGATACACAACGCCAGCTGGCCAAGGCAAAACACAGTTTAGATATGGCCGAGCGAGGCGTTGACAGCCGTACCCGTCGTCTCAAATTTATTCAGGTAAACCACGGGGCGATGCGGGCTAAGCTGGCAGAGGAGGAGCATGCCATCACGCAGACCAGAGCCAGAATTTCGGCACAGCAAGAAACCGTAAACCAAGTGGTGAATGCCATGCTCGCCCAGGCTGAGGAATCCGAGCGGAGGGCTGCCCTGGCGAAAAGTGCTGCCCGCTTGGATAAGCCCGAACTCAAGACCGCGACTCTTCAGGAAGCGCCAAAACCAGAGGTTATGCCTGACCCTGTACCGGTTGCGGTTGAGCGCGAAGTGGATACGGAATTACTGGCTTACGTACAGCGCGAGCAAGAGCGCTTGCGCAAATTGCTGGCGGATAAGAGCGGTGAGAACAAGCAGACGTTCAACAGCCTGGAATTGAGGTCCTCCGGTGGCAAACGCCTGCCGTTTGAGTTCCTGGGGAAAAATCAATACCGCTTGGTGACGACTGTCGATGCAGGCAGACAAACCTATAAAATCAATTCCTGGAAGTTTCGCCGGACCGTCCCGGCGGAAGATGACAATACCCGCTATGTGTTTATTTTTGATGCGCGTCGGCCCTCCCGGCCCCGGCTGGTCATGTACCCCGAATATGCCCTCGAAACGCTGAACTAGGTGTAGATAAGCCTTACTATAACGGTATCCCGCGCAGAAGGGTTTCAAATAGCCGGTGGTAGTGGCTACAGCCCGGTACCGGAACGCTTTTGTATAGGGTGATATTATCCAGAAGCATTGAATAATCCAGGTGTAGCGGCACAAGCCCGCGAAACCCTCCTTTGCGCCGCGCCAAGGTGATATGCGGTCGATAACTGCGCCGCTCCGGCGCCATGCCCAAGTCAATAATGAGTTGCCGGCAGCGTTCATGGAGTTTTTGCAGGTTCGGGTCGCCTATAAGCTCTACTGCCAATGCGTTGGCGTTTTGCGCCGGGAAGGGGCCCAGGGAAAAGAGGTGCCCCGTAGCGCTGCATACTGTCTGTGCAATATTCGCCAGACCCTCCTCTATAAAGGGGATCACATGGTCTGGGGTGTCTCCCAGAAATGCGAGTGTCAAGTGTCGATCACGCGGGCTGGTCCAGTGAGTTTGATCGGGTTGCTTGTGCCAAATTCCAGTCCTGCAATGGCGGACCAATTCATCAAAAAAAACCTGTGACGGACAGCAGGGGCGAATGCCTATAAACAGCCGGGTGGTTGCTTTGTCCATCCTGAACCTCATTTTTGACATGTCATTTCCCGCCCTGGCCCTTGAATGCCATTTTTGTGCCCATATATTCTCATTGTGGATGGTAGCTGACTGCTGAAAGTGCCATCCGTGTAGACGCTCGGGCTCATAGGCGAGCGGAATTTAATATTGCTCTGAATTGAGGATATAACAATGCGTAACTTTGATTTTACCCCCCTGTACCGTTCTGCAATTGGCTTTGACCGCATGGCCAGTCTGCTGGATGCCATGACTTCCGGTGAGCAGAAGCAGCCGGCATATCCCCCTTACGATATTGAGCTAACGGGCGAGGACAGTTACAGAATCAGCATGGCTGTAGCCGGTTTTGAGCAGTCAGAACTGGATATTCACGTCGAGCAAAACCGCCTTGTTGTGAGCGGAAAAAAACCGGAAGAAACTGCACAAAGGAATTTTTTACATCGCGGAATCGCCGCGCGAAACTTTGAGCGTCGCTTTCAGTTGGCCGATCATGTCAAGGTAACCGATGCGAAGCTTGAGAATGGGTTGTTGCATATTGAATTGATGCGGGAAATTCCCGAAGCGATGAAGCCGCGAAAAATTGAAATTGGCGACAGCAGTCTGCTTCAACATGCGGAAAGCGAAAAAAATCCGGTACAATAGACGCCTGATTTGCTCTATCAATGTTCACTGTGCCGCCACACGACGGTACAGTTTTACCACCGCGATACATCTCGCAGCTATTACCAATGTAATCGCTGCGCACTGGTATTTGTCCCGCCTGAATTCCACCTTTCTCCCGCTGGGGAACTGGCCTATTATAACCTGCATGAAAACTCCATGGAGGACAATGGGTATCGTCGTTTCCTCAGCCGCTGTGCCGTTCCTCTTTTAAACGCCCTGCAGGCTAAAAGCGAAGGATTGGATTTTGGGTGTGGCCCAGCACCGTTGCTGGCTAACATGTTGGCCGAGGGTGGACATAGGGTTGAACTGTATGACCGTTTCTATCTTCCTGCGACCGATGCGTTGGCAAAGGAATACGATTTTATTGTAGCCACAGAAGTTGTGGAGCATCTTGCCGAGCCGGGCGCCGAACTACTGAATTTGTGGCAGAGGCTGCGAGGCGGTGGCATCCTGGCGTTAATGACAAAGCCCGTTATCTCTGCAGAGCGTTTTGCCAGGTGGCACTATATCCGGGACCCGACACACATCGGCTTTTTCAGTGCCAGAACATTCCGGTGGTTGGCGCAGAGGTTAGAGGCCGACCTGCAGTTTGTTGACAGCGATGTGTTTTTCCTGCGCAAGTCAGGTGTTTACACGGAATAATTTCGCCCTGACCGTGGTGCGGTATTCGCTCGGGGTGGTAGCGAGGAATTTTTTAAAAAGTGCTGTAAAGTGCCCCATATCCTGATAGCCAACTTTTTCCGCAACCTCATTGACGGACAAATTGCTTGACTGCAAAAGCTCCCGGGCCATATCCACACGAACATTCTGCAAATACTGCAGAGGTGTCTGTCCGGTAGCCAGCTTGAAGCGCCGGTTAAACGAGCGTACGCTCATATCAAATATTTTTGCGACATCGCTCAGGCGTACTTCTGTATTGCAGTGCTCTTTCAGCCATGCCTGTGCCTGCACAATGTCTTCGTCCGGATGCAGTTGCACAGCCCCTTCCGAGTAGGCAATCTCCTTGAAGGGTCGCCGGATTTCGTGGGAAAAGTTGCGTTCTACATGGCTGGCCACGGTGGGCCCATAGAGCTGGCGAATCATATGCACTGTGATATCCGCCAGGGCATTAATACTCGCGGCGCAGAAAAGCCTGTTCGCCTGAGTAATAAAATACTGTCGCTTGAGTTTGACCTCCGGGTAATCCGAGCTGAATTGTTCAAAGTAGTGCCAGTGCGTCGTGGCTGGTTTACCGTTCAGTAGGCCTGCTTCCGCAAGAAAGCAAACGCCGGTGCCCACTGCGTTGATCACAGCTCCCGATGCCGCCTGGGCCCGAAGCCATTTCAAGAGTTGTCCGCTACGCTTTAGTGTGGGGCGTGGATTTCGCCACAGGGCAGGAATATAGATAAGGTCGCTGTCCGGTGCATCGCACAGGGCGGTATCGGGCTTCAAAGCGAAACCGCAGCGGGTATTTACCGAGCTTCCATCAAGACTGGCGGTAACCAGGCGCAGTGGCGCACTCTTGCTTTCCAGGCGGGCGCGACTCTCGGCCCCACGTAGCATTTCAAGAGGGAGAACCGTGCTGGTTGCCAGCATCTGATCGATTAGGAGAAAGGTAACTGTTCGCATTAGAAATCTAAACGTACTTGCGCCATTGGCCAAAACACTCAATTTTTTTGGCCAGTATGCCCATAACTGGGCAGAATCGCCACCCCCTACACTTCCCGCTACCAATTCTTGTAGTTTTTAACATTTGGCTGGAGGTCAGGATGCAGCGCCTTCCCGTAATTACCGCATTTGGCGGCTTTAACCCTGCGGGGCGTAGCTCCTCTCACCGGGGTTACGCCCGCCTAGTGCTGGACAGGCTTAGCCGGAAGGAGCGCATCGAGACGCTTTCCGATTTGGCTGCGTTGATGGGATTGCGCACCGGTACCGCTGCCAGTGGTCCTTTAGGGCCCGATCTTGAGCGCCGCGTATTGCAAGGCACCCTGGTACGGGAACTCGAGGAGCGCTTTTACGATTACCGCAATTGCCATTTCCATCAGGCAGCGAATTTGAGCGATGCCAGTGGCCTGACGTTTGAAATGTCAGCACGGCAGTTACCGCACCCTTTGCCGGATGGGTGGCAAGTGGAGACTGCCGGTGGGGGCAAGGTGCGGGTGACCACCGCGAGCCTCTCGGTAATGCTGGATAGTTATCGGGAAATTCCCGTTGCCTCGGGTGGCCAGTTGCCCACCGGCTTCGAGCCTGGTGAGCAGTACAATTCGCGCTTTCATCCCCGTGGCTTACAACTGGCAGTGCTCGGGGCTTCCGATGCGGTGCAGTCTATGGGGGTCGATTGGGAAAGGGTAGTGGCTGCGGCGGGGCCGGACAATATTTCGGTCTACGCCTCTTCGGCAATGAGTCAATTGGATCCTTTTGGGAATGGGGGACTATTACAGTCCCGCTTGCGTGGATCACGGGTCACCTCCAAGCAGTTAGCGCTCGGTCTGAACAGTATGCCGGCGGATTTTGTCAATGCTTATGTGTTGGGTAATGTGGGATCCACTGGCGCCGTGGCTGGTGCCTGCGCCAGCTACCTGTATAACTTGCGTGCCGGGGTGGAGGATATTCGCTATGGGCGCGCCAGAGTCGCCATTATCGGTGCCGCTGAGGCGCCTTTCGTGCCAGAGGTGGTGGATGGCTATTCGACTATGGGGGCTCTGGCGACGATCGATAACCTGCGCAGGTTGTTTCCCGGGGCGCTGGACCTTCGGCGTACCAGTCGTCCCTTTGGGGAAAATTGTGGATTTACGCTGGGAGAGGGGACCCAGTGGGCTATCCTGATGGACGATTCTCTGGCACTGGAGTTGGGTGCGAATATCCACGGTTCAGTCGCCGGGGTCTTTACCAATGCCGATGGTAATAAGAAATCCATTTCAGCCCCGGGCCCAGGCAACTACTTGACTGTGGCAAAGGCATTGGCGCAAGCTGAGGCGATTGCCGGCAAGGAAAGTCTGCAAAGGCGCAGTTTTGTGCAGGCCCATGGTTCAAGTACGCCGCAAAACCGTGTGACAGAGTCGGCTATTCTCGACCGGTTAGCCGCCACTTTCGGTATTGATCGCTGGCCGGTGTGCGCAGTCAAAGCCTATGTCGGGCATACTGTTGCCGCAGCTAGCGGTGATCAGTTGATTACTGCACTGGGTATCTTTCAGCGGGGTATCTTGCCGGGGATTGTCACTGTAGACCGGTTGGCTGACGATGTTCATTGTAAGAATCTCAATATTTCCCTGGCGCATGTCGAACGAGATCCGAGCACCCTTGATCTGGCACTGCTCAACTCTAAGGGCTTTGGCGGCAATAATGCTACTGCGCTTGTTTTATCGCCTCACCTGACACGTTCCATGATTGAGCGGCGCCACGGCACGAGGCTTGTTGAAGCTTACAGAAAAAGTAATGATGCGGTTGTTGAGAAGGCTGCTGCCTACGATAATCGTGCCTGCCGTGGAGAGTTGGACACTATTTACAAGTTTGGCGAGGCGCTTGTGGACGAGCGCGAGATACGCTTATCGACCGATGCGGTAACCCTGCCGGGCTTCCCAACGGTAAAACTTCCCAAGAGTAATCCTTTTGAGGATATGGTGTAGGGAAGAGGTGGTCGCCCCGTGTTTTAAGCAGTTTGAGGTGTCCGGCTGCAGCAGGGATTGATAACCCCCTTATTTACAGGAAGTAAAATGGTGGATACGGAAGTATGCCATGAGTCGAAGGATAGTAGTGATGTGGGTGTGCGCCTAAAACTGGTGCGCAAAATCTACGGTCTATCCCAAAGAGAATTGGCGCGGCGGGCGGGTGTGACCAACGCCGCTATATCCTTTATTGAGCAGGGGCGTGTCAGCCCATCCATTGGCTCCCTTGAAAAAATATTGGGCAGTGTCCCCATGTCACTGGCCGAATTTTTTTCTCTGCAACTCGGCGAGCCTGGCCAGGTTTTCTTTCGTGCCCGTGAAATGCCGGATATTGGCACCGGGAGGGTCCGCTGCCAGCTTCTCGGCGGGCACCGAGCGGGGCGTTCAATGTCCATACTGCGCAAGGTATTTCCGGTTGGCCAGGACTCTGCATCCAGCCTGTCTATCGCTGATGGCGAAGTGGGGGGTATCGTGGTTGCTGGCGAGTTGGAGGTCACTATCGGCGTTGACTCGGCGCTACTGAGAGTGGGGGACGGTTACTATTTCAGTGGCAGGCGGCCGCATCGATTCCGCAATCGGGGGCAAAATGACTGCATCGTCGTCAGCGCCACGATCCCCATGCCTCCCCGCCTATACAGCCCCTTCCCAGGGCTGGAGGCTGAGCGCATAGGGGATAAATTGTGCCAACCTGCTGATTAATCGGGCAAATCCGGGATAAGCGCTCGCGGTTTTGATTCCCGGCTGGTGTTTTGAGCTGGCCGCTTTCTGTGTTTGGGCGCTGTTGACGCCACTCCATTTGTAAGAAATAGTATTCAAACAATTGTTTGAATCTGGATATACTACGGCTGACCGTATTGGGTCCAAGTGTCACCGCGCCCAGCGGCGGGGCCCAAGGTTGCATAAAATTTCGACCCCGGGCCCAGGATTGCGGCCCAGAATAAAAGAGGTCAATCAATGTTATTTAATGGCAAAGCGCTTACGGTGCAGATGCTGGACAACGGCATCGTTGAGCTTAAGTTCGACCTGCAAGGCGAATCCGTCAACAAGTTTAATCGTCAGACGGTTTCTGAGTTTTCCCAAGCGCTGGATGCTATCGAGGCAGCGGAAGGCGTTAAGGGAGTGCTGCTTACCAGTGGCAAGAGTGTCTTCATCGTCGGTGCCGATATCACCGAATTTGGCAGTGCCTTCTCCGCCGGTGCAGAGGGTGTTGCTGATCTGATGAGCCAGAATCATGAAAACATCAACCGCCTGGAAGATTTGCCGGTACCCACCGCAGTCGCGATCAATGGGTATGCACTGGGTGGGGGGTTTGAGGTATGCCTCGGTTGTGATTTCCGTGTGATGGGTGAAGAGGCCAAGGTTGGCCTGCCTGAAGTCAAGCTGGGTCTGATCCCCGGGTGGGGTGGCACCGTGCGATTGCCCCGCCTTTTGGGTGTCGATGTGGCGGCCGAGTGGATTGCTGCAGGGAAAGACCAAAAGCCCGCTGCGGCGCTTGAAGTTCATGCCGTGGATGCAGTGGTGTCGACCGATAAATTAAAAAGCGCAGCACTTAAACTGCTCGAGCGCGCGATTGACGGAACACTGGAGTACAAAGCCGGTCGCGAGGTTAAAAAATCTCCAATTCCGCTGAATGACACCGAAGCTCTGATGGCTTTCTATACCACCAAGGCATTTATTGGCCAGCAGGCGGGTAAAAACTACCCGTCTCCGGTTGCTGCGGTTGAATCCATAGAGCAGGGCTACAAGTTAACCCGCGACGAAGCGCTGAAAATCGAGCAGGAAAAGTTTATCTTCTGTGCCCAAACGGGCACTGCCAAGTCACTGGTAGGCCTCTTCCTGAACGACCAGGCAGTTAGCAAAGCAGCCAAGCGCTGGGAGAAGAAGGCGGATAAGCCAGTCGAGCGCGCGGCAGTCCTGGGTGCGGGTATCATGGGTGGAGGTATTGCCTACCAATCTGCCTACAGAGGCACGCCCATCAAGATGAAAGACATCGATCAGGCAGGTATCGACCTCGGCCTGAATGAAGCCAATAAACTGCTGTCCAAACTGGTTGAGCGCAAGCGTCTCACTGCGGAAAAAATGGGTGAGGTCCTCAATCGCATCGAGCCGACTTTGAGTTACGATGGGTTTGACAATGTCGATGTGGTGGTAGAAGCGGTTGTTGAAAACCCGAAAGTAAAGCACTCGGTTTTAAAGGAAGTGGAGACCAAAGTCAGCGAAGATACCGTGATTGCATCTAACACTTCCACAATCTCCATCAACCACTTGGCTGAGCCATTATCCCGTCCGGAAAACTTCCTGGGCATGCACTTCTTTAACCCGGTACACAAGATGCCGCTGGTGGAGGTTATTCGCGCAGACAAGACTTCTGATGAGGCGGTTGCACGGGTGGTTGCTTACGCGAATAAGATGGGTAAAAAAGCCATCGTTGTACGCGACTGCCCTGGATTCCTCGTAAACCGCGTGCTTTTTCCGTATTTTGCGGGTTTTTCATTGCTGGTGCGCGACGGTGCCGACTTCCGGTCCATCGACAAGGTGATGGAACGCTGGGGGTGGCCGATGGGTCCGGCTTATCTGATGGATGTTGTGGGTATTGATACCGGTGTGCATGCGGAAAGTGTTATGGCGGAGGGCTTCCCGGATCGGATGGGTAAAACCTTCACTGCCGCTTCCGATGTGATGTACCAGGCCGGTCGCTACGGCCAGAAGAATGAAAAGGGCTTTTATAATTATGAGCAGGATAAGAAGGGCAGGCCCAAGAAAGTGGCTACCAGAGAATCTTACGATCTGCTTAAGCCCCATGTCGCCGAGTGTCGTGAATTCGAGCGCGATGAGATTGTTGAGCGCATGATGGTGCCTATGGCGACTGAGCTGGCCCGCTGCCTTGAGGAAGGTATTGTCAGCTCCCCGGCTGAAGCGGATATGGCACTTATTTACGGTGTCGGTTTCCCGCCTTTCCGCGGTGGTATTTTTGCCTGGCTGGACACGATCGGTTTGGATGAGTTCGTGAAAATAGCCGATAAGTATGCAGAGCTGGGCGAGCTGTACAAACCCACCGAGCGCATGCGTGAAATGGCCGCAAGTGGCGAAACCTACTACGGCAACAAGTAAGGAGAATAGCGATGGGTTTAAATCCTAGAGATGCCGTAATTGTTGACTATGCGCGTACGGCCATGGGGCGTTCGAAAAGTGGCGTCTATCGCCATGTGCGCGCCGACGATATGTCCGCGGAACTGCTGAAGAAGTTCCTGCAACGCAACGACAAACTGGATCCTGCGGAGATTGATGATTTGATCTGGGGTTGTGTGATGCAGCGGGACGAGCAGGGCTTCAACGTGGCACGCTTTATCCTGCTGCGCGCCGGACTGCCCCATACCATACCGGCGCAGACAGTCAACCGCCTGTGTGGCTCCTCCATGTCCTCGCTGCACACTGCCGCGGCCAATATCCAGGCGGGTGTAGGCGATGTGTATGTGGTGGGGGGGGTAGAGCACATGGGCCACCTGAATATGATGGAGCATGTCAGCCCCAACCCGATGCTGGGTCGCTATATGGCCAAGGCAGCTGGTTCCATGGGCATGACCGCTGAATACCTGGCAATGATGCACGGCATCCAGCGTCGGCAAATGGATGAGTTCGGTGCCCGCTCTCATCAGCGTGCCGCAGAAGCGACCAGAGCCGGCAAGTTCAATCGCGAGATTATTGCCATTGAAGGTCATGACGATGACGGCGTACCTTCTATGGTGGAGACCGATCAGACCATTCGGCCGGACACCACCGTGGAAGGTCTCGCACAGTTGCAGCCGGCGTTCGATCCCAAGCACGGCCAGGTGACAGCGGGGACATCGTCCCAGATCACCGACGGCGCCTCCGTAATGCTGGTCATGTCGGCAGAGCGTGCGGAGGCTCTGGGTATGATCCCGATTGCCCGTGTGAAGGAGATGGCCCTGGCTGGCGTTGATCCTTCCATCATGGGGTATGGCCCTGTGCCTTCCACCAACAAGGCACTGAAGCGTGCTGGCCTCAGTATCAATGATATCGACAAGGTTGAGCTGAATGAGGCATTTGCAGCCCAGGCGCTGCCGGTGTTGAAGGATCTCGGCCTGCTCGAAAAAATGGACGAAAAGGTCAATCTGTACGGCGGTGCTATCGCTCTGGGTCACCCCTTTGGCTGCTCCGGCGTGCGTATCACAGGCACCCTGCTATCCGTTTTGCAGAACGAGGGTGGAAACCTCGGTGTTTCAACTATGTGTATCGGGCTGGGGCAGGGTATTACCACGATTCTAGAACGGGTATAAATCCCTTCAGCTCTGAAAAGGCGTCGTCAAGACGCCTTTTTTAATTTTGTGGGCTTAGTATCCGGCAAGTTGTTGAAGCCTTTATACCACTGTGGCACAATCTCGCTCCTTGCTGCGTTAGCCTTTTGTTTTAGTGCGAAAGTTTATAAATATCAAAGGGTTAGCAACGAAGCTATTCCGGGGACGTGGTGAAATTGGTAGACACGCCAGATTTAGGTTCTGGTGCCGAGAGGTGTGGGAGTTCGAGTCTCCCCGTCCCCACCAAATCAAGAGTCCTGAAGTCCGCCGGATCTGCTCCGAATGGGTGGGTGCGGGCTTCTTGTATCTGGCATGGGCGGGAATTTGCTTTGTAAGTTCACTGGAGATGCCATGCGAGGTGGCCGGTTGAGTCTCCGGCGCCCGGTATTCGTTGGCGCTGTGGCGCGATATAAAGAGAGAGTCTCACGAGGATAAACATGCAGGTTTCCATCGAAACTACTTCTGGTCTGGAGCGCCGTTTAACGGTTAATTTATCGGCGGAAATCGTCGATAGAGAGGTGGACAAGCGTCTCCAGCAGGCCGCCAAAACTGTTCGCGTAAACGGTTTTCGCAAAGGCAAGGTGCCTTTGAAGCTGGTGCGCCAGCGCTTTGGCGCCGGTGTTCGCCAGGAGGTGCTAGGCGAGGTGATGAGTCGCTCTTTCCAGGAGGCTGTTGAGAAAGAACAATTGAAGCCTGCCGGCCAGCCGAGCATTGAGGCAAAGGAAACTGCCGCGGGGAAAAATCTCGAATATGTTGCCACTTTTGAGGTTTATCCCCAAGTAGCCTTGACCGACCTCGCTGAGATTAGCATTGAGCGGCCGATTGCAGCAGTTTCCAGCGCTGACATCGACAATATGATTGACGTATTGCGAAAGCAGCAGTCCACCTGGAAAGATACCAAACGTAAAGCCCAAATGGGAGACCGTGTCAGCATCGATTTCATTGGTCGAAAGGACGGTGAAGTGTTTGAGGGTGGTGAAGCCAAAGGTGAGCAGTTGGTGTTGGGTTCAGGGCAGATGATCCCAGGTTTTGAAGATGGCATCCTGGGAATGAAGCCGGGAGAAGAGAGGGATGTCGATTTGACCTTTCCCGCAGACTACCAGGATGAAGCGCTGCGCAGTGCTGCGGTAACGTTTCACATCAAAGTGAACTCCGCTGAATTGCCTGAATTGCCTGAATTGGATGATGTGTTTTTCGAAGCGTACGGCGTTGAGGGCGGCGGGGAAGAGAAGTTCCGTGAGGAAGTGCGCAGCAATATGGAGCGGGAGCTTAAGAACGCCGCATTGAACAAAGTGAAGACCCAGGTCATGGATCAGTTGTTCGAAAAACATCAACTAGAGCTGCCTGCCGCGTTGGTGACTGGTGAAATCAAAACCCTCCGCGCCCAAATGATCCAGCAGTTCGGTGGTCAGGTTAAGGTCGAGGATGCTGAGCGTATGTTGCCGGACACCATGTTTGAAGAACAGGCCAGGCGTCGGGTGGTCCTTGGGCTCGTGGTGGGTGAGATTGTCAAGCAAAATGACCTGACTGTGGACCCAGAGCGCGTGAAAGCAAAAGTCGAGGAATTGGCCTCCACTTACCAGCAGCCGGAAGAGGTGGTTGACTACTATTACAGCAACCGCGAACTGTTGACGGGTGTAGAGTCTGTCGCTTTGGAAGACCAGGTAGTCGATTTCATACTGGTTTCTGCCAAACTGGAGGATGTTGAAAGTAGCTACGATGAGGTCATCAAGCCGCAAAAGAGCTAAATTTTAACTCCTCCACAGGGATGCGCGGCCCTGCTTCGGTGGGGCACTGTTGCATCTCCTTCCCCTTGTGCCGGCTGGCTTTATCCCGCCTGACCGGTTAAGCTCTGAAAACCGAATTTTTCAGCATCGGTGACAGTCACCTGTATGCTGACCCGTGGAATACGCCACAAAAGGAAGCAATGGTACCTATGGCACGAATTGATTTTCCCCAAGCCTCTATTGACCCTTCAGCAACTGGTTTGGTGCCCGTAGTGGTGGAGCAAACTGCCAGGGGGGAGCGCTCGTTTGACATCTACTCCCGCTTGCTCAAGGAGCGGGTTATTTTCCTCGTTGGGCCGGTTGAAGACCATATGGCCAATCTGGTGGTTGCTCAGCTGTTGTTTCTGGAGGCTGAAAATCCTGACAAGGATATCCATCTCTATATTAATTCTCCCGGTGGTTCTGTGACTGCGGGTATGTCAATTTACGATACAATGCAGTTTATCAAGCCGGATGTGAGCACCATGTGTATTGGCCAAGCCTGTAGCATGGGAGCTTTTCTCTTGACCTCCGGGGCTGTTGGCAAGCGATTTGTGACTCCTAATTCTCGCGTGATGATTCACCAGCCGAGTGGCGGTGCTCAGGGGCAGGCCAGTGATATTCATATTCAAGCCCAGGAAATCCTGAAAATTCGCCACCGTTTGAATGAGTTGATGGCACATCATTCGGGACGCCCGGTCAGCGATATTGAACGGGATACGGAGCGCGATCATTTCCTCAGCGCTGATGAAGCCAGAGAGTATGGCCTGGTAGACGAAGTATTGTCACGTCGTCAAGCACTGGATAAATAGTGATTGCAACTGGAAATTTGTCAGAGGCGTTATCTTTCATTGGTGCATTCTTTCGAGTCGTATACTTCGGTAAAAGGACTTGAAAATGACGCCAAAAGGGAGCACCTTGCTGGAATACTTATATCTGAGAGGGCCCTGGCCGGGCAGTGACCACGGAGTATTTTGATGACCGACAAAAGCAGCGGTGAAGACAGTGGCAAGTTGTTGTACTGCTCCTTCTGTGGCAAGAGCCAACAGGAAGTGCGGAAATTAATCGCCGGGCCGTCCGTCTTTATCTGTGATGAATGTGTCGAACTGTGCACTGACATTATTCGCGAAGAGGTCCAGGAAACTGCGGAAGGCCCGGAAGGGCGCCTGCCCACTCCACGTGAAATCACCGAAATCCTTGATCAGTATGTGGTAGGGCAGGAGAGGGCCAAACGCGTGTTGGCGGTGGCAGTTTACAATCATTATAAGCGCCTGCGCAGCAAAACTGGTGTGAAGGGCAAGGATGAAGTCGAACTCAGCAAGTCGAATATCCTGCTGGTAGGTCCCACTGGCAGTGGTAAAACCCTATTGGCCGAGACGCTCGCGCGCCTGCTCAACGTGCCTTTTACCATCGCGGATGCGACTACGCTCACTGAAGCTGGCTATGTGGGTGAAGATGTCGAAAATATTATCCAGAAGCTGTTGCAGAAATGCGACTACGATGTCGAAAAGGCCCAGCAGGGTATCGTTTATATTGATGAAATCGACAAGATTTCCCGTAAATCTGACAACCCCTCTATCACCCGTGACGTATCCGGTGAAGGCGTGCAACAGGCACTGCTGAAGTTGATTGAGGGAACCGTGGCTTCAGTGCCCCCCCAGGGCGGGCGCAAGCATCCCCAGCAGGAATTTCTGCAGGTGGACACCGCCAACATCCTGTTCATTTGTGGCGGTGCCTTTGCGGGTCTGGACAAGGTGATCCGTGATCGTTCAGAGAAGGGCGGAATCGGATTCAGTGCCGAAGTGAAGTCAAGCGATGACAAGAGTAATTTTGGGGAAATAGTAAAGGGCCTGGAGCCGGAAGATCTGGTTCGTTACGGTTTGATCCCCGAGTTTGTGGGCCGCCTGCCGGTGACAGCCACACTTGAAGAACTCGATCGGGAAGCTCTGGTGCAGATTCTTACCGAGCCCCGCAATGCATTGACCAAACAGTATGCAAAGCTCTTCGAGATGGAAAATGTGGAGTTGGACTTCCGTCCGGACGCCTTGGATGCGGTGGCGACCAAGGCCATGGAGCGCAAGACCGGTGCGCGCGGATTGCGCTCTATCATGGAATCGGTATTGCTGGAAACCATGTATGATATTCCCTCCGCGGATAACGTCGCCAAGGTGGTTATTGATGAGCCGGTCATCAGAGGGGAGTCGGCGCCCCTGCTGGTTTACGAGAACGAAACCAAGCCGCAACAAAAGGCGGTGCCAGAAGAATAGCGCTCAATGTGCCAGGTAAAACCCCATAGCGGGGTTTTTTTATAGCTATTTTTTATCAATGACAGGATTGTAGCCCTTTTTTCAAAGCATATAGAGAATAGTTTTCTGCGGTGCATTTGAAGTCGGCACACATTGAAGGCGAGATTAGACTTGTATTCGGGGCGATTCCCCCCCATTTCTTGTAACTGAAAGGCGGCACTCCAACTCAAGCTGCCATTCTTTGCAGCAGCATGGTGCTGTGGCAAATACCCAGTGATAGGGCTGAGAGGAGTTCTATGGATCAGTCATCCGACACTACACTTGCATATCCATTGTTGCCATTGCGGGATGTCGTTGTTTACCCGCATATGGTAATCCCGCTGTTTGTCGGCCGGGAGAAGTCCATAAAAGCCCTTGAAGAGGCAATGCGCAGGGATAAGCAAGTGCTGCTCGTAGCGCAGAGAAAGGCATCGGAAGATGATCCCGGCGCTGAGGACATCTACCGGATAGGCACAATCGCCAGTGTTCTGCAGCTTCTCAAACTTCCCGACGGCACTGTAAAAGTGCTCGTGGAGGGAGGGGAGAGAGTCAATATCCTCGGTGTTGAGACGCTTGAAAACCACTTTGAGGCTCGCATAGAGCCCATGGAGACGCTGGAACTGCCGGAGGGAGAGACGGAAGCCCTGGTGCGCTCAGTGATGGCTCAGTTTGAGCAGTACGTTTCTGTCAGCAAGAAAGTACCCAATGAGGTGATTACATCGCTGGCGGGGATTGATGAGCCGGGTCGGCTGGCGGACACCATTTCGGCCCATATGTCTCTGGAACTCGCGCAGAAGCAGGAGCTTTTGGAAACGGCCAGTGTCAAAGAGCGCCTTGAACACTTGCTCGGTTTGATGGATTCTGAAATTGACTTGATTCAGGTTGAGAAGCGAATTCGTGGCCGCGTGAAAAAACAGATGGAGAAAAGCCAACGCGAGTATTATCTGAATGAGCAAATGAAAGCCATTCAAAAAGAGTTGGGTGAAATTAGTGAAGAGCCCAATGAAATCGAAGAGCTGGAAAATAAAATCAGCGATGCTGGCATGAGCGCTGAGGCGGAAAAGAAAACCCGCGCAGAGTTGGCTAAAATGAAAATGATGTCGCCGATGTCTGCGGAGGCATCGGTGCTGCGCAGCTATATCGATTGGATGCTGAGCCTGCCCTGGAAAAAAGGCAGTCGGGTTCGGCATGACCTGAAGAAGGCTGAGGAGATCCTGGAGAAAGATCACTACGGACTGGAGGAAGTTAAAGAGCGCATACTCGAATATCTTGCGGTGCAGAAGCGCGTTAAAAAAGTGAAAGGCCCGATCCTGTGCCTGGTGGGTCCGCCCGGGGTTGGTAAAACCTCTCTGGGACAGTCTATCGCCCGCGCCACCAACCGCCGGTATGTGCGTATGGCCTTGGGCGGGGTGCGTGACGAGGCAGAAATTCGTGGACACCGTCGCACTTACATTGGCTCACTACCGGGTAAGCTGATACAGAAAATCTCCAAAGCTGGTGTAAAGAACCCCCTGTTTCTGCTCGATGAAGTAGACAAAATGGGTATGGACCAGCGCGGAGATCCCGCATCGGCACTGCTGGAAGTGCTGGACCCGGAACAGAACAAGAGCTTTAACGACCACTATCTGGAGGTGGACTATGACCTCTCCGATGTGATGTTTGTGTGTACCTCAAACTCCATGCATATTCCGGGCCCCCTGCTCGACCGCATGGAGGTAATACGTTTACCCGGTTACACCGAAGATGAAAAGCTCAATATTGCCCAGCGCTATCTGGTACCCAAGCAGCGCAAAGCGAATGGCCTCAAAGAGGATGAGTTGGCACTGTCCGATGATACGATCCGGGACATAGTCCGCTACTACACCCGTGAAGCAGGAGTGCGCGGGTTGGATCGGGAAATTGCCAAGATTTGCCGCAAGATTGTCACTGAACATGTGCGCAATCCGTCGGATAGAAAGGCGGTGGTGAAACCCAAGGAACTGGAAGAGTTACTGGGTGTGCGCAAGTTTGACTTTGGCCGTGCAGAAGAGGAAAACAAAATCGGTATTGTTACCGGCCTTGCCTGGACCGAGGTGGGTGGTGAGTTACTCAATATTGAGGCATCCGCGGTACCAGGTAAGGGGCGCATGATCAAAACCGGTTCCCTTGGCGATGTGATGCAGGAGTCGATCCAGGCCGCTCTGACGGTGGTTCGCTCGCGTGCTCAGGCACTTGGAATAGGGCCCGACTTCCACGAGACACGGGATATCCATATCCATGTACCGGAAGGCGCTACGCCTAAAGACGGCCCATCGGCAGGTATTGCCATGTGCACTGCACTGGTTTCTGTGCTGACTAATATCCCGGTACGCTCAGAGGTTGCGATGACGGGTGAAATCACTTTGCGCGGAGAGGTGCTGCGCATCGGTGGTCTCAAGGAAAAGTTGTTGGCGGCACACAGAGGCGGTATCAAAACTGTACTGATTCCTGCGGATAACGAGCGGGACCTAAAAGATATTCCCGACAATATCCTTCAGGATCTGGTGGTGAAACCCGTTAAATGGATCGATCGGGTACTCGAGCTGGCACTTGAGCACAAACCGGAATCCCTATCGGATGAGGAATACTCTGCCTTACAAAAGCAAGCTGAGGAGCGCTCTCAGCGCTCATTCCAGACCCACTAAATCACTGTTGTGCGGGGTGGCCTTTGTCACCTCGAAACAATTTTTAAGATCAAAATATAACCGGTAAGTGATATTCAGCTGGCTGGAGATTACCCGGTCAACTGGAAACCCCCATGGTTCCTTGACCCGTTACCGGGCAGTTGGTATAAAACAAGGCTTGCTGCCCGGCATGTGAGTGGTTGGTGGTCAAAAAGTTACAACTAAGGGTGCCCAACCTGAGGGTATCCGAAGCATATTGAAAAGAACAGAGGGATTAAGCGTGAACAAGTCCGAATTGATTGAAGCAATTGCCGCATCTGCAGATATTCCAAAAGCAGCTGCCGGTCGTGCTTTGGAGGCAATGGTCGATAGCATTACTGATGCGCTTAAGAAGGGCGATCAGGTTGCCTTGGTGGGCTTTGGTACCTTCGCGGTTAAAGAGCGCGCGGCCCGTACCGGTCGCAATCCGCGCACGGGGGATCCAATTGAAATTGCTGCGGCAAAAATTCCCAGCTTCAAGGCCGGTAAAGCCCTGAAGGACGCCGTAAACTGAGTGTGTCAGTGATCTTCCGGGCTTTATAAAAGCATCGGAGCTTCAAACAGGCGTGTCAGCTCGGATGCGCCTTTTTTCTATCTGCACAGTCAAATAACAGACTCAACTTTTGGAGCTGAGCATGCTTCAGTCCATGCGCGACAACCTGAAAGGTACAGCGGCAATTATCCTTGCGGCCTTTTTCGGTTTTATTATGGTTATTGGTGGCATCGACTTTTTCGCCGGGGCCAGTGGCGGTGCTGCCGATGCGGTTGCCGAGGTCAATGGTGAGAAGATTACCAATCTGGATTTGCAACGCGCAATCCAAAATCGCCGTAATATGATCATGAGCCAATATGGCGAAAATGTGCCTGCGGATCTTATTAGCGATCAACAGTTGCGCGAACCTGTGTTGCGCCAATTGGTTTCCAGCGCTGTACTGCGCCAAGCTGCCCAGAGTAGCGGCATGGTGATGAGCACGACAGCTGTGAACAAAGCCATTACAGATATTCCTGCGTTTCAGGTGAACGGTAATTTTGACCCGCAACTCTATCGTGACGCTTTGCGCCGCATGGGCTATAGCACGGCGAACTTCCCCCAGGTTATCGAAAGCGATCTGGCCTTGCAGCAGTATGCAGACAGCGTCACCGGAAGCGCTTTTACTACAGAGGCGGATGCCAAGCAAATTGTTGCGGCTTCTATGGAGGAGCGCGACTTCGATTACGTGGTGATGCCTGTACAAGCGCTGTTGGCTGGCATTGAGATCAGTGACGGGGAGGTGGCGCAGTACTATCAGGAGAATCAGGGTCAGTACCAGCGTCCCGAGCAGGTGGCTGTTGAGTATATCGAGCTGACGCCTAGCGTATTTGCCGCCAATATCGATATCTCCGAAGAGGATGTGCGTGCTCAATATGATCAGGAGGTAGCCAGTTTTGGCGCTGAGCGTCGCCGCCATGCTGCCCATATCCTGCTGGAAGATGCCAGCCAGGAGAAAATAGCTGAGATCCAGGGCAAGCTGAACGCCGGTGAGGACTTTGCCCAGTTGGCAAAGGCTTATTCCGATGATATCGGTTCCCGGGAAGAGGGCGGTGATCTCGGTTTCACCACCGGCGATGTCTTTCCCAAGACTTTCGAGGAGGCACTAGCCTCTCTGGAAGTGGGGCAGGTATCGTCTCCGGTAACTACCGATAGCGGCACCCACTTTATCAAGCTGCTGGAAGTTGAAGAGAGCGAACCCCCTACTTTTGTAGAGCGTAAAGGTGCGATTGAAAGCCAACTGCGCAGTGCCGCTGCAGAGCGGGAGTTTGTTGATGCCCTGAGCCGGTTGGCCGATCTGGTCTATAACGCCGACGAACTCTCTGGCCCGGCCGAGGAGTTGGGTGTGTCCTTACAAAGCAGTGATCTCTTTTCCCGCACCGGCGGCACCGGTGTACTGGCAAACAGCCAAGTGATCGATGCCGCTTTTTCTCCTGAGGTGAAGGAAGACGGCAATACCTCCGATGTGTTGAACCTGACCAATGAGCACTCGTTAGTGCTGCGTGTGACCGAGTCCAAGGCAGCCGGTACTTACCCGCTGGAAGAAGTTCGCGAGCAAATCGTTGAGCGCCTGAAGCGCGACAAAGCCAGCGCGCAGCTTGTGCAGCAGGCACAAGTGCTGAAAGAAAAGCTGAGCGGGGGAGAAGACTTTGCAAAGCTTGCCCAAGAGCAGGAGCTGACCTTTGAGACCAGTGATAAGACCCGCCGCGGGGGCTTCGGTGAGCGCGGCGAAATTAACAACAAAGCCTTCTCACTGTCAGCACCTTCGGCGGGTGGGGGTGCCTTAGCGGTATTTGCCACCGACAATGGAGACCAGGTGGTTCTCAAGCTGCGTGCTGTTCGCCCAGGCAGTTTGTCACAGCAAAACAAAGAGCAGCGTCAGGCACTGATGCAGCAGTTGGCCTCGGTCAATGGCGGTGCTGAATTGGCGGCAGTGCAGCGCTACCTGTCGGATCAGGCCAAGGTCGAGCTTTTCGCCAGCGGTGAGTAACCGGGTTGTAATAGGCAGTAAAAAACCCGGCATTTTGCCGGGTTTTTTGTTATCAGGAGCCGCCTAAACCATTCAAGCGGTCGGCTCAGAAAGGTTTTCAGCGCGTTTGACCGGCGCTATCCACAAACAGGGTCAATCGCTGGCCGGGTTGCAAATATTTTGATTTGGTCAGCTTGTTCCAGCGCAAAATATCATCGATTCGCAGGCTGAATTTGCTGGCTATCCGATAGAGGGAGTCACCGCTTCTCACTTTATAGGAGACCTTGCGGGTGGTGCGGTTGTTCTTGTCCGGAGTGCTGTCATAAGAAACCAGTACGCGCCCGGGACGCAGGGTATCGCTGGGGGCCATGTTGTTCCAACTGGCCAGTGTTTTTACGCTTACCTTCAACCTGCGGGCAATGGCCCAGAGACTGTCGCCGGGTTTAACAGTATAGCGGGTCTTTTGTCCGTGCCCCTGGGACTGGCGGTGCCTCACACGCTGGTCAAGGGCATAGGCATACTGTCCGGCAGGGCCGGATGCGCTGGGGATCAGCAGGGTTTTGCCAGCACGGATCTTGTTGTTGCGAAGCTTGTTGGCCTCGCGAATCGCCGATACGGTCGTCTGGTAATCCCTCGCAATGGTGGAGAGAGTATCGCCCCGAACGATGGTGTACTGTTGCCAGGTTACCCGTTGATCCTCCGGCAGCAGCTTCAGGGCGCTTTCAAACTGCTCCTGTTTGTCGATGGGAATCAGTAACTGGTGATTGCCGTTGGGGTCTGTTGCCCAGCGATTGTAGCCGGGATTGAGCAGGTACAACTCCTCGATTTCGATCTCGGCCAGATCCGCGGCCTGGGCCAGATCGATCTGGCTGCCGACATCTACACGGGCATAGTAGGGTTGGTCTGCTACGTCGTGCAATGGCACCTTATAATGCTCCGGGCGCGATACAACCTCTGCCAGGGCCAGAAGCTGGGGGACATAGTGCCTGGTTTCCCGCGGCAGTTTGAGTTCCCAGAAGCTGGTACCCAGCCCCTTGCGCCGGTTGCGTTCAATGGCCCTGCGCACAGTGCCTTCGCCGGAATTGTAGGCCGCCAAAACCAACTCCCAATCGCCGCCGAAACGCTCGGACAGGTAATAAAAGTATTTGACCGCAGCGTGGGTGGATTCGTGGATATCGCGGCGGCCGTCGTACCACCAGTTCTGTTGCAGGCCCAACGAACGGCCGGTAGAGGGAATAAACTGCCACATACCGGAGGCTCGGGCGTGGGAATAGGCAAAGGGATCGTAGGCGCTCTCAACGATTGGCAGCAGAGCCAGTTCCAACGGCATATTTGCCTGATCCAATGCCTCGGTAACATGGAAAATATAGCGGCGGGCGCGTTGGGTAACACGCGCCATATAGCCTTCATTGCGGGAAAAATAAGCGATGTAGTCCTGTACCTTGGGGTCGCCAGTATGGTGGTTGAGCTGAAATCCCTTACGCAGGCGATCCCACATATCCTCCAGTGGCAGTGGCTCTTCAGTGGCTACCAAGGTGGGCGTATCCGTGTTCAGTGTATTAGAGGTTTCTTGTGCCGGAATGCTTTCGCGTTCGGGAGGGGTATCTTTATTTGGTATTTGCGAACAGGCCCCGACCGTGGCTGCCAGCAATGCCATGGCAAAATTCTTGTGAACCATGTTTGGTATATCCGTGCGTACTGCTTTTAATTCCCGGCCAAGATTGCGCCGGGGCACTTATTTTTTGGTGATACTGAGCATTTGATCATATCCATGTGATTCTAAATAGCCTAAATAGTTTCGGTCAATGCGGGTGACCATAAAATATACAGGTGCTTTGTGGTACTTTCTAACTGACAAGTAAGCGGGTATTGAAATGGCCATTTGATGGTCGTCCTTGAAGTATCAGTGTCCGTGTGCGGCGCTGTATTGCCGGGGTTTATACCTGACTACGCCGATGATGAGCCTTTCTGAGCCGTGTTCCCCCGGCAATTGAAAGCTTCGCCTGTAAGTAGAATGAGCGATAAAAGTTTAGCCGATGACTATTTCTCTAGAAGTGGTCTTTCCATTCGCGCAAGAGTGCAAATAGGGCGACTTGATCCAGAGTTGAGGGATTAGGGTGCCCCGCGTGGCGCGCAGCGCTTTTCATTATCTCGGGCACTTTACAGCGCAGAAAGGGGTTGGTCGCCAGTTCCAGGGCGATGGTGGAGGGGAGTGTGGGCTCGTTCGCATCCCTGAGCGCCTGGCAGCTGGCGAGCCGCTGAGCTATGGCTGTGTTTCCCGGCTCGACGGTATTGGCGAAATGCAGATTGTCCAGTGTGTATTCATGAGCGCAGTAGACCCGGGTAGTGGCGTCCAGCGCACTCAGTTTCGCCAGGGAATGGAACATCTGTTCCGGGGTGCCTTCAAACAGGCGGCCACAACCAGCGGCAAACAGTGTATCACCGCAAAACAGATGGGTCTGCACAGAGCTGCCGGATACAGGTTCCCGCAGGATCAGTGCCAGGTGGTCCAAAGTGTGGCCCGGTATATTGCAGACTCCAAGGGGCATGCCCAGCACGGTTACTACACCGCCTCCTGTCAGTGGGGTTGTCACTCCCGCAATGGATGCGGGGCCAAGGACCGGGCATTGATACTTTTTAACCAGTGGGGCAATACCGCCGGTATGATCCGGGTGATGATGGGTAATGAGAATACCGTTTAGCGAAGCGCCCTGGAGGGCTTTAATAACCGGGTCGGCCTCTCCGGGGTCCACAACCCAGTGTTCATCGCCTTGTTGGAGATGCCATATATAGTTGTCGCTGAATGCGGGTATAGGGGATATTGAGAGCATTTCGGCCCTGCCTGCCAAGTGGATAGTGAAACGATACCATGTAGGATAGGGATTGGCGCACAATTAAGACACCGGTAGGGGATGAAAATGAATATGTTGTTACCAGATGATCGAGAATAGTCAAAGGGTTACACTCAATGGTGCCCCGGTTGGGTAGTGGGATCGGCAGCGGGAGTGGCACAAGCGCAGGTCCTGTCGAGGTTCAAAAGGAGGCTCAATGACAGAGGAATCGAGGCCGCGCAGCCAGTCGGAGTTGGCGTCACTGGCCAATAGCTGCCCAGCGCTGTCCCACTGGTTTTCCAGTGCGCTGGGGCAGGAAATCCTGTCCCAGCAGCTGGCTCTGACGCAGCCACTGGTGGAGGGGCTGTTCGGCTACCATCTGATGCAGGCGGGTGTCACTGATGCAGTGGATTTTGCGGCATGCAGCCGCATCAATCACCGCTTTCGTCTGGCTACTTGCCCGGAGCAGTCCGGCGCCGCCCTGGTGGAGTTTGAGCAGTTGCCCCTTCCCTCAGAATCCATTGATATAGTTCTACTGCACCACCTGCTGGACTTCTCTCATCATCCCCACCAGGTACTGCGCGAAGCCGCTCGGGTATTGATACCCGGTGGACGCATGCTGCTAATGGGTTTTAACCCTTTCTCTCTGTTGGGTCTGTCCCGCCTGTTGTTCTCCCGCGGGGCTTATCAGCAGGGTAATCGGTTGCGTGCGGCGCGGGTGGCCGACTGGATGAATTTGCTCGATCTGCAGGCAGAGCGGGTCGAAAGGGGCTTTTTTCGGCTCCCCCTTCAGCAGCGTGACCTCCTTGACAAAACGGCCTGGATGGAACATCTGGGCTCCCGTTGGCGCTTGCCTTGGGGCGGCTTTTACATCATAGTCGCGCGCAGAGAAGTGGCCCGTGTGCGCACTATAAAGATGAACTGGCATACAAAACGAAAGCCCACACTGGCGGCGACACCGACAAGCCCCCGCGTCGCGGCGCGAGGAAAACATCAAAAGCACTGAGCTTGCGGGATTGCCCTGCAACTCGGTCGCATTCCTGTTTTGGCATTGATTTTGAAACAAATTACGATCTATACCGATGGTGCATGTCGCGGTAATCCGGGGCCTGGTGGCTGGGGTGCGCTGCTGGTTTATGGGGAGCGGGAAAAAGAGCTGTTTGGCGGAGATGCCCATACGACCAATAATCGAATGGAGTTACTGGCTGCAATCAAAGCTCTAGAGGCGTTGAAACAACCCTGTAAGGTCGATCTTCATACCGACTCCCAATATTTGCGCCAGGGCATTACCGACTGGATCAACAACTGGAAGAAAAACGGCTGGAAAACCGCCAGTAAGAAGCCTGTCAAGAATGCCGATCTCTGGCAGCAGTTGGATGCACGGGTGTCCCGGCACCAAGTGCGGTGGCACTGGGTGAAAGGCCATGCAGGTCATCCCGGTAATGAGCGGGCGGACCAGTTGGCCAATCGCGGTGCCGATAAACTGAAATCCTGATAAGGAATAGGAAATGCGTCAGGTTGTCCTGGATACCGAAACTACTGGTCTTGATCCCAAAAGCGGTCATCGAATCATTGAGATTGGCTGCGTGGAGTTGGTTAACCGCAAACTTACAGGGCGTCACTACCATCAATATATCAACCCGCAGCGGCGGGTGGATGATGGGGCTGTTGAAGTCCACGGGATCACCAATGAGTTTCTCGTGGACAAACCAGTCTTTACACAGGTTGCCGATGAGTTTATGGGTTTTTGTGAAGGCGCCCAACTGGTTATTCATAACGCACCCTTTGATGTAGGGTTTATTGACGCCGAACTGGCTCTGCTGGGCAACCCGCGCTGGCAGAATGTGAGTGCTCACTGCAGTGTACTGGATACTCTGGCGTTGGCCCGGGAAAAACATCCTGGGCAGAAAAATAATCTGGATGCATTGTGCAAACGCTATTTTGTCGATAACTCCCAACGGGATCTGCACGGTGCTCTGCTGGATGCAGAGATTCTCGCCGATGTTTACCTACTGATGACCGGCGGCCAGACGGATCTGGTTCTGGCCCAGGGGGGCGATGCCCGCAACCCCGATGCCGAAGAAAGGAAGCGGGGGCAGAGCGATGCGCCTTCCCCTGCCATCCGCAGGTTACCGCGGGATCGGGTGTCACTTTCCGTGGTCCAGGCTACGGCTCAGGAGGTTGAGGCCCACCAAGCCATGCTGATGTTGTTGCAAAAGGCTGCCGGCAAACACTTCTGGTAAATGGGAGGCTGATGAAAGGGCCTCCCGGTGATCGCCGATGTTCTTTTATCCCCCTCACTACGGGCAGCAAGCCCACTGCCCGTACTTAATCCGATTCTCCTCCACTCAAACCTTCTCTTAGCAGGTTGTTGAAAAAGGCATCCTGCCTTTTTCAAAACACGAAAAGCGAAAAATGTGATTTTCACTTTTTTTCCAAAATCAACGACTTAGGCTTCGCCGATTTTGCCGAAATATCCATATCTCGGTACCAGGCGTCGAAATTCTTCGAATTTCAACAGCCTGTTAGAGGACGTATATCACAGCAAGCAGTGCCACAGTGCTGAGTACAATGGTGTAGGGCAGCGCCATCAATACCATGCGGCCATAGGAAAGCCGGATCAGTGGCGCCAGAGCGGATGTCAGAAGGAACAGGAATGCCGCCTGGCCGTTGGGGGTCGCGACACTGGGTAGGTTGGTGCCTGTGTTGATGGCGATAGTCAGTTTGTCAAAGTGCTCTCGGGTGATATCGCCTGCCGTAAGGGCCGCTTTCACTTCGTTGATGTATACCGTTGCCACGAAAACATTGTCACTGATCATTGACAGCAGGCCGTTGGCAAGAAACAGCAATGCAGGCTGTTGTTCGGGTTTCTGCGATAGGACAAAATGTGTTACGGGCTCGAACAGGTGTTGCTGGTGAATGACTGCCACGATGGCAAAAAAGACCACCAAGAGGGCGGTAAAAGGCAGGGCTTCCTCAAACGCGTGGCCGATACGCGCCTCTTGCACAATGCCGTTAAACGAGGTTAGGAGCACGATAATCATCAGGCCGATAATGCCGACCTCGGCAACGTGAAACGCCAGTGCCAGCACCAGCAATACTGCCACGCTACCTTGTACCCAGAGTTCAGCCACCTGAAAAGAGGTGCGTTTTTTTTCCTCTTCCTGGGAGAATTGCACTATCACCTCCCGCACGGCCTGAGGCAACTGGGCACCGTATCCAAACCGCTTGGCTTTTTCCAGAAGAACACAGGTAATTAATCCGGCAAAAAAAGTGGGAATAGTGATCGGTGCCATTTTCAGGAAGAACTGCACAAACTCCCAGCCAGCTTTCTCTGCGATCAGCAGATTCTGGGGCTCGCCCACCAGGGTGCATACTCCCCCCAGGGCCGTACCCACGGCACCGTGCATAATCAGGCTGCGAAGGTATGCGCGGAACTGGTCGAGATCCTCCCGGTGATACTCGACTACGTGTTCGTCATTGGAGTGGTCGTGGTCGTGGTGATGGTGGGGCTGTTGGGATGCGACCCTGTGATAGACTGCGTAGAACCCGACTGCTACCGCGATTAAAACCGCAGTGACCGTCAGGGCATCGAGAAACGCAGACAGCACCGCAGACACTGCACAAAACAGCAACGACAGGATTGTCTTTGATTTCACATGGATTAAGATCTTGGTGAAAACAAACAGCAGCAGGCTTTTCATAAAGTAAATGCCGGCCACCATAAACATCAGCAGGAGAATCACCTCGATGTTTTCTATCACCTCGTTATAAACCGCATCGGTGGTGGTCATCCCCATCAGGACTGCCTCGATGGCGAGCAGCCCCCCCGGCTGCAATGGATAGCATTTCAGGGCCATGGCCAGGGTAAAAATAAATTCGCCAATCAGTACCCAACCGGTGATAAAGGGGCCGCTGACATAGAGCACCAGGGGGTTTAAAAGAAGAAAGAGGGCGATGGTCAGCTTGTACCAGTCCGGCGCTTCACCGAGAAAGTTACTGGCAAAAGCCCGGCCAAATCCGTTGCCAGAGGCGGTGAGTGTATTGTTGTATGTGTTCATCAATGGCTTCCCTGGTAAACCCATGGGTATGAGAAAAATTGGAGTGCTGGGTATTTTGCCCGCGTAGCAAGGGGCGAGACCTCAGCCACGTCGTTCACACGCCCTGCATTCAAACCGCACGAATTGGTCATTTTTTGCACATAAACGCAAGATAGACGTACCGCGGCAAACTGGAAAGTAGCAAACGCTAACGGGTTTGCGGGAAAATTCAAGTTATTTAGACGGGGCGCGGTTGTGTCGGAGGATTTGTCGAGCATTCGATGGAAATTGTCTGTGGAAAGGTGGACTCTTTCTGCTATTGGTATAAATTGCTTTTTACCAAGCCAAATCCTGTGTGGTTTGGTTGATTTTTATTCGGTTACAGGAAAAATTCAGCGGTGTGGCAATGACTGAATTGCATACGATCAATATCACTTCTGTCAATGTGGTCAAAGAGGAACTGGCTGTTGCGCTTGATAACGCCGCTTCCCACCTGGACAAATTTGTAGCAGATACCACCCGGAAGTTGCCACTAGAGCAGTGTCTTGCCGACCTTAAACAGGTGAGCGGTGTGCTGCAGATGGTACAGCTGCGCGCCGGGGAGCTGCTGGCTCAGGAGCAAATTACCGCCCTGGCGGAGGTTCTCGAAGGGCGCCGACAGGCCAACGAGGAGTTGATGGAAGCCCTGGGTACCGGTTTCTATGTTCTGAATCGGTATCTCGACTTTGTACAGAATCGTGCTATAGCCCGGCAGGAGCTGCTGATTCCTTATATTAATCAATTGCGCGCGGCGCGCTCACAGCCTCCTGTGCCCGAAAGTCATTTCTTTCGCTGCAAGGTGAATGCGCCAGTACCGGGTATGGATACCTCGGCGGTAATGTCGGAGGACTTACGCAGCTTTGTACGCCGGTTTCGCCATATGTACCAGGTTGGTTTACTGGCGCTGTTACGCGGCAAGCCCCGCGGCCCGGCTTATACTATGATGGCCCGCGCACTGGAACGCATTGCGAGTATTACCATGGGGCGTCCCAACGGGCGCTTGTGGCTGGTGGCAGGGGCGGCTCTCACCGGTATGGCGGCCCGCGAAATGCGTTTTAGCCGTTCCCGGGTGATGGTGTTCAGTTTGTTCGACCGCTGGTTGCGCGCCCTGCAAAAAGAGTCGGACACCGCCCTGGACCAACCCGCGCCCCCGATTCTGTTGAAAGAATGTATTTACTGGCTCGCACTCTCGAAGCCTGAGGGTAGCGGGGCAAAGCTTCTTAAAGCCTTTGCAACGGAACCACTTGAATACACAGAAGAGGAACTTGAGCGGGAGCGTGTGAGCCTGGGCGGCCCGGCCGCCACCGCGATTTCAGCAGTGGCCAGCGCCCTGGATGAAGAACTTTCCGATGTGCGCAGGATGCTGGATGATATCGAAGTGATTGGTGATTCCACAGTCGACGAGAATGATGGCCTGGCTGTCACCTTGCAGAGGGTCGCGGGAACCCTGCAACTGCTCAACTTCAAGCGCGTGGGTGAAAGTTTGCGCACCGCCTTAGCTGAATACCAGAGTGCCGCGGGTGCCGGCGGCTCGGTTGCGTATTCTGCCCTGCAAAAGTTGACCGGCCAGGTACTGATGGTCGATAACACGGTGCGTGCCCTGAAGCAGAGTGGCTCTATTGATCTGGACGAATACGGCCACGCGGATATTGCCTTCGAGCACAGTCAGCTGGCCGAGGCCGAGGTTGCCGTGCTGAAAGAGGCTGAGGCGGGGCTCGCGCTGATCAAGCGGGCGCTCGCTGCTTATGCCGGCTCGGACTTCGATCACGGCCATATCCGCAATGTGTCCACCACACTCAACGCTGTGCGCGGCGGGCTGATAGTGCTCAACCTCAGACGCGCGGCTGGGGTTGTGGAGGGCCTGCTCAACTTTGTTGAAACCGTGGTCGACCGGCACAGTCCCCCCCCGGATGTTGAGCCACTGCTGGATACCTTTGCGGATGCCATTATCAGTCTTGAGTATTATCTCAACGAGGTAAAACTGCACCGCCAAGCTGATGCCCAGTCATTGAATCTCGCAGTTGAGAGTCTGGCAGCACTTGGCTATCCCGTTGAGGCGGCATAAACAGGAGGTTTTTTTGGTTGAAACCTTTGCTCCCGCGGCCAATGTGTGGGCAGTGCCGGAATTTTTCCGGTGTATTGTCGTTGCGGAGGGATTGATACTGTGTTGTGGCAACCGTTTTGTTCACACAACCGATCTGTGCCTGGCCGGGGCGGTCATTTCGAGCCACTATCTGGGTGAGTTGGGGGGGCGCAGCTGTGGTGTGCATGTGTTGCCCAGTCAGCTGAAGATGAGCGGGTACGACTGGCGCAATCTGCGCAGTTTGCTGACATCTGCGGAAGAACCGCTTTTTGCGCTGGCCGGACGCGCCCTGCAGGTTGTGCACTGGGATCGGGACCATCGCTATTGTGGCCGCTGTGGCAAGGCTACCCAGTATCATCCAAGTGAGCGTGCGCGGACTTGCCCAAACTGTCAGCTGACAATGTATCCGCGCATTAGTCCCTGTGTCATTATGCTCGTTACCCGCGGTGATCAATGTTTGCTCGCTCGCCATGCCAATCGGCGCAATAGTACTTACACGGCACTGGCGGGATTTATCGAGCCGGGGGAAAGTGCCGAGCAGGCGCTGGTGCGTGAAGTTCGCGAGGAAGTGGGGCTCGAGGTGGGCAATATGCACTATGCCGGCAGCCAGCCCTGGCCATTTCCCGGGCAGTTGATGCTGGGCTATCTGGCCGAGTGGGCGGGGGGGAAAGTCTGCCCCGACTCCAGGGAGATAGAGGAGGCACAGTGGTTTCACTATCGATCACTGCCGGGCATACCACCGGAGCAAACCCTGTCAGGGCAGCTGATCCGCACTTTTGCAAAGCAGGTAGCGGTCGGGGAGCACCCCTAGATTCCCGAAGCGGTGCTGGATGGAATACAAGGAGTTGACAAATATGTCTATTGCACTGGCCCTCTTTACCATCATATTGGCATTGCTGCTGGTATTTTGGGGTGGGCGGGTATTGCTCAGTGGTCGTTGGCTGCCGGGGTTTATCCGGGGTTTGGTTGGATTGTCCTTTTTGGGGTTGGCCCTGGGGACTATGTTGGTGGCAGCCGATGTGTTCAGTTACCGCAATCTTGCGCGGGAACACAGCGTCGGCACGGTATCGTTTCGGAAAATTGCGGAGCAGCAGTTTGAAGTCAAATTTTCCGATGCCGATGGTATTGCGCAAACGTTTGAACTCCATGGAGACCAGTGGCAACTGGATGCGCGTGTGCTGAAATGGCAGAACTCCCTGGCCCGCTGGGGTGTACAGCCGGCCTACCGGCTGGATCGCCTCAGTGGCCGCTATCTGACCCTGCGGGATGAGCGGACCCAGGCGCGTTCGGTACACCAGATCAGCGGCAGTCATTATGGGATCGATGTGTGGCACTTTGTACGTGACCTGAACAACCGCCTTCCATTTGTCGATGCGGTCTATGGAAGCGCAACGTTTCTACCCATGGAGGATGGCGCGGTGTTTGATGTTCGCATCAGTCATAGCGGATTGCTTGCGCGGCCGCTGAACCAGCGGGCAGTTTCTGCGCTGGATCATTGGCAGTAGAATGAAGCGCTGCTTACCCGGTAATGTTGATTGCCGGCCCATACACCTCTCAATCGCAAAGCAGCAAACTGGAGCTTAAGTGGAATTTCTAATTGAATACGGCCTGTTTCTGGCAAAGATCATCACTGTTATTGTGGCCCTCATGGTGTTAATTGGCTTTGCCTTTGCCAACCGGGAGCAGCTTAGGGAGCGCCTTCAAGGACATATCAGTGTTACTCATTTGAATGACCGCTATGAGCAGTTTAAAGAAACGCTGCTCGAAGCGGTCATGGAAAAGCACGAGTTTTCCCGGCGTAAAAAACAAATTATTAAAGAGAAAAAAGCCCAGGAAAAAGCCCTGGCCAAAAAGCACAAGGCTGAATCCAAAAAGAAGGCTGCGGATAAGACGGATACTGACAAAGTGGTGCCTGAGAAATCTGAAATGGATTCACTGGGCGGGCAGAAAGCCTCTTCCGGATTAGCCTGTGAGCGCAGACGCATATTTGTCACGCACTTTAGTGGAGATATCAAAGCGAGTGCGCTCTCCCGGTTACGCGAAGAGGTCACGGCGATTTTGCAGGTGGCGGAATCCGGTGATGAAGTCCTGCTCTGTCTGGAGAGCCCCGGTGGAATGGTGGCCAATTACGGTCTCGCGGCAAGCCAGCTGGCACGGGTGCGCAGTGCGGGGATACAGCTCACTGTCGCAGTGGACAAGGTGGCCGCCAGCGGTGGTTATATGATGGCTTGTGTGGCCGACCGTATCCTTGCGGCGCCATTTGCAATGCTGGGCTCTATTGGTGTGCTGGCTCAGCTTCCCAACTTTAACCGGCTGCTCAAGCGCCACGATGTGGATTTCGAGCTGTTTACTGCGGGCGAATACAAGCGCACGGTCACCATGTTTGGGGAGAATACCCCGGAAGGGCGGGAGAAGTTTCAGAGCGACCTGGAGGATATTCATGTGCTGTTTCAGCATTTCGTGAGCGAATATCGCCCGAAACTGGATATTACCAAGGTGGCTACCGGTGAAGTCTGGTTTGGTCAGAATGCCCTCTCCCTGGGGCTTGTGGATGCATTGAAAACCTCTGACGAATACCTGACCCACTGTGCCGAGAGTGCCGACCTCTATCAAGTGGAGTACAAGGAGAAGAAAAACATTGCCAAGAAAATGGGATTGGCAGCGGAGGCAGGAATGGAGTCTGCACTGACCCGCCTTTTTTCCAAATTGGCCGCATGGCGTCATCAAGCGCAGTAGAACGTGCATAGCGCCGGAGGGGATGGCACACGGATTGTTCAATCTTCATTCTGGTCGCCAAGCAAGTTGCCTGATACGTGTGATCGGAGGATGCTGCCGGGTGTGAATCCTTGAACCACTAGTGACGCTACAAGTGTGCGGCAGTATTTCAAAGACGGGAGTCCTGGAAGACATGCCTGATTGCTGGCTGCGCATGGGGTGACAGAAAAGAAGACGCCCGTTTTACAGACCGATAAGGCACAGATGCCGTTTTCGAGCCTCCCGGGATTTTTACGCAGCCTGTCCCGGAAGGGTGCTTTTTGTGCATAAAATAGAGAAGGTATGGAGACCGGTACATGGAAAATAGCGCAGATGCGATGTTCAGGGCCATTCAGATAGAGGAAGTTGCAGCTGGTAAATTTGACCAGTTGCTGGTCCAGCGGCATCTTTCTGACCTACCGGACAACCCTCTGATTTTGGCGGTTTCCCACTCTTCGCTGAACTACAAAGATGCGCTTTGTGCATTTGGCAACAGTAGCTTTGGCTGCGAATATCCCCATACGCCTGGAATAGATGCTATCGGCAAAGTGGTTGTAGACCACAGTGGTACCTTTACCATTGGGGATGAGCTATTGGTAACCGGCTACGGCCTGGGGATGCATACACCCGGAGGCCTAGCTGAACGGATCGCGATCCCCCCGGACTGGGCCTTGGCTTTGCCACAGGGGCTGAATACCAGAGAGGCTATGGCACTGGGCACAGCGGGTTTAACTGCTGCACTGTGTGTGGAGAAGCTTCTCGACTCCGGTGCCACTCCGCCGGATGGTGAAGTGTTGGTGACTGGGGCCACAGGCGGGGTAGGGTCAATTGCTGTTGCGCTTCTGGCCAAGCTCGGTTTTCGGGTCGCCGCCGTGACCGGTAAGCTGGAGTCGGCCGACTTTCTTGTCACACTGGGTGCCTGGAAGGTCATTGATCGAGAGGCTTTGGCCCCATTTGCCAGCAAAGCCATGACAAAGCCATCTTGGGCTTGGGCGGTGGATACAGTGGGCGGGGAGACTCTCTTTAATGTTATCAAGTCCCTGGCTTATGGCGGCGGCGTCGCCGCCTGCGGTATGGCCTCCGGTACCCAGTTTCATGCCAGCGTTTTTCCATTTATCCGGCGCGGTATCAGCCTTCTCGGTGTGGACAGTGTAGCGTTGCCTATTGAGAAGAAGGCCGATGTCTGGCACTTGTTCGCGGACCAATGGTATATCGGTGACCAGTTGAATCGTATTGCCGAAGATATTTCTTTGGCGCAGGTGCCGGAATATCTGGCGCGTCTTCACAGGGGACATGGTATTGGCCGCTATGTTGTGGATATGGCTCTTTAACGAGGCGACGGAATGTTTTGGAATATACTATACGCTCTCTGAGTCTCGTATTGATTATTTCCCGGTGGCAGAATGCCTCTATCACGAGCTGATCTACCGGCGCCGCTGAAACAACGCAGAGCTGTTTGTATTTCAAGGCGCTGTACCGGCTGGCTGGAGTTCTTGGCTGCACCGTACTGCCCCAGGGATCTGTTTGGCGCAAGAGGTACAACAACCAAAGCTAAAGACGGTGTTTGTCTGTGCGTTTTTTTTCAATAGCCCTGTAGCAGGTATTGCTGCTTGCAGCCTGTTTTTCCCGGAAGAGTCCATTGTCTAAAGGTAACAGCGAATCAATATCTACCGGTCAGAACAGTGCACTGGTACTTTCCGGTGGGGGCGCCCGCGCAGCTTACCAGGCCGGGGTGCTCAAAGCCCTGGCAGAACTCGTGCCTGAGGATAACCCAAGGCCATTTAAAATCATTTGTGGAACCTCCGCTGGCGCCATGAATGCGATGATGCTCGCTTCCCACCCAGGGTCATTCAAAGAGGCGGTCGACTCTATGTGTGCGCTTTGGATGGATTTATGTGTGGAGCGGGTTTACCGAACCAGTTGGCACAGTCTACTGGGTAATTTGATTTCGATCAGCCGCTCGCTGTTTAACCAGGGTGTGGGGCGGCAGAAGCCTCTGGCACTCCTCGACAACACGCCATTGCGCAAATTGCTTGAGGAGGAGATTGCCCTTGGGAATATCCAAAAAAATATTGATGCTGGTCACTTGCACGCGGCTTGTGTGAATGCCCTCTCCTACAGCGAAGGCGAATCTGTCAGCTTTTTTCAAGCCGCAGAAGGGGTGGAGGGCTGGCAGCGTTTTCGACGCTTTGGGATCCCAACCCGGCTGACAACAGACCACCTGTTGGCATCGGCTGCTATTCCCGCAATCTTCCCCGCAGTGAAAATTGACGATGTTTATTTTTGCGATGGTGCTATCCGTCAGATGGCGCCGATCAGCTCCGCGTTACACCTTGGCGCTGGGCGCGTATTCATCGTCGGTGTATCAGACAATCGCTCACCAGTACATTGGGGCAGTCGGCGCAGCAGTGTCCAGCAGCACTCCCCGTCGATGGCGCAAATAGTCGCTCAATTGTTCAATGCCGCATTTATTGACAGCCTGGAGGGGGACTTGGAGCACCTGGACCGGGTAAACACACTGCTGGGTTCTGTTGATAAGGAGCACTATACCCAGTTGGCGCCCCTGCGTCCGGTTGAGTCTGTGGTGATAGAACCCTCGCAAAGTCTCGGTCGACTGAGTGGCCGAAAGCTTCGATACCTGCCTTCCGCGCTGCGTTGGTTATTCCGCTCCACCGGCGCAACAAATGCTGGCGGGGGCGTTTCTGCGGCCAGTTATCTGCTTTTTGAAAAACCCTACATCGAAGAGTTGATTGAACTTGGCTATCAGGATGCCATGTGGGAGAAGGATAAGCTGCGCCACTTCCTGCAACCTTTGCCTGAGGCACCAGAAGAGCGAAAAGGGTTGTTTGGGGTCCGTGGGAGGACCTCTGAAGAGGCCTCTGATAGCGGCTCCGGGCCTGTTGACCCGTGACGGTGGCATGTCCCGGCAGTGCTTCTGAGGGGCGCCGGCCACGACCGGGGTGGGCCCTCTGTCCACAGGCAGCACCATGGGGTTGTATCAACCTGCCAGACAGGAAATCCATCGGGCTTGGGGAAGCTTGTGGCTGCCCTGCCGCAAAATTGTTCTGCCCACCGCACAACGGGTGTACCTGAGCGTGGTTCCCTGCGCTTGAATATGTTAAAAAAGCGTCATCTAGGCCGGTTGTGCTAGAGAGCTGCCATACTGGCTGGAACTGAATGCCGACCTGTGAGTCGAAGCCCATTGAGAATGTAAGGAGCAATCGGTAATGATGCTTATCAAGAAGCCACTGGCCCTCGCTGGTGCGCTGCTCAGCCTGCTGGGGCCCGCAGCACTGGCAGAGGTAGATGCGGAGGTTGCAAAAACCATCAAGGCTCGTCTCCAGGCTGGCAATCCCATGTCCTCTTACGGTGAAGTGCGCGAGAGCCCAATCAAAGGCCTTTATGAAGTTGTTGATGGCAACAACAACAGCCTGTTTGTCACCGCAGATGGCAGTCATTTCATTTTTGGTGGGGACTTGATTCAGGTGAAAAGTGACGGAGAGTTCACCAATCTATCCGAGGAGCGCAGAGCTTCCCACCGGGTAGAGGCCCTGGGTGCCCAAAACGTCGAGGATATGATCGTCTTTTCGCCGAAAGGGAAGACAAAGGCGCGTATCTATGTCTTTACCGATGTGGATTGTGGTTACTGCCGCAAACTGCACCAGGATATGCCCGAGTTGAACAGGCGCGGCATTGAGGTGCGATACCTGGCCTTTCCCCGCGCGGGCCTGCAATCTCTGGGTTACCGCAAGCTGGCCACAGCCTGGTGTGCGGATGATAGTAACAAAACCCTGACGGCGTTGAAAAATCGCGAAAATGTGCCCCTGAATGTGTGCAAAGACAATCCGGTTGCGGCGCAATTCAAACTGGGTAACGAGACCTTTGGTGTGCGCGGTACACCCACTATCGTGTTGGAAGATGGCAGAGTGGCGCCCGGATACCTGCCCCCGGCGACTTTAGTGAAAGAGATGGGTATCTAGATTGTCTAAAGCGCCGACAGCCCTGGGGCTGTCGGCAGTCTCACTCAGGCCGGGCTTGTAGAGGATACCTTTCTCGGCTGGGTCATTTTCTCCGGTGCGAGGATATCACTGAGTTCCTCTTCACTGAGCAACCCTTCTTCAAGAATCAGCTGCTTGACGCTCGCGTCGGTCATCAGTGCCTGCCTGGCGATACGAGTGGCATTTTCATAACCGATAAATGGATTGACGGCCGTGATCAGGCCGATACTGTTTTCCACCATCTGCCGGCAGTGCTCCTCATTTGCACTAATGTCGCTGACACAGCGCTGGGCGAGGGTATGCATGGCCTGTGTCATCAGGCGTATCGACTGGAGCAGGTTGAAGGCGATCACAGGTTCCATCACATTCAGTTGTAGCTGGCCGGACTCCGCTGCCATGGTGATGGTCAGGTCGTTGCCGATGACCTGATAGGCCACCTGGTTGACCACTTCGGGGATCACCGGGTTCACTTTGCCGGGCATAATCGACGAGCCTGGCTGCATGGGTGGCAGGTTTATTTCGTTCAGGCCGGCGCGGGGACCGCTGGACAGTAGGCGCAGGTCGTTACAGATTTTTGAAATTTTTACCGCGATACGTTTCATCACGCCAGAAAATATGACAAAGGCACCGGTGTCGGAAGTGGCTTCAACCAGGTTCTCCGCACAAACAAAGTCGATCGAGGATATGTCCGATAGCGCCTTGACGACAAGCTGGCGATAGCGCGGATCGGTATTGATACCCGTGCCTATTGCGGTGCCGCCCATATTGATTTCCTTAAAGAGTGTTACCAGTTCTTTGACTCTGGCAACATCTTCGCGAATGGTGGCGGCAAAGGCGGCGAACTCCTGTCCCAGTGTCATGGGAACGGCATCCTGCAGTTGGGTACGCCCCATCTTTATGATTCGGGTGAAAGCCTCGGCCTTCTTATCGAACTCAATACAGAGCGCTTCCATGGACTGCACCAGACCGTTGTAGCTGAGCAATATGGCCAAATTGATAGAGGTGGGATAGACATCGTTGGTAGATTGCGACAGGTTGACGTGGTTGTTGGGGTGGACCACTTTGTATGTGCCCTTTTGATGGCCGAGCAATTCCAGGGCGCGATTGGCGACGACTTCATTGGCATTCATATTGGTGGAGGTGCCCGCGCCGCCCTGAATCATGTCCACCAGAAACTGGTCATGCAGCTTGCCTTCGATAATCTCATCGCAGGCTCCGGCAATGGCATCTTGCACAGCGGGCTCCAGGTAGCCCAATGTACCATTGGCCAGAGCGGCCGCTTTTTTGACCATCGCCAGAGCTTTGACCAGGCAGGGGAAGTGGTTGAGGGTGATCCCGGTGATCTGGAAGTTTTCCAGTGCGCGCAGGGTCTGAATGCCGAAGTACACATCGGCAGGTACATTGCGCTCCCCCAGTAAATCCCGCTCCCGGCGCATCTCGCTGTCAGTGCTAAATATGGGTGTGGATTTTAGGGTGTGGAAATTATTTTTCATGCGGCTTCCTGTCTTTTCTGCAATTGCACACGGACATGTTCATAGATGTATAAAAGATGCATAAATAGGAGGGTTATTTTAAAACCTGACAACCAAACAGGCCGGAGGATTGTGTGGTATAGGATACATTGGTCGCCCACCAGAAAAGTCCGCTGCCGATTTAGTGGTGCAGGGGAGTGCACTCCCCACACAGTGAGGTTCCCACTAGCACCTTGATTTCAGCTGCGCTGTAGCGCATGGCCAACAGGTGATTGAGTTTCGCATAGCAAGCGATGCTGGTCATATCCAGACCACTGACAACACCGCTGCGCAGCAGGGCGGAGCCCGTCGCATACTTGCCCAGATCCACCTGGTTTTCCAGGCATTGGGAAACAGCCACACAAATAATGCCGGCTTCTGCCGCCTTTTCCAGTTGCGCGGTAAAGGCGGCGTTATTAGTCGGGGCATTGCCAGTCCCGTAGGTTTCGATCACCAGCCCGCGGGGTTGATACTCGAGAATTTTACTGAGGAAAAAGGGAGAGATACCCGGAAACAATTTCACAAGAGCCACGCCGCCATCGGCAAACTCGGGCATTTGAAATTGCGGGCTGTCGCCGGGGTTCAATAGCACATTGGGGTCAACGTTGACCTGAATACCCACCTCTCCCAAGCTGGGATAGTTGGGGCTGGCGAAAGCATCCAGTGAGCCGGCACTCACTTTTACAGCGCGGTTGCCACGCAGTAATTTGCCGCTGAAGTAGAGGCAGACTTCCTTGATATCTTCCGAACCGCTCAGCAACAGGGCCGCGATCAGATTGTTGTAGGCATCGCTGCGCATCTCCCTCAGGGGAATTTGTGAGCCGGTTACCAATACCGGCTTGTCCAGCCCCTGCAGGGCAAAAGACAATGCGGAAGCGGTGTAGGCCATGGTATCCGTGCCGTGCAGCACGACAAAACCGGTATACTGGCTATAGTTGTCGCCTATTTGGGTAGCGATGCGGTACCAGTCCTGGGGTTGCATATCGGCGCTGTCCAGCAGCGGTTCGAGGGTTTGAAAATGATAGTGCGGGAGCCTGTCAACGGCGTCCTCCAGGAGGCGTTGCAATGCGCTCCCCAGGTCGGCATCGGGCACATAACCGGAGGCGCTGCGGCGCATTCCTAGGGTTCCGCCAGTATACAGGATAAGGGTTTTCTTCATCACTCGACCGCTATCAGGGTTTCATGCCAGGTGCGCCCATTTTTCAGAAGCAGGCGCGGTGGATGCAACTTCGCTGGTTGTTGGTATCTGGTGCCAGGAGATGCTTTTATAGCATCTGCAGAGGATGGTACCTGTTTCAAGAGGGGTTTTAAAATGATAAAAATCTCGGCAGGCCCTCCCTTGTCTGGCTGTATGGGCACGCAATTTTATTGACTTTTTCTCTTTTTGCTCGGTAAGGTTGACGACATTCTGTAGATTTTAGTGGCATTTATTGCACCGACCCCTGACAGGGTATTTGGGGTGTGATCGCAGTGTGTCGGGATCGTGAGCACGGGAGGAAATTTGTGAGCGCAACAGTTGAAAAAGCTGCACAGGCGGGAGGCCAAGAGATTGCGGGGAGGCCCCTGCGCGCGGTGCGTATCGGCGTGTGCGGTCTGGGCACTGTGGGAGGGGCTACCATCAATGTCCTGGCGCGCAATGGGGAAGAGATCGCCGCACGCTGTGGACGCGCGGTGATCGTTGAACAGGTCGGTGCGCGCCGCAATAATCCCGATTGTGATACCAGCCGGCTGAAAATAACCCCGGATATCTTTGCTGTTGCCAACAATCCCGACGTGGATATTCTGGTGGAGCTGATTGGCGGCACAGGCGTGGCGCGGGAACTGGTATTGACAGCGATTGATAATGGCAAGCATGTCGTCACCGCCAACAAGGCACTGATTGCTGAGCACGGCAATGCGCTGTTTGCGCTTGCTGCCCGAAAAGGGGTGACGATCGCCTATGAGGCCGCTGTGGCGGGGGGGGTACCCATTATCAAGTCCCTGCGCGAGGGCCTTGTGGGCAATCGAGTTCAGTGGATCGCTGGAATTATCAATGGTACCGGCAACTATATCCTCACCGAAATGCGCGAAAAAGGGCGCAGTTTTACCGAGGCATTGGGCCAGGCACAGGCCCTGGGCTACGCGGAAGCAGACCCCACCTTTGATGTTGAGGGTATAGACGCTGCGCATAAACTGGTCATTATGGCCTCCCTGGCATTTGCCATGCCGCTGACTTTTGACAAGGTCTATACCGAGGGCATCAGCCGGATTTCCAGGGAAGATATTCGCTACGCGGATGAATTGGGTTATCGCATCAAGCACCTGGGGATCGCCCGGCGCAGGGGCCAGGGGGTGGAGCTGCGGGTGCACCCGACCCTGATTCCGCAGCGCCGGCTTATCGCCAACGTGGACGGCGTTATGAATGCCGTCCTGGTGAGTGGCGATGCGGTTGGGTCCACCCTCTATTACGGTGCCGGTGCGGGTGGCGAAGCGACGGCCTCTGCAGTGATTGCCGATATTGTGGATGTGGCACGCGCGCTTGAAGTCAGGCCGGACCAGCGGGTGCCGGCGGCCGGTGTTGCGCTCACAGCACAGGCAGGTACCCGGGTGTTGCCACCCGAAGAGGTGGTCACCAGCTACTACCTGCGGATTTCCGCGTACGACAAGCCCGGTGTCATGTCTGAACTCGCTACCATCTGCAGTGACTGGGGTATCAGTATCGAAGCCTTGATCCAGCATGAACCGGAGGAGGGAGAACGGTTAGTGCCCGTGGTCATTCTCACCAGTCGCGCCAGGGAGGCCAGCCTGTGTGGGGCGGTCGCACAGATTCAGGCCCTGGATACCGTCGAGGGAGAGGTGGTGCGAATCCGTGTGGAAAGTCTCGGCTGATCCCGGCTAGTATGGCCAAGTCACGCCAGCCCTTAGAGGATGGCATATGTTGTGTAATTCCCGCTAGCTTCTGGGGCTAAATACAATTGTGAAATATGTCAGCACCCGCGGCCGCGCGCCGTCACTTTCTTTTGTTGATACCGTGCTCACGGGCCTCGCCACTGACGGCGGTCTCTATATGCCCGAGGCGTTGCCGCAGTTTTCCCGCGCAGATATTGCCGCTATGGCGATGTTGGACTATCAACAGTTGGCATTTCGTATTGTCCAGCCTTTTGTGAGCGGGGATCTCAGTGACCGAGTGTTGCGGGAGATCATCGGGCGCGCTTACCGGCCGTTTCGTCACCGAGCGGTAGCGCCGCTGGTGCAGACGGATACCAATGAGTGGATACTGGAGCTTTTCCACGGCCCGACCCTGGCCTTCAAGGATTTTGCCCTGCAGTTCCTCGGTCAGCTGTTCGACTATCTGCTAAAGAAGCGCGGTGAGCGCGTGGTGGTGATGGGGGCCACCTCGGGGGATACCGGCTCGGCGGCGATTGAGGGCTGCCGTCACTGCGACAATATCGATATTTTTATCCTGCACCCCCACAACCGGGTTTCCGAAGTGCAGCGCCGACAGATGACCACGGTACTGTCGGACAATGTGTTCAATATTGCCCTGGAGGGCAATTTCGACGATTGCCAGAACATGGTGAAGTCCAGCTTTGCCAGCCAGTCCTTCCTGCCCGACGGACGCCGCCTGGTCGCGGTGAACTCCATCAACTGGGCGCGCATTATGGCGCAGATCGTTTACTACTTTTATGCGGCACTGCGCCTGGGCGCGCCGCACACAACGGTGAACTTTTCCGTGCCCACCGGGAATTTCGGCGATATTTTTGCGGGCTACCTGGCGCGACAGATGGGACTGCCTATTGATCAACTGGTGATCGCCACCAATGCCAACGATATTCTGCACCGCTGCCTCAGTGGTAATGACCACACACTCAAGCCGCTGGTACACAGTTTGTCACCCAGTATGGATATCATGGTGTCGAGCAATTTTGAGCGTTTGCTGTTCGATCTGTACGCGCACGATGGCGCCACTGTGGCGGCGCTGCTGGCGGATCGCAGTGCCCCTCTGCATTTGAGTGAGCAGGCCCTGGCACGAGCGCGGCAGGTGTTTTCTAGCCATCGGGTCGACGATGCGCGCACAATGGCGGTGATCCGCGAGCAGTTTGCGGCCAGTGGGTACCTGCTCGATCCCCACACTGCGATCGGTGTCGAGGCTGCGCGGCGGGTGCGTCACTCTGCCGAACAGCCCATGGTTTGCTTATCCACCGCGCACCCGGCAAAATTCCCCGATGCGGTGGCGCAGGCGCTGCCACAAACCGTAATTCCCCTGCCGGCCCATATGCAGGACCTGTGGCAGCGCGAGGAGCGACTTGAGGTGCTGCCCAACAACCTGTCCCAGGTGCAGGGCTATATGGCGGCCATGCTGTCCGGCGGGAATTAGTCACCGGACTCCGGCCCTGTTTGTTGGATTTGAATGTAGCCGAGAAACAATGAGTACAAAAATTCAGCGCCGGCCAGTGGATTTATCCACTGGCCGTTTTGCTTCTGGTACACCGAAAATCTTGCAGAGAGTTCTGCTCGGTCGCGGCATCGCCAGCGAAGAGGCCCTGGATCACAGCCTCTCCAGATTACAGAAACCCGAGACAATGCGCGGCCTGGATGTCGCCGTGACACTGCTGATGAAGGCCGTCCGGGCCCAGCAGAAGATTGTGATTGTGGGGGACTTCGATGCCGATGGGGCCACCAGTTGCACGGTCGCGATGCTCGCGCTCGGTGCCATGGGCGCGCAGGGTGTGGAGTTTCTGGTGCCCAACCGCTTCGATTTTGGTTACGGTCTGACCCCGGAAATTGTCGAGGTGGCCAAAGACTATGCCCCGGATGTGCTGATTACCGTGGACAACGGTATCAGCAGTATCGACGGGGTGGCGGCGGCCAAGGCGGCGGGTATAACGGTCATAGTGACCGATCACCATCTGCCGGGTAGCGAGCTGCCGGAAGCCGATGCCATCGTCAACCCAAACCAGCCGGGTTGCGATTTTCCCAGTAAAAACCTGGCCGGCGTCGGAGTGATTTTCTATCTGCTCAGTCGCCTGCGCAGCGCCCTGCAGGCGTGTGGCTGGTTCGAGCAGAGTGGTATCGCCCCGCCGAATATGGCCGAATACCTCGACCTGGTGGCGCTCGGTACTGTGGCGGACCTGGTGCCGCTGGATCACAACAACCGTATCCTGGTGCACCAGGGTATCGCGCGAATCCGCTCCGGTCGCTGTCGCCCCGGCATTGTCGCGCTGCTGGAAGTAGCTGGGCGCGATCAGCGCCGGCTTTCCACCACTGACATCGGGTTTATCCTGGGGCCGCGTATCAATGCGGCCGGGCGTCTGGATGATATCGGCACCGGAATTCGCTGTCTCCTGACCCGGGACCCGGGGGAGGCCCGCGAACTGGCGGGAGAGCTGGATAGACTCAACCGGGATCGCAAGGCGATTGAGCAGGGCATGCAGCGGGAGGCCCTGGCGGCACTGGAGGCGCTGCGTCTGGAAGGGGATATCCCCTGGAGTCTGTGCCTGTACGATGCCAGCTGGCACCAGGGTGTGGTGGGTATTCTTGCCAGCCGAGTCAAGGAAAAGTTTCACCGCCCGGTGATCGCCTTTGCCGAAGGCGACAATGGCCTGGTGAAGGGCTCCGCGCGCTCTATTCCCGGTCTGCATATCCGCGATGCCCTGAGCGATGTGGCTGCAGTCAATCCCGCACTGATCAGCAAATTCGGTGGTCATGCCATGGCTGCGGGGTTGACTCTGCCGGCAGAAAATCTCGATGCCTTTCGCACCGCATTTGAGCGGGTGGTGCGCAACAGGCTCAATGAAAACCACCTGCAGGCTGTGATTGATTCCGATGGCGAGCTGACCATCCAGGATTATAACTTGCAGACTGCATCACTGTTGCGTGCCTGCGCACCCTGGGGGCAGGCTTTCCCCGAGCCGGTTTTCGATGGCGAGTTCCTATTATTACAGCAGCGCATTGTCGGTGAGCGTCATCTGAAGATGGTGGTGGCTCCACCACAGGCGCCACAACTGGCGCTCGATGCCATCGCTTTTAATGTGGATACCAGCCAGTGGCCCCAGGCCACGCGGAGAGTGCGCATGGCGTTTAAATTGGACGTCAACGAATTTCGCGGGCGGGAGTCTCTGCAGTTGATGGTGAACCTATTGGAGGTGGTATAGGGTCACCTTTTTCGAGAGTTACGAGATGTATGGAGTCTGTTCGTAGCTGTTATTCATAAACGTGAATGGAAGTAGAAACCGTGAAGCGCAAACAAGTCCAGGCTGAAATCCTGCTGCTGTTGGCGGCCCTGTTTTGGGGTGTTGCTTTTGTGCCACAAAAAATCGCCATGGCGGATATAGAACCGCTGGCGTTCAATGCCTGGCGCTTTATCCTCGGCGGCCTGATTTTGATTCCGATTGTCTACTGGTTGTCCTCCCGCAGAGAGGTCCAGCCCGGTGAAGTGGGCGGCAAGCACGTCAATCACCGCTGGGCAGCCTGTCTGCCCGGCGGCGCTGTACTCGGTTTCTGGTTGTTTCTCGGTGCGGCATTACAGCAGGTGAGTCTACTGTATACCACTGCCGGTCGCGCCGGATTTATTACCGGTTTCTACCTGTTGCTGGTGCCGGTGATCGGCCTATCTCTCGGGCACAAGACCAATCGATGGACCTGGATGGGGATCGGCCTGGCCCTGTTTGGCCTCTACAGGTTGGCGGATTTCAGTGAGGCCTCGCAGTTGGTTGGCGACCTGATGGTATTCGCCAGCGCCTTTGTGTTCGCCATCCAGGTGCTGTCTGCCGATCACCTGGTGAAGCGCTACGATGCACTGCGTCTGGCCTGTATCCAGTTTCTGGTGTGTGGTCTGCTGTCGGCGCTGGCATCGCTTCTCAGCGAGGAGGCAACAATACAGTCGGCTGTGGATGCGGCCTGGCCGATTGCCTATATGATGATTTTTTCCACTGCATTGGCATTCACTTTCCAACTTCTGGCCCAGCGCTATGCGACACCTTCCCACGCCACGGTGATCATGAGCCTGGAGGCGGTATTCGCTCTGGGGGCGGGTTGGCTGTTTTTGAATGAAGTGCTCAACACTTCCGAGCTGATCGGTTGTGGCTTGATGTTAGCGGGCATGCTGGTCAGTCATTACGGGAATCACAGCGGTACCCATCACTAGGCAATGCCATGGATCTGTCTGTACTCGCACTCTTAGTACCCGCCAGTTTCTTTGTCTCGCTAACCCCGGGATTGTGCATGATGTTAGCACTCAGTCTGGGCATTACTGTGGGGGTGCGTCAAACCCTTTGGATGATGGCGGGCGAGTTGGCGGGGGTGGCCCTGGTGGCCCTGGCCGCGGTGCTTGGAGCTGCAGTGCTGATAGTGCAGTACCCGGCTGTATTTCAGGTGTTTAAATATTGCGGTGGGGCCTATCTCGCCTGGATGGGCGTGCAAATGTGGCACTCCCGGGGGCAACTGGCCATTCTCGATGAAGTAGGGCACAGTGCCGCGCGTGCGCGGCCTTCGGCGAAAGCGCTGATGACGCAGGGGTTTGTCACCGCCGTAGCCAACCCCAAAGGTTGGGCTTTCTTTATAGCCCTGTTGCCGCCCTTTATTAACCAGAACCAACCACTGGCGCCGCAACTCTCGGTGTTGGTTGCCACCATACTGCTGCTGGAAACCCTGTGTTTACTGATTTACGCTGGGGGTGGTCAGGCGCTCAGTCGACTGTTGGAGCGCACTGAAAATGTGCGCCTGATTAACCGCGTTTCTGGTACCCTGATGCTGCTGGTGGGCGCCTGGTTGGCGCTATCCTGAGCCAGGCTGCCACCGATTGATGCATTTTGGAGGAATTTTGATGATCAAAGACACCGTGTCTGCGCTCCTTGCTCTGTTATTGGTGTTGGCAGTGAGTGCTTGCGGGCAGCCCAAAGAGGAAAAAAGCGTGGATAAGGAGCCCCAGACTGCCGAACGCCCTGCGGTGGAGGTGTCTTCAAAGCCTCCTGTACCGGAACCCGGAGCGCTGGTGTGGGTGTACCGCACAAGTGGCCGCAAGCAATGTGAGGGCGGTGGTATGACATTGCAGCAGAGCCTGGCCAGGCTGCGGGAAAATAATGTTGTGGTGCAGGCATCCCGTTGCGGTGTGCGCACCGATAGAATGTATCCCTCGATGTGTGGTGCGCCTACAGGAGATATACTGTTGCACCAAGTCAGCATGGATGCCCTGGATGCCGCCCTGGAACTGGGCTACAACATAGCCGAGCAGGTGCAGTACCAGATGTCCGAGTGCCGGGACAATAGCGCTTAGGCTTTATCCATTGCCCCCTACTTGCTACCACAGACAAGTGAGAACTTTCCAGACTGGACAATAAACTCCCAACCGTACAGCCTGTAAACCGGCATTTGGTGAGAGCCAGGCGCTCCAGGTCCAAAGCGTCTTTGCGCAAGCAGCACAACTTTGCCCGATTGGAGGCAGTTGTACCGGTAGCGAGCCCGGCAGTGTGCAATTCCGGAGACAGTGCTGAGCTCAAGGATATGCCAAGAGGGCTCTTTCGGGCTGCCGGCTGACTGGCAGAGCTCCCATGTGCTGGGGTAGAATGCGCGCCGCTTTTACTTTGCCGGGACACCGAGAATTCATGGAAATCAATCCCTTTCTGAATCAATTAAAAGACCTCGAAGAGCGCACCGATGTTCTTAGGGGGTATCTTTGACTATGCCAGCAAGAAAGAACGCCTGACCGAGGTCGAACTGGAACTGGCAGAGCCGAGTGTCTGGGATGACCCGGACCGCGCACAGGCACTGGGGCGCGAGCGCTCCTCCCTGGAAGCGGTGGTGGCCACCATTGAGAATCTCGATGCCGGCATCTCCGATTGCCGCGAGCTGCTGGAGCTGGCGGTAGAAGAGAATGATGAGGACTCTGTGAATGAGGTCTCGGCGGAGATTGAAGGGTTGCAGCAACAGCTTGGACTCCTGGAGTTCCGTCGTATGTTCTCCGGCGAGAACGACGAGAACAATGCCTATCTGGATATCCAGGCGGGTTCCGGCGGTACCGAGGCCCAGGACTGGGCGGAAATGCTGTTGCGGATGTATTTACGCTGGGGAGAATCCCACGGTTTCAAGGCCACTCTGGAGGAGGTGTCCGCCGGTGAGGTGGCAGGTATCAAGAGTGCCACCGTACATTTTTCCGGGGATCATGCCTTTGGTTGGTTGCGCACCGAAACCGGTGTGCATCGTTTAGTGCGTAAATCCCCTTTTGACTCCGGTAACCGCCGCCACACTTCCTTTTCTTCCGTGTTTGTATCCCCGGAAATTGAAGACAATATCGAGATTGAAATTGATAAATCCCAGGTGCGTGAAGATACCTACCGTGCCTCTGGTGCCGGCGGCCAGCACGTCAATAAAACCGACTCCGCTGTACGCTTGACGCATACGGAATCCGGTATCGTGGTGCAGTGCCAGAGCGAGCGCTCCCAGCACCAGAATCGCGACAAGGCCTGGAAGATGTTGCGCGCAAAAATGTACGAGCAGGCAATGCTCAAGCGCAATGCGGAAAAACAGGCCATGGAAGACAGCAAGGCCGATATCGGCTGGGGCAGCCAGATCCGCTCCTACGTTCTGGATGACCAACGTATCAAAGACCTGCGCACCAGTGTCCAGACCAGCAACTGCCAAGCAGTACTGGATGGAAATCTGGACCAGTTCATCCAAGCCAGCCTGAAAGCCGGCCTCTGATTCAAGGTCTCCACCCTCACCGCGCCCCTCGTCGATAGGGGGCAATATCACTCACATAACTGATAGATCACCATGACTGATATCCAGCAAGACGAAAACAAACTGATCGCCGAGCGCCGCACCAAGCTTTCCGCTCTGCGCGAGAAGGGCAATGCTTTCCCCAACAGTTTTCGCCGCGAGAACCTCGCTGCCGACCTGCAAGCTGAGTTCGGCGATAAACAGAAAGAGGAACTGGAAGAGCTGGGTAAAAGCGCGTGCGTAGCTGGGCGTATCCTGGCGAAACGCGGGCCCTTTATGGTGATCCAGGATGTGTCCGGCCGCATCCAGCTGTATGCAGACAAGGCGGCACAGAGAGACATTAAGGCGCGTTTCGGTGCCTGGGATATCGGCGATATCGTCGGTGTAAAAGGCACATTGCACAAATCTGGTAAGGGCGATCTCTACGTTAACTGCGAAGAGTACACTCTGCTCACCAAAGCGCTGCGCCCGCTGCCGGAAAAATTCCACGGCATTGCCGACCAGGAGCTGCGCTACCGCCAGCGCTATGTGGACCTGATTGCCACGCCTGAAGCCCGTGAAGTGTTCCGTGTACGCTCTAAAATTATCGAGTACATTCGCCAGTTTCTCAATGGCCAACAGTTTATGGAGGTGGAAACCCCCATGCTGCAGGTGATTCCCGGCGGTGCCAGTGCGCGTCCGTTTGTGACGCATCACAATGCGCTGGATATCGATATGTACCTGCGCATCGCACCGGAGCTGTACCTGAAACGCTTGGTGGTGGGGGGATTCGAGCGGGTTTACGAGATCAACCGCAATTTCCGCAACGAAGGTTTGTCCACCCGCCACAACCCCGAGTTCACCATGCTTGAGTTCTACCAGGCCTACGCGGACTACAGCGACCTGATGGATCTCACAGAAAAGATGTTGCGCGGTATTTGCGAGGATGTGCTGAATACCACTACGGTGGAATACCAGGGCCGCAGTTACGACTTTTCCAAGCCGTTTTCACGCCTGTCTGTATTCGATTCCATCCTACATTTCAATCCGGAGCTGACCGCGGCGGATATTGACAATATCGAATCCGCCCGGACTCTGGCGGAGAAACTCGATATTCCGTTCAAAGGCAGCTGGGGCTTGGGCAAGGTGCAGATCGAAATTTTCGAGAAAACCGTGGAGCACCGCCTTGACCAGCCCACCTTTATCACCGAATACCCCACCGAGGTATCTCCGTTGGCGCGTCGCAACGATAACAACCCCTTCGTGACTGACCGCTTCGAATTCTTTGTGGGTGGCCGCGAAATCGCCAACGGATTCTCCGAGTTGAACGATGCGGAAGACCAGGCGGAGCGCTTCAAGGCTCAGGTGGCAGAGAAGGAAGCGGGTGATGACGAGGCCATGCACTATGACGCCGACTACATCCGTGCCCTGGAGTACGGTCTGCCGCCCACCGCCGGCGAGGGTATCGGCATCGATCGCCTGGTGATGCTGTTGACCAACGCTCCGTCTATTCGCGATGTGCTGCTGTTCCCGCATATGCGCCCGGAAGCGAATGGCTGATTGACCTCTACGCACTGCCCGGTGCGCATAGCCATCGCACCAGAGGTACGGTGCGGCGGCTGTTTCTACTACCCCGTCGAAATCAGCAAGCTTCCTGTGTTTGCCGATATTATTTTTCTTTCACCGGCTGGTGTACCAGCCGGTGATCTGGTTGATACCAGAGGGATCACAGCGGGCGTTCTCGGTGGTAGAGGCAGGTATGGTGAAAATACTCTCGACCCTATGCTGGTGCTGTTTTGCCAAGGAGCAACGGCCCAAACCGGGCGGCAAGGTCTGCCCTCCTCGTCAGGGAGCCACGCCATCGCGTACAGCGCCACCGCCAATGGCTACCGAGGTTCTGCAATCGACTGGCGCTTTGCCGTCACCCCCTATTTATTTTTACCCCTGCGCACCCAGGGGGAGCCGCTGTGGTGGAGGCCATTGTAAATGCGGATCTCAATTTAAGGAAAATCCTTGGGTTTTTGAATATGGCGTTTCCTACAGGCCATTAAGTCTTTCTACACTCCATCTCTTTGAGTGGTATCCAAGCTTCAGGAAAGGTTTCCTTCAAAGACAAAATTGTTTTATTGAACCAGGTTAGCTGCTTTGGGTTTTCCCTGTCGATTTGATCCATATGCATCAGGATTAAATGATCAAAGTCCCATGCTTCCTTCAGAGCATGAACATATTCAGGGTTCCTCACGGACCAATAAGGAACCAGCAAATAATCCGTTTTAGCCTTTGTCACTCCTGCCATTGACAAAAATTCAGTTGTTGTCTTTGCATCACCAAGATGGGTAAAACTAATCCCATCTATCTCCACCTTATAAGCAGAATGATTCGTTTCTGTTTGCTTTGCGCCTTCGGCGGGTTCCCGAGCACCATGATTGATGCTGTAAATCGTTATATCAACCCCATTTACCTGTCGTTCAATGGCTTTGCTATTATGAATAGGGACATCTGTTAGCAAGCGGTCTGCTAAATCATGATCTGGTGCGATCGTATCAATTTCTGCTTTGGCCTGCGGTGGCAAAACATAAACTGTTTGGCTGTTTTTAGCATGCTCCAGCAACACCTCTGCCTGAAAGTGATCCCGATGTTTATGTGTGGTTAAGGCAACATCGAGGCTGTCAAAAGGGGCCTTTCCATGTATGAATAAAGCGTAAGTTTCACTGCTTAATGCCGGGTATCCATACATCGGTTTTTCTATCATGGCATCCAGAACTACCGACTTATTCTTACCTTTAATCAGAAAGCCATTATTCGCCAACAAGCAAACCTCTGCGGCCGAAACGGCAGAGGATAAAAAAACAGCACTTGCTGCTAATACTTGTTTTGTATTCATGATCTCCCCCCCCCCAAGATTTAAAAAGAAATATTATGTATTGCTTGTTATGTATTTTTGCATTGCGTGCTATATATTTGCGATAAGTTGCTACTTGTCATCGATAAACTGCAAAACCTTCCGGAAAAAGGAAGGGTGGAGTCACAAATCGCAGCGGGCAATATAAGTGAGTGACCTTACAGGTTGTTAACCCGACTATTTCAGAAACTACTTGGCTTATTTTTGAGCGCATTTATGTTTGCCAAGTATAGATCTACCTTACCCTACTATTTACTCTGTGCCAAGCCAGCACCTTTTATCTGATATCGGTACCTGTTGTTCAGTACTGTATCCAGTGCAAGTCTTCCAGCACAGGTCATTGAGGAATTTTGCCACCAAATGGGAAAACCCCAGCAGGCACTGGTTGCTCCCGAACAGGAGCAACAAGTCGGCGCTGAAGGTCGAATTTCCATCAATAAAGTTTGTGGCGATTTTGAGTCGAAAAAGGGGTAGAAAGCGGCGTTGGGAGTGGTAGTATACTGTCATGGCGGAATTTTTTAACCTGTCTGTGATATCGCCAGCAATGAGAGGGCTTTCCGCTGTTCTTGTGCCTGATACTATTCAAAATCCGGGTTGACCTGATTAAACCGGTAGCTGCGATCCCGAATATATAGGTTATACTTCCGGCTCGACAGCGCCAGAATTCTTGCCGGCAACAAGTGTCGTACAACTGAGACATGTAACACGGCGCTACCAGCGATAAGTCAGTGCCAGCGATCCGTATTGATTAGTGCCTTGTTGCACATCAAAAGCTTCCGAAACCGCACTTAGGGTAAAATTAACGGTAAAACGGTAAAGCTGAATAGCTCCGCCCGCTGTTGCAATATGCAGCTTTCGCTGTAACTTAACTGAGTGGCTATTGCTAAAGGTATTGCCATTGAGGGTGATATCGTTAATGACATAAGTACCCATACAGGTGATAAATAAATGCCAATCACCGTGTTTTGGTAGCATGGCCGGATTCATATTTGTGGCTGGATTCACCGAAGTGTTAAGGAAACTGTTGGCCAGTCCCGAACCTATGCGCCATCCAAAGCCCAGACCAAAATCAGTTTTTCGGTTGCCAACTCCCCCTTGGACGAGGGTGATAAAATCCATTTCGTGATCACCGCCAAGGGTGATACTGCCGAGGCGCCAGACCCGTTCGGCCTCCAGCCGGAAAATCGGTTCGGTATTGATTTGGTTTTTCCAGCCTTTGGGGGGATTGGCTCCGATCAAACTGTGAGCGGCCTTTTGCGACTGCTTGGCAAGGGAGGGTGGGCCGACAAAACCCAGCAACAGGCTCAGGCGGTCATTGATATAGTGACTTCCAGCAAACATATTGCCCTGCCAGTAGAGTAGGCCCGCATAGGGCCTGTCCTCGGTATTAACTTCCTTTCTAGAGGTGTGGTCAGGTGTATACATTTCCTGCATTATCTTAAAGGACATTGCCCGCTGTTTATTTTTCACAGTGGCGATTGGTGTATCGCGGGTTATACGATGAATCCAACTGGGAATGTTCTCGTCGCTAAAGCCTTCCTTGCCTATACTGTAACCCCAAGTATAGGAAAAGCCGTTAGTATAGCCACCATCGTCATTGACCCAAAAATCGTTTTCCCAGTTATAGGACCACAGGTTTGCACTCTGTTCGTCATTGGCGTGATTGTATAATGAATAAAACAAAAGACAGGTCGATAAAACCGACAATAAAAATCGTATCATAGGGCGCTCTAACCTATCGCCTAAGTCATGATTAATGAGAGCGGATTAAAAACGCAGGAGCGGTTCTTCTGTGAAGTATAGATAAGCCATGAAAAATCACATCGACGATTATTGGTCAGCGAATGATATATCCCGGTTTGTGGATATATATGAATGAGTTTTCAATGGTTCTGATGTAGGGTTGTATTACAGAAATGTATATGATTTGTCATTTTAGTGGGGATTGGCTTTCGGTTTTTCTCAGCTCAGCAGGATAAGGTGATTGGGTAGTTCGTCTTTTACTTTACTGGTAGGGGCGGCGTCTTGAAGCAATTCTCCACACAGTACGATACACTGTAGTAGAGCTTCTCCAGTTTTTCCCCGCTTGATTTCACGGATAAAGCTTTCGACGATGATCTGCCATTTTTCATTGGTAATATGTTGTGCGAGACCACGATCCGCCAGTATTTCTACGTAGCGCTCTGTCTCGCACACGAATATTAAAAGTCCGAGTTGGTCCTGGGTGCAATGTAATCCCTGCTCGAGAAACTGTCGCCGGGCAAGATTTGAAGCGCGCCAGTACTTTATTTTCTTGGGAACCAGTTTCATGGTAATGCGTCTCCAGCGCAAGAGAATGGCCAGGGTAATAAAAAATATCCACTGGAGCATAAAGGCCTGTTGGAAGTTGATCCACCAGGGAAGAAATTGAAGGATAGGGGAGAGTAATAGTGCCAGGAAAGCGGCCCAAAGCGTGGAGATGTACAGGTAGTTATCCGCCTTCTTGGCCACAACTGCCACTACCACGGCATCGGTGTGTGATTCAACTTCCTTGATCGCTTCGGTAACCTGGCGCTGATAGCTGCTGCTAAGTATTACCATCCTCCCGATGCGCCCCCACCACCGAAACCGCCGCCGCCGCCGCTAAAGTTGTCCCCGGCGCGCGCGCCAGGATAACCGCCCCCAAAACCGCCGCTGCCGTAGTTGCCGCCAAAGCGCCCCCGTTTGTAGCTGCGTCCGTGTACCGGCGCGCTGAGCACCGAAGTGACGAACAGGTGCAGTATGACCAGAATCAGGAATAGTCCGAGTAAAACTGTCATGCGCCGGTCTTTCTTGCTCTCCAGTGGCTCGGCCACATATTCATTTCTGGTGGCTGAGATAATGGATTGCACTCCGGCGTTAATGCCTTCGCCAAAGTCGCCACTTTGAAACTCCGGCAGCACTTTGGTGTGGATAATGTTGGCAGCCAAGGCATCGGTGAGGGTGCCCTCCAGCCCATCACCAACTTCAATACGGATTTTCCGTTCCCTAGGAGCCACTAAAAACAGCACCCCGTTGTTTTTATCTTTGTGCCCCAGTTTCCAGTGGCGTGCCAGCTGGTAGGCGTATTCCTCTATGGTGATTCCCTGCAACTCTGGCAGGATGGCAATCACCAGTTGGTTGCTGCTATCGGATTCGTACTGTTGGACCAGTTCGGTCAGGTGGTATCGCTCATCCGCAGCCAGCAATTTGGCCCTGTCCACTACATGACCGGATAGCGGGGGAAATTGTACATCCGCCTGCGCAACCAGTGAGAAGAGCAGTGCAATCAGGGTGAAGGTGATGGGACCGGAGCAATTCATTGTATGATCGGAGGCGCCTCGGCTTTCTCGCTGGTTGCCTGGATGGTCTTCCTTGTTGGCTTATCGCTATAGAGTAAGGCGTGCCAGGTATGTTTGGGGAAGAGGCACATCTTCCGGTTGTAGCGCTCGACAGCCCGGATATAATCCCGCCTCGTCATGCTGATCCAGTGCCCCGTGCTCTCCAGTTGGGATTGCAGGCTGAGGAAATGCCAGTTTGCCCTGGGGGCGGAGTAGTGTCCTATCACAAAAATCAAGCGGGTCAGGGGATATGATAAGCGGGCCTGAGCGGCGCCATACTGCTGCTGTTTGCCAAGGTCATTGAGCGGGTTGTTATCCATCTGCAGGGCGCTGATGGCTTTTGTGCGAGTTTCGGTAACGGCTTGCAGGATCTTACGTCTGCCTCCCGCATAAGCCTGTACGGTTTCTACTGGGTTGGGTATCTGGTTTGCACAACGCTGGTATAGGTTTTCCACCTGGGCCCAGCACGCTTTTACCCACGCGTCACGCTTGGGGCTATTGTTGATGCCACAGCCGCTGGGTACCTCTTTTAGCAGGCAGAGCGGGGCGCAGTGTCTGATTGTCGAGCTGCTGCCGGTAGCAGAGGTCATGTAAAATAGCCTTATGCTTCCATGAACCAAGAATAGTCCGCCTTCCCCCCCATGCTGGTGGCTCTAGAGAGTTGAAGTTGAAATGGCGTTAAAAGCAACAATTTTTAAAGCCAAAGTGCAAATTGCCGATATGGATCGGGATTACTATGGGGAGCACCAATTGACTTTGGCACGACATCCATCAGAAACCGATGAGCGTATGATGATGCGTTTACTGGCCTTCGTGCACAATGCGACGTCGTCACTGGCATTCACCCGGGGTTTGTCCTCAGCCGAGGATGCGGATCTTTGGCAGAAAAGCCCCAGTGGCGAGATTGACCTTTGGATAGAGGTGGGCCTGCCTACTGCTGAGCGTTTGCGCAAGGCCAGCAACCGGTGCGGGCGGGTTTTGGTTTACAGCTTCGGTGGGCGCACTGCGTTGGTGTGGTGGCAGAAACTGCAAAGCCAGCTCACACGCTTGGGCAACCTTGAGGTTTATTACCTCCCTGCCCATAGCACAGCGCAGCTTGCGGCGATGGTCGAGCGCAATATGGATTTCAGCGTCACCATTCAGGACGGGTATTTTTGGTTCGCTACCCGCAATCACAATGTGGAGTTATCCCCGGAAATCTGGCAACAGGAGCAGAGAAGTTAATGCCTTCATTCGACATAGTATCTGAAGTGGACAAACATCAATTGACCAATGCCGTGGATCAGGTAAACCGCACGGTAAGCAACCGCTTTGACTTCAAAGGGGTGGATGCAGAAGTAGAAATGCATGATTTCTCCCTGGTGGTGTGTGCCGAGGCGGATATTCAACTTGACCAAATGGTGGATATGCTGCGCGGTGCACTGGTGAAGTGCGATATAGATCCCCTGGCCATGGATATTGGCGAGAGAGAGCAATCCGGCAAACAGGTCAAGGTGGGCATAACCTTGAAAAACGGCCTGGATAAAGCGCTGTCAAAGAAAATTGTCAAGTTGATCAAAGATGAAAAGCTCAAGGTACAGGCGGCCATCCAGGGTGAACAAGTGCGGGTTACCGGCAAGAAGCGCGATGACCTGCAACAGGTCATTGCACTGCTCAAGGGCAGGGAGCTTGAACAACCATTACAATTCAATAATTTCCGTGATTGATAGGATATAGCGTGATTAAGCGTTTTTTCTTTGGTATAGCGTTTGCCCTGCTGTCGCCCTTGGCGATAGCCGCTGACATCAGTACCGCCAGGTTATTGGCGAGTTATTGGGTGGATGGCAGCGCGGGCTTGGACCTTTCCGGTTTGAGCTTTTGTGCCGGCAAACTGCTCACGGTTTCCGATAGGGCGTCTAGGGAGGTTTATGCGATTAAGCTGATGGAAGGGCGCGCCGAACTGGTGTCCCACTTGAAGCTCACTGGACTTCGAGTGCCGAAGAGAAACAAAGCGACAAGCCTTTGGTCCTTTATCCCGGAGCTATTTCGGCCGGCCAGAGATCTGGATTTTGAAGGGGTCAGCTGTGATGAGAATCGTATCTATCTTCTGAGCGAGCGCTACAATCGCATTGCGGTGGTAGAGGAGCAGGGCGAAGCTCGCTGGCTGGAAAATCTATGGTCTCCTGAAGTAAAGGCGCGGGGATATTTGCAAACATCCAATGTTTCCAGTGAGGGGCTGGTAAAAGCCCGTGACCAGTTTTGGCTGGCCATTGAGCGCGAGCCTCGCGGTTTGCTCAGACTCAGCCCGGGTGGCGATGCGCAGGTATTTTCACTGCCCCCCGTAGCCGGTCTGGATTTTCACGGTAATCCCGAAGATCTTACCGGTCTCGCGTATTACGATGGCGCGCTTTTTACCCTGGAAGGCAATGCCCATGCGGTATGTCGAAGGGCCCTGCCGAGCCTGAAAGCTGAGTGGTGCCTGGATTACCGTGCACTGGAGAAATCGCCGGAACGGGTTTACGAAGTGGCCCTCCGCGGTAAGGGCGGCGGGCTGGCCGTGAGCGAGCAGGGTATTTTTGTGGTGTTCGACAACGATAATAGCGCCCGCGCTCAAGACCCGGGGGACCGGCGCGCGCTGTTGTTGCACCTGGCTTTTCCCGACAGTGCCTAGGCGGTAACGATGGAGCGACTGTCGGCACTGTTGGCCGAGATCCGCGCCTGCCATCTGTGCGAGGCACAGCTGCCCCTGGGGCCCAATCCCGTGTTACAGGCAGCGGGGTCGGCTCGCCTGTTGATTGTCGGGCAGGCACCGGGTACCCGAGTGCATGCCAGCGGTATACCGTGGAATGACCCTTCCGGCAACCGGCTGCGCAACTGGCTGTCGATCGACAGGGAAACTTTCTACGATGTGTCCCGCATTGCCATTATCCCCATGGGCTTTTGCTACCCGGGCCGCGGCAAGGGTGGGGATTTGCCGCCGCGCCCCGAATGCGCCGCTACCTGGCACCAGCGCCTGCTGGCGCAGTTGCCCAATGTGCAACTAACCCTGTTAGTGGGACAATACGCCCAGCGCCACTACCTGCCGCACTGGTATGGCAGTATTAGTGAAAATGTGTACCACTTTCGCGACGCGCTGCCGGCCGGTTATTTTCCCTTGCCGCACCCCAGTCCGCGCAATACCTTGTGGTTACGCCGGCGGCCCTGGTTTGAAGAGGCGGTGGTGCCGGAATTGCGACAACACATACACAAGATACTCAGGATGTAAATATGCCGCTTACTAATAATATCAAGATTCATCCTTCCTGGTACGCGGTGCTGAGTGAAGAGTTTGAGCAGCCCTATATGGCCCAGTTGCGCCAGTTTTTGAGAGGGGAAAAGGCAGCCGGCAAGCGGATCTATCCGCCGGGCGGGCAGATCTTCAACGCGTTTAATTCCACCCCGTTTGACCAGGTGAAGGTGGTCATACTAGGGCAGGACCCCTACCATGGCAGCGGTCAGGCCCACGGCCTGTGCTTCTCGGTGTTACCCGGCGTGCGCATTCCGCCGTCCCTGCAAAATATCTACCAGGAATTGCACAAGGATATGGGCATAGTGCCCGCACACCATGGCTGCCTGCAGCCGTGGGCCGAGCAGGGGGTATTGCTGCTAAATGCCACTTTGACGGTGGAAGACAGCAGGGCGGGCGCCCACCAGGGGCGTGGCTGGGAGCAGTTTACCGATGTGGCGATCCACAAACTGGCGGAACAGCGCGAGGGGCTGGTATTTATCCTGTGGGGCAGCTACGCACAGAAAAAGGGCGGCTTTATCGATCGCAACAAACATCTGGTGCTGCGTGCACCGCACCCCTCACCACTCTCGGCCCACCGCGGCTTTTTTGGTACCCGGCCTTTCTCCCAGGCCAACCACTGGCTGCAGCAACGGAGTCAGACGCCCATTGACTGGCAGTTACCGGAGACGCGGGCACTGGAAAGGACTGCGATAGAGCTTGAATAATCGGTTTTCACTACTATTCGCTTTCTCATATTTTCCAAATTTGTCCCAGTTTTTTGAGAATGGTCCCTACCAGCAATACTGGGCACCTCATTAGGTGAGTAAGCGAAACCACAGAGGTGATTCTTGTCCAGCAAGCAACACAGGCGTGAATTCAAAGCTGAAGCCTTGAAGCTGGCCGGGAAAAGCCCGTATTCCATAGGCAGCTCAGGAGGCTGGGCTTCACGCGTCTCAGGTCTACAGTTGGCGATCGACTGACCAGAGATAAGTGAGTCAAAGCAAGTGAGAATCTGCTCTGGCGATCCTAAAAAAGCAGCCACCTATTTCGCGTAGAACCAAAAGTGAATTGCTACCGATTTATGCATGAACACCGCTGGCATTTCCTTTTGGCATGGATGGCAGCAGTGCTCCAGAACTCGTGAAGTGGGTATTACCGTTGGCTCACCGCTCTTGGCTATCTCAGTCCGGAAAACTTTGAGGTGAAGAAACTCCCTTAAGCCTGTGTCCGGTATTACTGGCGAGGATTACTCTTGCTACCGGTAAAGAAATGACACAGTATTCTGAACACCAATTGATCGCTTGCCATTTAAAAGGGCGGCTAGTTTGGCCGCCCTTTTTGTCATCGCCCTATTGCCATTCAAGCCAGCGGATCGGCATCCGCGTCGTAGGGCAGCGCCTGGATTTCCAGAGTGCGGCCGTCTTTGAATCGCAGGGTTTCACCGGCGGCGACTTTGGCGATGGTGAGCACAGCGAGCAGCTGTATTCCATCCTGACTGTGGCAGGCTTGCACCAGGTTACCGATGCTCTGCTTGCCTTCGCCGTAGATTTCCAACCCGCTGGACGGAAGGTTGCCGCCAGCGCATTTTGCCCGGTAGAGGCGGCGCTTTGTTGCGCCGCGGTATTGCATACGGGCCACCACCTCCTGGCCTGTATAACAGCCTTTTTTGAAGCTCACACCACCGAGCAGATGCAGGTTGGTCATTTGCGGGATAAACATTTCCGAAGTGGCGGCATCAACCTGGGGGATGCCGGCATCAATCTGCCCTTTTTGCCAGAGGTCGTAGCCGGTTGCTTCGCACTGTGGGGCGAGCGTTTGCCAGAGCTGCTGTACCTTGGTGACTGGCACCAGCAGGGCCAGCTGGTACTCATTGACCGACTGGGCGATACAGGGCTCGCCTGCAACATCAAAAGACGCAACCGCACCAATGGCGGGTGCGCTGCAGCCAAGCAGTTGCGCGGCGCGCTCCGCTACGTTCTGGCCCTGTAGGCCAAGCCAGAGGGATTTTGCGCTGATATCCTGCAATTGCGTGTTAAAGAATACAGCGTATTTGGCCAGTGCCTGTTGCGCAGTGAGGGCCAGGTCCCGCGGGAGCCGGAAAACAAACTGACTCGGGGACACTTTCAGGGCGCTAAAGGTGCTGATTATGCGGCCCTTGGGACTGCAATGGGCGCCCAGGGTGCTGTGTCCATCCGGCAGGTTCACCAGGTCGCAGGTGATCTGGCCCTGCAGGAATTTCTGGCTGTCAGGGCCGTGGATGGAGATAGCGCCGATGGGGCTCAGGTCAATCAGGTGCAGACCCTGTGGGTCGTCGCTACTGGTAAGGGGGAAATGGGCCTTGTCGCCCTCCCAAATGGCGCCTTCGCCGCTGAGGAAATCCTGCCACTGTTGTCGGTCCATAGTGTTCCCACCTGCGGTTGTCTGGTGGCAGTATTTGGGGGGCTTTGCGCATTTTTCAAGTTTACCGGGCTGCGGGTATACTGGGTTCTTTCTCTGGATTGGAAAGCGTCGTATGGATCGCAACCGTCTGTTTTGGGCCAGTCGCCGCGGCATGTTGGAACTGGATTTGGTACTGCTGCCATTTTTAGACAATGTCTATGATACCTTGGCACCAGCAGACCAGCAGCGCTACATCCGATTACTCGATGAGCAAGATCAGGATCTGTTCGCCTGGTTTCTGCGTCGCGAGGACCCCGCTGACCCGGAGCTGCTCCGCATTGTGCAGATTATCCGTGACCACACCGGTCTGCAGGAATAGGTCCTCTCCCGGTCACTTTGAGCGCAGCGCCCGTTTGAGCTGCGTTGCTGCGTCATCCCCTCTGCTGTTGATTCTTTTGCTTCTGGGTGCCCTGCTGGCGGTACTGCTGCTGTGGCTCTGCGAGCTGCCCCCCAGGCTGTTCTGGGGTGCGCTGCCGCTGGTGTTTGTTTACGTCGCTTGGGAAAAGTGCCGCCTGGGGCGTATGGCAGGGAGGCTGTCGACCCGCGAACGTCGCTGGTACTGGCGGGAAAGAGGGGGGGAGGAGCGGGAGTTTCGTTTTTGTGGCGAACTGGTGCTGTGGCGCTGGTTGCTGGTGATCAATGGCCGGGATCGGCAGGGCAGGCGTTTGCGCCTGGTGTTGGCGCGGGATGCGCTGCACGCCGACGACTGGCGCAGATTGCAGGTAGCGCTGCGCTATTCCCGCTAGGGCTGGCGCCTCCTTGCCTTTTGGATTAGATGAACTGCCGTTGGTTGGCAAAATTCTCCGGAACCAGAATGGTATCCATGGCGAGTTCCCGCAGCTGCGGGTAATCCAGCGAGTAGTGCAGGCCCCGGCTCTCCCTGCGCTCCAGTGCCGAGCGGATAATCAGTTCGGAAACCAAAGCGAGGTTGCGCAATTCCACCAGGTCATTGGTGATCCGGTAGTTGGCATAGAACTCACGAATTTCCCGCTGCAACAGCTTTACCCTGTGCTGGGCACGCAGCAGGCGTTTGCGCGTGCGCACGATCCCCACGTAGTCCCACATAAAGCGGCGCAATTCGTCCCAGTTGTGGGAAATCACTACGTCCTCATCCGAGTCTGTGACTCGCGAAGCATCCCAGGGCGGGGCGGGGCGGGGTGATTGCACTGCCCCCAGGTGCTTGTCGATATGCATGGCGGTGGAGCGGGCATACACCAGGCACTCCAGCAGGGAGTTGCTGGCCAGGCGATTGGCGCCGTGCAGGCCGGTAAAGGTGGTTTCCCCAATGGCGTACAGTTGGTCGAGATCAGTGCGTCCGTACCGGTCCACCATGATGCCGCCGCAAGTGTAGTGCGCTGCAGGCACCACCGGTATGGGTTTGCGGGTGATGTCGATACCGTATTGCAGACAGTTGTTGTAGACCGTGGGGAAGTGCTCGCGGACAAAATCGGGTTCTCTGTGGGAGATATCCAGAAAGAGACAGTCCGCACCGAGGCGCTTCATTTCGTGATCGATGGCTCGGGCGACAATATCCCGCGGCGCCAGCTCGCCGCGTCTGTCAAAGCGATTCATAAAACGGCTGCCGTCTGGCAGTTTCAGATAGGCACCCTCACCGCGCAGTGCCTCTGTCACCAATAGTGCCTTGGCCCTGGGGTGGTAGAGGCAGGTTGGGTGGAACTGATTGAATTCCATATTGGCCACCCGGCAACCGGCGCGCCAGGCCATGGCGATACCATCGCCGCTGGCGCCATCGGGATTACTGGTATACAGGTAGGCCTTACTGGCGCCGCCCGTGGCGAGCACCACAGTTTTGGCCTGGAACAGTGCCACCTCCCCTGAACTGCGGTCGAGTAAATAGGCTCCGCCACAGCGAAAGCGGCCCTCTCGCGGGTCGGGCTGGCGGATCAGGTCGACCGCCAGGTGCTGCTCGAAGCAATCGATATTGTCGCTGCTGCGCACCCGGTCAATCAGGGTGCTGTGCACCGCTCGACCCGTGGCATCGGTGCTGTGAATAATGCGGCGATAGCTGTGCCCTCCCTCCTTGGTCAGGTGATAGTCACTGCCCTCTCGGGTAAAATCCACCCCCTGATGGATCAGCCAGCGGATAGCGGCAGCACCTGCCTCGACAGTGAAGCGTACGGATGATGGGTGGCAGAGTCCGGCACCCGCGTCTAATGTGTCTGCAATATGCGATTCCACCGAATCGGTTTCATCCAGCACTGCGGCTATGCCCCCCTGGGCAAACCAGGTGGAACCATCTTGCAAGCGCTGCTTGGAAATCAGGGCAACGCGGTATCGGGCTGCGAGATGCAGCGCCAGGGTGAGGCCGGCAGCGCCACTGCCGATAACGAGAATGTCGTAGTTTTCCTGGGCATTCATAGATTTTATTTATGATCTGGGGTCGCGTAGTATAGCGCTTCCTTACTATTCGTCGATTCGATCTGGAACTTATGCCCAATTGTCAGTGTCATCAGCACAGTAGAAAAAATGCCTGCGCCGGTAGCCTCTCAATAAATGGAAGAGACCTCCGCAATGGGACTGTGTATGGGAGTTGGGGATGACAGCGCATCAAGCGGCCGCGAGTGACCGTGAGCTGGTGGAACGGGTTCAAAAGGGGGACAAGCGCGCTTTTGATCTTTTAGTTCTCAAATACCAACATAAAATTGTTGCGGTAGTCAGCCGGTTTATCAAGGATCACAGTGAGGTACAGGATGTCACGCAAGAGGCCTTTATCAAAGCCTATCGGGCGCTGGCCAATTTCCGCGGGGAGAGTGCCTTCTACACATGGATGTATCGGATTGCGATTAACACTGCCAAGAACCACTTGGTGTCCCGCAGCCGCCGGCCACCGTCCTTTGATGTGGATTTGGAAGACGCAGAATTCTACTCGGGTGCCGATTTGCTCCGCGACAACGAGACGCCGGAAAACCAAATGTTTCGCGACCAGTTGGAAACTGCAGTACATGGCGCCATTCGCGCACTGCCGGAGGATCTGCGCTCAGCGGTTACCCTGAGGGAATTGGAGGGGCTGAGTTACGAGGAAATTGCCGAGGTGATGGGATGTCCGGTGGGCACGGTGCGTTCGCGCATATTCCGTGCTCGGGAGGCAATAGACCGGACAGTCCAGGCCGTTATGGCCGGGGAGCCGGAAACACTGGGTGACAGAGGCTAATTTTGCGGGAAATTTTCCCAACAGGGGAAACCAACCGCCGGAAGCCCGGTCATAAATGATACAAATGATGGTGCGTGCGGGCACCGGATAAATGATTGCACAAGAGGGTAAGCCCCTATGTCCCACGGGAATCATCAGGAACGTCTCAACGAGTCGCTATCGGCGTTGATGGATGGCGAAGTCGATGAGTTGGAGCTGCAGCGAATTTTGAAGGCCACAGCGGTCTCCGGAGACCCGGGTGAACGCTGGTCGCGTTATCAGCTGGCGGCGAGCGTTATGCGGCGCGAGGAGGTTGCCCCTGTCGACAGTGACCTGGCGGCCAGTATTTCGGCGGCGCTTGATCGGGAAGCGCCGCTCTCGCAAACCGCGGGTGGTCGTGTTGTCGCGGCCAGTGGGCTTGCCAACAGCCGTTGGTGGCGCCCGCTTTCGCGGGGTGCGGTGGCGGCTACTGTGGCGTTCGCCGTAATCCTAGGGGTACAGCAGATTACCGATACCCAGCAGAATACTGTGCAGGGTGTTCAGCAGTTGGCGGAGGCCGAGCGCCCCGCCCAGCCAATCGTTCAATCGGCGCCGCAGCCATCTGGTTTTTACGTGCCCGCACCTTCCACGCGCTCGGTCAGCACAGCGGTTCCGCGCTTCGTACCCGAGCAGCGCCCGGGTGCGGTGGGGCAGGCGGTCATTCAAAAAGCACCAACGCCAGAGCTGATGCGCCACCTGAATCGTGTGATGATTCAGCACTCCGAACAGGCCGCGCATATCGGCAGCCAGGGTATGGTGCCCTTTGCTCGCGCGACCTACGGCGAACAGGTTGGAATGTAGTGTGGCGAACCTCGTAATGCGGGAAAGCCTGATCCGCAGCGGAGTTCGCACCGGTGGTAGTCTGTTGCTGGCTTTCTCTTTGCTGTCACCGCTGTTATTGGCGCAGACGCTCGACGGTATTGATGCCAACGCCGCCACTACAGTCAAACTCGACGGAGCCAGCATACCAGTGGCCAGTCCTGTACTGGTCGATACCAATGCGCCCGGCGCTATCGCAGTCGAAACCACCACAGCGGCATCCAATCCCCAAGCCAGCCCCGATCCGACCAATACACGCGTGCTGAACAATGAGGTTGAGCAGTGGCTCGGGAAACTCGCCCAGGCAGTCAATGAACTGGAATACAGTGGGCTGGTGACTTTCGAGCACGCCGGCCTCCTGGAAACCTTGCAGGTGGTGCGCGCGGTGCGTAGCGGCGAGCAGGTGGAGCGGGTGCGATACCTGAGTGGTACACCGAGGGAACTGATCAGCTACGGCAGTGGTGGCCACTGCACATACAATGCCTCTCCCAGCATTAGAACCAGCCTCTTGAATGCGGCTGGCCAGCAGCAGGTACAGCGTGCCTATCAGTTTATTCTGCGCGGCGGCGAGCGCATCGCGGATCGCGAGACGGTGGTGATCGAAGCCAGGCCTAGAGACCGTTATCGTCTGGGTCTTGTGGTCAGTTTGGACCGCGAAACCGGCCTGCCCCTGAAGAGTATGCTGGTGAGCACACAAGGGCGTGTGCTGGAGCGTTACCAGTTTGTTCAACTGGACTTGTCCCCGGTGAAAGACTTCGCTCTTCAGGCGGTATCCAGTAATGCGCGGCGCATTGATAATCGCAACGGTTGTGATGCCTCTCAAAGCCGTTGGCAGGTGCGCTGGCTTCCGGAGGGCTTCAAGGTGGTTTCAGTGAAGCCACTGTCCGATGGGGATATGTTGGTATTCAGTGACGGGCTCGGTGTCTTTACCGTGTTTGTCCAGCGCCTCGGCCCAGAGTTGGAGGATTTCGAGGGACGTGCTATTCGCGGTGCCACTGTGGCTTACATGGATCGTATGGAAGTCAATGGTGTCGCTTATACGGTGACGGTCGTGGGTGAGATACCCGATGCCACTGCGCGCAGAGTAGCCAGCTCGATTGTTGAGAAAGGCTGAAGGAGTGCTTGAAGAGCGCGGCCGTATCGTAGCCATAGAGACCGATGCTATCTGGGTGGATACCTTTAAGCGCAGTGCCTGCAATGGCTGTGCGGCTAAACCCGGTTGCGGCACGGGCCTACTCGGCGATTTCTTTTCTTCCTCTGCACGGGTGCGGGTGGCCTTGAACGGCTTTCGCGCCGATAAGGTTGCCCTGAACGATACGGCGGTAATTGGCATCGCCGGAAATGCACTTACCAGCAGTGCCCTGCTGGTTTACCTGGTGCCCCTGGTCTGCCTGATACTGTTGGCGCTAGTGGGGGATGCCTTGTTTGCAGAGGCCGGCGCGGTGTTTGGCGCGCTGGCTGGCTTGATTGGCGGTGCGCTCAGTGTTCGTTGGTACAGCCGTCGCCAACGCTCGAATCCTGTCTTTACCCCGGTGCTCCTGCGTATCGAGCCCGGCGGCGATCATTCCTAACCTAAACTGATAGCTCCAAACACTGATTGGAGGCATTTCATGCAGGCCCGCTGCTTTGCCGAGCACTGGCCTCTGCGCACGGCTTTTGTGATTTCCCGCGGTGCCCGTACCGAGGTCCAGTTGGTGGTGGTGGAGGTCCGTGAGGATGGAGTGGTGGGTATTGGCGAGTGCACACCCTATGCGCGTTATGGCGAGAGCGTTGCCTCAGTCATGCAACAGCTTCGGCCAGTTTTCGCGGAGGTGGCCGCGGGGCTGGATCGCACGCTGTTGCAATCGCGCCTGCCCGCCGGTGCCGCCCGCAATGCCCTGGATTGTGCGCTGGCAGACTGGGAGGCCAAGTGTCGCGGAGCAGTTTTTACCGGGCCGGATTCCCTGCCCACTGTGCAGACTCTGGTGATCGATGATCCCGCAGCGATGGCTGTGGCTGCGCGTAATGCCATCGCACAAGGCGCCGATACCCTGAAGCTGAAACTGGATGGTCAGCAGGTTTACCAACGGGTGGCGGCGGTACGGGCCGCTGCGCCTGCAGCGCAGCTGTTGATTGATGCCAACGAGGCCTGGCGGGCGGATACCCTGGTGGAACGCTGTAGTCAGCTGGAGGAATTGGGAGTGGCCATGCTAGAGCAACCGCTGCCTGCCGGTGACGATGAGTTTTTGGGGACTTTCCCCCACCCACTGCCGATCTGCGCCGATGAAAGTTGCCATAGCCGCGAGGATCTGCCGCGTCTGCTGGGGTGTTATGAGATGGTTAACATCAAGCTGGACAAGACCGGTGGTATTACTGAAGCCGAGGCCCTGGCAGGGGCGGCCGAGGCACAGGGGTTCCAGGTGATGCTGGGGTGTATGCTGTGTACCTCGCGGGCCATCCGTGCGGCCTGGCCTTTGGGAAAGCGGGCGTGCTTTTTGGATCTGGATGGCCCAACCTGGCTGGCAAAGGATGTAGAGTCCCCTTTACGTTTTGGTGCTGGTCGGGTCTACTGGTCGTAAGTGAGCAGGCCGACCAGGGAGTGCAGGTATGCTTCGCTGGCGGCATCCGGCGAAATGGGCGGGAACTCCACGGTGATACAGGTTAGCGCCTGTTCGGCGCACCAGGTTCCAAATGAGCCAGGAGTTTGGTAGCCGACGTCTTTTACCAATGGCAACTGTAACCGGCTCGCCAGCCAATTACCCAAGTCGCTGGTGTTGGGGTCCTCCACACAGGCCAGCGGCTCGTGTATGGATACTGCCCAGGCCGGCTGCAGTTTGGCGATCAGCCGGCAAAGTGCCCAGGTCTCGCGCTCAGAGGCCGGGCTCAGACCGGTACTGAGTTTGACATCCCGGGCGTCGGCGACGCTGTTCCAGCGGAAGACACTATCACTGCCATCCCAGTTTTTTGTGGCGAAGTTGCGGTTGAGGTCGACACCGCGCGCATTGCAACGGGTACCGAGTTGACAGCCGTCGGGATTAACCGCCAGTATCACATGGTGGCGGAGCTGATCTGGGGCCAAAGAGCGCAGGGCGCAGGACAGGGAGATGACTGCGACGACTTCATCACCGTGGGTGCCGGCCAGAACCAGGCCGTGTTTATTGCCGGATTGTGCGGGAAAATACAGTAGTGGGGCACCCAGTGTGCTGTGACCATACAGCACCCTGGCAAGGTGCAGTTGGCCGCGTTCGGGGCGCGGGCGCAGTTTGGGCATCGTTGACCCTTTACACAGATTTACACCCCACAGCAGAACTTTCGTGGCCACTTCGCCACTAAATCGTTACTGAATGTCCTGCAAGGGGGCCTGGATAAGCGATGGCGAGCCCCGGAGGGAACTCCAATTCCACAGGTTTCATATTAGAAGGGATCAATAAGGGTAACAAACCTATGATTAAATGCTGTACGCAATATCTACTGTTGTTCTGTCTGGTGGTATCGGGCACGGCCATTGCCCGAGGGTTGCCTGAACTGACTGAACTGATCGAGGAAAATTCGTCCGCAGTGGTGAAGATCAATACACTGGATCGCAGCCGTGTGGCACGTGGCAATAATGCGCCGCAATTCCAACAGGATATTCCCGATATTTTTCGTCACCTGTTCGAGCCGCGTCGGCGCCAGCAGCGCCCGGTGGCCAGTATGGGTTCCGGCTTTATCATCTCCGATAATGGGTACATCGTGACCAACAACCACGTGGTGAATGGTGCGGACCAGGTCACCGTCACCCTGACTGATCGCCGCGAGTATAAGGCTGAAGTGATTGGTACCGATGTGCGTTCGGATCTGGCGCTGCTCAAAATAGACGCCGATGACCTCACAGCCGTGCGCTGGGGAGATTCGGAAGAACTGCAGGTGGGGGAATGGGTTGTCGCTATTGGCTCACCATTTGGCCTGGACTACTCTGCCAGTGCCGGCATTGTCAGTGCCATGGGACGCAGTATCCCCAATGAGAGTCGTGAGAACTATGTACCGTTTATCCAGACAGATGTGGCGATCAACCCCGGCAACTCCGGTGGCCCGCTGTTTAACCTGGAAGGGCGGGTTGTTGGCATCAACTCCCAGATCTATACCCGCAGTGGCGGCTCAATCGGTCTCTCCTTTGCCATCCCGGCGAGTCTTGCCCAGGATGTGGTGGCACAACTGAAAGAGAAGGGGCGTGTGGATCGCGGCTGGCTGGGTGTGGGCATCAGCAACGTGGACCGCGATATGGCTGAAGCTATGGGGCTGGACAAGCCGGTAGGGGCGCTGGTTGAGCAGGTCAGCCCCGGCGCGCCCGCTGCCGAAGCCGGAATTATGCCCGGAGACGTTATCACCCGCTTTAACGGCCAGAGAATTGGTGTACACGGCGATCTGCCCCATTTGGTAGGCCAGCTCCGCCCCGGAACTGAGGTTTCGCTGGAACTGATGCGTAACCGCAAGTCTGAGAAGCTCAAAGTCATCGTCGGTACCCTACCGGGCTCCGATGATGAGGGAGCACAAGCCACAGTAAAACCAAGCTCCATTGTCGGCGGACGCCTGGGCCTGGTGGTTGAGCAGATTCCCGAGGGCCTGAAGCAGCGCTGGAATGTGGATACCGGAGTACTGATCAAGCAGGTTGTTCCGGGAAAGCCCGGCGCCAAAGCCGGTCTGCGCAGCGGCGATATTATCGCCCAGTTGGGTTTTGAAGAGGTGGGGGATATGGAGGATTACAAAGCCGTGGTTAAGGAACTCCCCAAAAATGAGCTGTTGCCGATCCGCTTCTTCCGCTCGGGCCAGTCAACTTTCCGCACGATTAAGATCGAAAGCTGATTTTCGGGTCGAATGGTGGCCGAATAGGCCACCTGTCCCTCACCTCTGTCCATAAGTTCTGTTAGACTTGCGCCACACAGTTGGCTTACTTGCCAGCTAATTGTCTGATTTTTAAGGGTTTTTATTCCGCAGTGGCCACAGATCTCTCCCATATCCGCAATTTCTCCATCATTGCCCATATCGACCACGGAAAATCTACCCTGGCTGACCGTTTCATCCAGGACTGTGGCGGTCTCTCCGATCGCGAAATGGCCGAGCAGGTACTGGACAGCATGGAGCTGGAACGGGAGCGCGGGATTACTATCAAGGCCCAAAGTGTCACGCTCGACTACAGGGCGCGGGACGGCAAGACGTACCAGTTGAATTTTATTGATACCCCGGGGCATGTGGACTTCTCCTATGAGGTTTCCCGGTCCCTGGCGGCCTGTGAAGGTGCGCTTTTGGTAGTGGATGCGGCCCAGGGTGTAGAGGCGCAGTCGGTTGCCAATTGTTACACCGCGATTGAGCAGGGCCTGGACGTGATTCCGGTTCTCAATAAGATGGACCTGCCCCAGGCGGACCCAGACAAGGTCGCCGAGGAAATAGAAGACATTATCGGTATTGATGCCAGTGAGGCAACGCGCTGTAGCGCCAAATCCGGTATGGGTGTGCAAGAGGTGCTGGAAGATCTGGTGCGCCTGGTACCGCCACCGGAGGGGGATGTTGAGGCACCGCTGCAGGCACTGATCATCGACTCCTGGTTTGACAGCTACCTCGGGGTGGTGTCTCTGGTGCGCGTGATGCAAGGTACCCTGAAAGCCAAAGACAAAATTGTCACCAAGTCTATCGGTCGTACCCATGTGGTGGACAGTGCCGGCATTTTTACCCCGAAACGCCGCGAGACCGGTGTGTTGTGTGCCGGAGAGGTGGGCTTTGTGGTGGCCGGCATTAAAGATATTCACGGTGCGCCTGTAGGCGACACGCTGACCCATGCCAAGGGTGCGCAGGACATAGCGATGTTGCCGGGGTTCCAGAAGGTCAAACCGCAGGTCTATGCGGGCCTGTTCCCGGTCAGTTCCGATGACTATGAGACTTTCCGAGATGCCCTGGAGAAGCTGTCCCTCAACGATGCCTCCCTGTTTTACGAACCGGAAACCTCCGATGCCCTGGGCTTTGGTTTTCGCTGCGGTTTCCTCGGTATGCTGCATATGGAGATTGTTCAGGAGCGCTTGGAGCGGGAATATGATCTGGACCTGATTACCACTGCACCCACGGTGGTGTACGCCGTAGAGCAGAATGACGGCGAAGTGGTGATGGTGGATAACCCGTCGCGGCTGCCGGATGTGGGCAGTATTCGGGAAATGCGCGAGCCGATTGCGGAAGTGAATATCCTGGTGCCCCAGGAGTACCTGGGTAACGTAATCACCCTCTGTGTGGAGAAGCGTGGTATGCAGAGGGATATGCAGTACGTGGGTGCACAGGTATCCCTGCGCTATGAACTGCCGTTGGGTGAAGTGGTGATGGACTTCTTCGATCGCCTCAAGTCGGTGAGCCGCGGGTTTGCTTCGCTGGATTACAGTTTTGTGCGCTTTGAAGCAGCAAAACTGGTGCGCTTGGATATCCTCATTAACGGGGACCGTGTAGATGCCCTGGCGCTGATCGTACACCGTGAAAATGCCCAGCAGAAAGGGCGCGCCATGGCGGAAAAAATGAAGGAACTGATACCGAGGCAGATGTTTGATGTGGCTATTCAGGCGGCGATCGGTGGTCAGGTAGTGGCGAGAACCACCGTAAAAGCCCTGCGCAAGAATGTGACCGCGAAATGTTATGGCGGTGACGTTACGCGCAAGAAGAAATTGCTGGAGAAACAGAAAGCGGGTAAACGCCGTATGAAGCAGCTCGGCCGTGTCGAAGTGCCCCAGGAGGCCTTTCTGGCAGTACTGAAAGTAGATCAATAGGGCACAGCCGGTGCTTGATTCCGAGATTTGGGGACAATAGAGAATAGTGATGGATATTAATTTGCCTTTGATTCTGCTCTGGCTGGTTGTCGTCAGCGGTGGAATCTGGCTGCTTGACAGCCTGTTTTTCGCCCGCCGCCGCAGGAAGAAGGCAGGGGGGAAGCGTGAGGACCCGGTTGTGGTCGAGTATGCCAAGTCGTTTTTCCCGATTTTGGCCATTGTCTTCGTGCTGCGTTCTTTTATTCTGGAGCCCTTCCAGATTCCGTCTGCCTCTATGGTGCCCACCCTGCAGATTGGCGACTTTATTCTGGTCAACAAATATGCCTATGGCCTGCGCCTGCCGGTTTCCCGCACCAAAGTTGTGGATATTGGCGAGCCGCAGCGCGGGGATGTGATGGTGTTTTTCCCGCCACATATGAACGATACCTATTTTATCAAGCGGGTGATCGGCTTGCCCGGCGACAGGATCGAGTTGAAGAACAATGTGCTCTATGTGAACGGCGAACTGGCGCCACAGGAGCTGATCCAGGCGTTACCCCCGGCCAATCCGCAGGTGGAGGTTCTGTGGGAGAACCTCTACGGCCAGCGCCACCTGATGGCGAAAAATGTGCGCCCCGGAAGGTACAGTACTTTCAGTGGCACCGTACCGGAAGGCCACTATTTTATGATGGGCGATAACCGGGACAACAGCCTTGACAGTCGTGACTGGGGCTTTGTGCCCGAGCGGGATATCGTGGGCAAGGCCTTTGCCATCTGGATGCACTGGGACAAACTGTTCAGCTTGCCCAGTTTCGAGCGTGTGGGTTCCATCCAATAATAAAAACCGTCCGGGTTTATACCGGATACCGGTGAGGAGGCTTGAGGACATCATGGGTAGTGCTTTGCAATTTTCATTTCGGCGCCAGCGCGGCATGAGCTACTGGGGCTGGCTGTTGCTTGTGGCAGTACTGGGTTTTGCCCTGACCTGTACATCCAGGATGGCACCCGCCTATCTGGATGCACGCTACGTGACCGAAGCGCTGAAGGTGTTGGCTGAAAACCCGGACCTGGAAACTATGTCGGCGGGCCAGATCAAAAAAGAACTGGGCCGCTTCTTTCAGATCAACAATGTGCGCGGTGAGCCCACCAGGGCGCTGCAGGTGATTCGCGGTGCAAAAAGTACGCTAGTCAGTATTGATTACGAGTTGCGCCAACCGCTGATTTACAATGTGGATGTGGTGATGAAATTTAACAAACAGCTCAATACGGCCAGACCGGAGCTGTGCTGCGATGCAGTGGTGGATCTGGAGCAATTCCGCAAACGTGACTGATCTTTTACTGGAGCGCCTGGGCAAGCGTCTCGGTCACAAGTTCAGGCAGGGCGCCTTGCTGGAGCTGGCGTTGACACACCGCTCCTGTGGCAGCCGCAATAACGAGCGCCTGGAATTTCTCGGAGACTCTATTCTCGGTTTTACCATCGGCGCGGCGCTTTACGAACGGTTTCCCAAAGGGAGGGAGGGGCAGTTAAGCCATTTGCGCGCGCAGTTGGTCAGTGGTGAGACCCTGGCAAAGCTGGCACTGGAGCTGGAAATTGGCGACTGCCTGCGTCTTGGCGAAGGAGAGATGAAAAGCGGCGGTTTTCGCAGAGCCTCGATTCTCGCCGATGCGGTGGAGGCCCTGATCGGCGCCATCTATCTGGATGCCGGTTTGGAAGCGGCGCGTGCCAGGGTGCTGGACTGGTTTGCATCGCGGCTTCACTGCCTGTCCCTGGAAACGGTAAAAGATCCCAAAACCCGCCTGCAGGAATGGCTGCAGGCACGCAGGAAGCCACTGCCACAGTATACGGTAGTGGACGTCTCCGGTGTGGAGCACGCCCGGCAGTTTGTTGTCGAGTGCTGTGTGAGTGGGCTGGCTCAGCCTGTGCGCGGTGAGGCCAGCAGCCGCCGTGCAGCGGAAAAAGCGGCTGCAATTGAGGCCTATAAGCGACTCACCGGGCTGAATTGATTTTAAATTGTGGGCAATCCGGCCACTGGCTGTCTCCAGGTGGCGGACTCCAATGCACAGGAGTCCGGTTTCGGGCATCGCGGTTCCCTTCAACTCTTTCGGAGCGTTTTTTTGAGTGAACAACCCTCTCGCTGTGGCTATGTTGCGATTGTCGGCCGTCCCAATGTGGGAAAATCCACACTACTGAACCACTTGCTGGGGCAGAAGCTGGCGATTACCTCGCGCAAGCCCCAGACCACCCGCCACAATATGCTCGGGATCAAAACAGAGGGGTCCGATCAGATTATTTTTGTCGATACGCCCGGTTTGCACCCGGATCAGGAAAAAGCCATCAACCGCTTTATGAACCGGGCTGCGACCAGTGCGACGCGGGATGTGGATCTGGTGGTATTTGTGGTGGAGCGCACCCGCTGGAGCGAGGGGGATCAGTTGGTCGCTGACCAACTGCGTGGTATCAAGTGCCCGCTGGTTATCGTGGTCAATAAGGTGGACCAGCTGGAGGACAGGGCCAAGCTGTTGCCGCAGTTGCAGGCCCTGGCCCAACAGTACCCCAAGGCAGAAGTTGTGCCTGTTTCCGCCCTGCGCAACCAGAATCTGGATGTACTGGAACAGGTGATTCTCAAACATTTGCCCGAGGGGCAGCACTATTTCCCGAGCGATCAGGTCACCGACCGCAGCTCGCGTTTCCTCGCTGCGGAAATCGTACGGGAAAAAATCATGCGCCAGTTGGGTGCAGAGGTGCCTTATCAGGTCACTGTCGAAGTGGAGGAATTTGCCCAGGAAGGCAAGATCTTGCATATCCGCGCGGCGATTCTGGTGGAAAGGGCCGGGCAGAAGCGCATTCTTATCGGCAACAAAGGTGAGCGCGTCAAACAGATTGGCAGCCAGGCCCGTGAGGATATGGAGCGGCTTTTCGACAGTAAGGTAATGCTGAATCTATGGGTCAAGGTCAAGTCCGGCTGGTCCGATAATGAGCGCGCTTTGCGCAGTCTCGGTTACCGGGACGAGTAGAACTCTGCTCCGGTGCATGCCCGTTGATATCATGAAAAAACCACCACCAGCACAGCCAGCCTATATCCTGCATGCACGGCCCTATCGCGACTCCAGCTTGATTTTGGAGCTGCTGACTTCGAATTTTGGACGTATTGGTTGTGTTGCCCGCGGTGCCCGCCGCGACAAGCAGCGACGCCAGCAGGCATTGCAACCTTTCTCCCCGCTTCTGGTCTCTCTGCTGGGAAATAGTACGTTAAAAACCTTGGGTTCTGTGGAGAATGCCACCGCGCCACTCTGGCTGAAAGGCCGGGCCGTCTATGCGGGGCTCTATGCGAATGAGTTGTTGGTGCGCTTGTTACCGGAGGGGGAAGCGCACTATACGCTGTTCGCCATGTATCAGATGTTGCTGAAAGCCCTCGCGCAGTTGAAAGGCGATGATAGCAACCCGTTGGAAGGGCCCCTGCGCCGCTTTGAGTTGCAACTGTTGGCAGAACTGGGCAACTGCCCACCGTTGGATTATTGTGCCGGCAGCCGGGGCACTGTCAGTGAGAGTGCTTGCTATCGGCTGGAGATTGAGCAGGGGTTTGTGCCTGTGCACCGCCAGGGAGGTAATGTTCTGCGCGATGGTGAGTTCAGCGGCGCGGAACTGCTGGGTATCGTGCAGGCACTGGAGAGTGGGCAGTGGCCCGCCGGACTACTGCCCCCGGCAAAGCGTTTGACTCGGATTTTGCTCCGGGCCATGCTCGGGGACAAGCCATTGCGAAGTCGTACATTGTTCAGACAAGTATACGGAAAATGATCGTCAGTATCGGTACAGATATTTGCAGCTATCATCGCATAGCGATGGCTTTGCGGCGCCACGGCAATCGGTTTGTGCAACGAATATTGAGTGACCGCGAGCGCTGTGACTTCGCCGATCTGGGCGAGGCCAGCCGCACAGCATACCTGTGCAAACGTTTTGCCGCCAAAGAGGCGGTAGCCAAGGCCCTGGGCACCGGCATCGGCGACGGCATTTCCTGGCAGAATATCGAGGTGCGGCGTCGCAAGAGTGCTGCAGCACAGGTTCTGTTAAGTGGTGCGGCACAGGAGCGGGCCTGTACTCTGGGCGCTGAGGTCATTCACCTCTCCCTGTCGGATGAAAAAGACTTCGCCCTGGCATTCGTTATTTTTGAGGCTCGCTAGCTTACCGTTGCAGTCTTTGGCTCAGGCAACTTCCAGCCCGAACAGCGCATCCAGATTCTGTTCGGAGGCCCATTCGCGCAGTGCGCGCATCTCGCGAAATACTGCGTCCAGTTTGCGCCGGTCAAATTCCGCCGGTTCCCTCTCTTGCAGGGTGCGCAGTTCCTCCTGAAGTACGCAGGTGGCTTCGCGCAATCGGGCCACACCGCAATAACAGCAGCCGCCGTGCATGCGGTGGGTCAGCTCGAACATGCCTTTGAGGTCGCCGGTACTCAGCAGCCGCTGTAATTCCCGTTCGTCGCACACAAGCCCGTCCAGAAGCATTTGCAGCATGTCCCTTGCCAGTTTCATATCGCCGTTGGCAAGGGTCAGGCTCTCGCCAATATCCACCAGGCGCATCTGCTCCAGGCTGAGTTTCTCTACCACCTGTGGCGTGATGATCTTGATCCAGCGCTTGATCATGTGGGTGAGTTGGGCCTCACTGACAGGCTTGCTCAGGTAATCATCCAGGCCGGCGGAGAGTAGTCGCGCCTTCTCCTCGGCGCCCGCATGTGCGGTGAGTGCGATAATCGGTGTGCGCCGACCGGCTTCTTGCTCACGAATGCGGCGGGTGGCCTCAATACCGTCCATGCCAGGCATCTGTATATCCATAAAAATGAGATCAAAGGTGCTCTGCTGCCAGTGTTGCAGGGCCTCTTCGCCGCTGGCGGCAATGACCACCTCGATATCCTGGGTGCGCAGTAACTCACCGACCAGGCGCCGGTTGGCTGCGTGATCATCTACCGCCAGAATTCGGGGTGTTGCCGGCCACGGCAGAGCGGGTATGGCCCCGCTACTGGGGCGCTGCTGATTCCTTCGTGGCGCGGCTCTCTTTAAGGCGCGCAGCAGGTTCTCGCGGGTAACCGGTTTGCCGAGAAAAGTCAGGGTACGGGTACGCAACTGCTCATAGCAACGGCGCAGCTCCGCCGGGGCACCCAATACGATAACCTGGCATTGGTAGGCATCCACGAGGGACTGCACCTGCACGCTGAAACTGTCGAAGTCGCCTTTGGCGATGGCGGTATCGATAATCACGGCATCGGGCAGCGCGTCGTGCCGCCACATTTGTTCGATCACCGGTTGCAGGGTCTCTGTATCGCTGAGTTCTACGGGCTCCGCCTGCCAGTGGCTAAGCAACTGCGCCACTTGGGTGCGGGTCAAGTGGTTGGGGTCGGCAATCAATATGCGGCAGCCGGGGCACTGAAACCGCGGCGGTACGCCGCGATTGCGCTCCGGCTGCAGAGACAGCTGTACCCAGCAGTGACTGCCACCGCTGTCGGCTTCTTCTATACCGGTGCTGCCGCGCATACGCTCAACCAGGCTGCGGGCGATGGACATACCGAGGCCATTGGCACTGATTTGCTGGCTGTGCTGTGGCGTTTTGGTGTTGAGTATCTGCTGCAGTTCACTGCGGCCCGCTTCATCGATGCGGTTGCCCAGGTCGGTGACGCTGATACGCAAGACCAGCTCCGAATCCTTGCTGTTCACTACGCTCAGTTGTACTGGTATATTGCCGTTTTCCGAACTGCGAATCGCATTGCCCAGCAGGTTGGTGAGGATTTGCTTGGTGCGCAGTGGATCGCCTACCTGGGTGGCGGGCAATTGAGAGTCAATCAGGGGTACCAGTTCCAGATGGTGTTCATAGGCGTAGGGCGCCAGGATTTGCAGGGTTTCCTCGAGCAATTGTCCCAGGTCCATGGGGATATGGTCGAGCACCAGATTGCCGGATTCAATGCGGGAAAAATCCAGAATATCGTTGATGGTGGTAAGCAGGTTTTCCGATGAACGCAAAATGGTCTGCAGGTAATCCTGCTGCAGCTCGTCGACCTCGGTTTTGAGCAACAGGTTGGTAAAGCCGATGATGCCGTTGAGCGGTGTGCGGATTTCATGGCTGGTATTGGCCAGAAAAGTAGACTTGATGCGACTGGCCTCCTGGGCCCTTTTACGGGCGAGATCGAGTTCGATATTTTGTTCTTCCATACTGTCGAGGGACTGCCGCAGGTCGTCCATAGATTGCAGCAGGTTTGCCTTGTAATCGCGCTGGTAATTGGCGAGGTTCTTGGCCATTTCATTGATCTGATTGGCCATCTGTGCCACCTCGCGGTTGCCAGTTTCGCGGGCGCGGCGATCAAACTCCCCGCGCCCAACCGCCTGCAATACCTGTCCCATACGCGACAGGCTGAGCGCGAATCGCTCGGATAGGATGACAGACCAGGCCACGGCTGCCAGGGTGCAGATGATCAGCCCCACGAGGCCGATCAGCAATACCTGATAAGTGCCCACCAGGAAGTAGGGGCGGTGCAGCTCAATGCTGATCCAACAGGTGAGGATATCGCCTTTCAGGGGCTGCAGAATCTGCAGGCTCTCTTCATCTTCGAAGATAAATGGCTCGCGCTTTTGCAGGTGTTCGCGGGTAATGGGTGTGGCTGGCCGCGGTCCGACACTGGCGAGTAGTCCCAGGCCGGTATTCGGATTCAGAGGCTGCTTCTCGCTCGCCTCAGTAGAATAGATATGTACCGAGCGCACCATATCTTTTTCCAGCATCAGGGCTAAAAGGCTCTTGCGCAGCCATTCCATACGCAGTTCGATGGGTTGGCCGCCGCTCATCGCGATCAGTTCGGCAAGCTGCTCCGCACTGGCGTGTCCGTGGCTGAGTAATAACTGGCGGCGGTCGTGCATCTGCTGCAATGTAAAGACCAGGGCTAGTGTGATGGCCAGTGCCAGTGCCGGGGCGACGGTAAACCTAAATAGGGTTGCGCGCAGGGAACGCAGTGTTGAGGAGTCTGGCATGGATGACTTGGCATTGTTTTGGGCCATGGTAGAAGGGGGGCCTTGTGCGATTGTTTTTTCAGATTTTACCGGCATGCATGACGCTATGCACTCCCGGATCGATAGGGAGAGAAATTATTATGTCCTTTATAGTTTAGCTATGCGCTCGGCATATTACCCGAGGGTCTTTCCACTTTACCGGTGGTATTAGGGGGTTTAGTAGAAGGTTTATTTTTTAAATTTTGTAACCAGTTCCCAAGTGACCCAGGGCGTAGTCGGGTACGGATTGGTTTAAATTTATCGGTCACTGTATTGCGGGTATTTTCTAACTGCAGAAGCAGGCTTAATAACCCGACTATATAGTCCCCCTACAGAGTCGATATTTAACGCTGGAAAGATCTTCGGGTACACTGTCTGGCCGCAATAGTATTCTGGAACTGACTGCACCATGGATTACCCCACAATTGCCGACTGTGTAGGCAATACCCCCCTGATTCAGTTGCAGCGATTGCCTGGTGAAACCAGCAATACGATTCTGCTCAAGTTGGAAGGGAATAATCCCGCCGGCTCTGTGAAAGACCGCCCGGCGTTATCCATGATTAACCACGCCGAGGCCAGGGGGCGTGTAACTCCGGGCGATACACTGATCGAGGCGACCAGTGGCAATACCGGCATTGCCCTGGCGATGGCGGCCGCGGTCAAAGGCTACCGCATGATCCTGATTATGCCCGACAGCGCTACGGCCGAGCGCAAGGCGGCCATGGCAGCCTATGGCACCGAGCTGATCCTGGTCAGTGCGCAAGCGGGTATGGAAGGTGCCCGCGACCTGGCCCTTGAGATGCAGGCTGAGGGCAGGGGGCTGGTACTCAATCAATTTGCCAACGATGACAATCCACTTGCCCATTTTGAGGGCACGGGCCCCGAGATCTGGCAACAAACTCAGGGACAGATCACGCACTTTGTCTCCTCAATGGGCACCACAGGGACCATAATGGGTTGCGGCCGTTATTTGAAGCGGAAAAACCCCAATATCCAGATTATCGGCCTCCAACCCACCGATGGTTCCAGTATCCCCGGCATTCGTCGCTGGCCCCAGGCATATCTGCCGAGTATTTTCGTCCCTGAGGCAGTGGATCTGGTGATTGATATGGACCAGCTTGAGGCGGAGGAGATGACCCGAAGGCTGGCCAGAACCGAGGGAATTTTTTGTGGAGTATCCTCCGGCGGAGCCGTGGCCGGTGCTTTGCAAATCTCCGCCCAGGTGGAAAAGGCCACCATTGTCGCTATCGCTTGTGATCGGGGAGATCGTTATCTGTCCTCGGGCGTGTTTACTCAGGGCTGATTAAACCCGGTAATCAATCGGGGCTGCTAATTAATGATGTGAAATTTTTGAATAAAAACCGCCTCAAAACGGATAAATTCCCAGAAATGAGAAACTTTAGGGAAATGCGGATTTTTAGTAGCCTGCTAGACCAAATAAATTATATGAGAAGTGGTAAAAGGTCCACGTTTACACGGGCTTTTTACCACCAGAGTTTTTTCGGGGGCGGTCTATTTTATTTTTTCACCCACTATTTGGAAAGTTAAACTGTGCCCCTTCTCTAAGGCTACTGGATGGCCAGCGCTGGGTAATGGTTTTGCGCTTGGTGTAAAAGCGTACCGAATCCGGTCCGTAAGCGTGCAGGTCGCCAAAGAGGGAGCGCTTCCAGCCACCGAAGCTGTGGTGGGCAACAGGGACGGGGAGGGGAACGTTGATACCAACCATACCCACTTTGATATTATCACTAAAGTAACGGGCCGCTTCGCCATCGCGAGTGAACAGGCAGGTGCCGTTACCGTATTCGTGGGTATCGATAATATCCATTGCTTCTTGCAGGGTGTCTGTGCGCATGACACAGAGTACAGGGCCGAATATTTCCAGACTGTGTATGGTCATTTCCGGCGTGACGCGATCAAACAGACAGGCCCCAAGGTAATTGCCACGCTCGAACCCGGGTATTTTCAGGCCGCGACCATCCACGGCCAGTTCCGCACCTTCTTCAATACCGGTGGCGATAAAGCCCTCGACTCTTTTCAGATGGGCCGGCGTTACCAGGGGCCCCATATCACTCTGGTCATCCATACCGTCGCCCACTTTGAGTGTGGCGATCTGTTCTGTGAGTTTTGCGACTAGGGCATCCGCGCACTCATCACCGACGGCAACCGCCACGGAAATAGCCATGCAGCGTTCGCCACAGGAGCCAAAGGCGGCCCCCATCAGTGCGGTCGCGGCATTGTCCAGGTCCGCATCCGGCATGACAATGGCATGGTTCTTGGCCCCGCCAAAAGCTTGTGCCCGCTTGCCGTGGGCCGTGGCGGTGGTGTAGACATATTCCGCAATCGGGGTGGATCCGACAAAGCTAATGGCTTGAACGCGTTTATCGGTCAGCAGGGTATCCACCGCTTCCTTGTCGCCATTCACCACGTTGAGTACACCCGCCGGGATGCCGGCTTCGATACCGAGTTCGGCGATAAATAATGCGGAGGAAGGGGTGCGTTCTGAAGGCTTGAGCACGAAAGTATTGCCGCAAGCGATGGCCATTGGCCACATCCACAAGGGCACCATGGCGGGAAAGTTAAACGGAGTAATCCCGGCGCAGACACCCAGGGGCTGGAATTCGCTCCAGGTATCAATGGCGGGACCCACACTCCTGCTGTGTTCCCCTTTGAGCTTTTCTGGAGCAGAGCAGACATACTCGATATTTTCGATACCGCGCTGCAGTTCACCCATGGCGTCGTTGAAGACCTTGCCGTGTTCCCGGGTGATGTGCTCACAGATGGTATCGGCGTGCTGTTCCAGCAGGGTTTTCAGGCGGTACATGATGCGCACGCGTTTGGCAGTGGGCAGGTTGCGCCAGGCGGGGTAGGCGGCCTGGGCCGCGGCGATGGCCTCTTCGACAGTGGCTTTGCTGGCCAGCGCGACTTTTCCGGTGACCGTGTTGGTTGAGGGGTTGGTGACATCCTGCAGGCGTGAACCTGCGGTGCTCTCGCCGCCGGTATCCAGGGCGCCGTTTATCAGATGGCCAATGACTTTCATGGTTTTTTCTCGTTGGAATGGACGGGTTATTTTTAGCTATTTTCACCTTTTTAACACAGGTGTGCCCGAAGGGGAAAAGCGTTCCGGGCTATCCTGCGCCTAACGCTTGGGGAAGTCTCTAAGTACGGCGAGGAAGGTGTCGCCAAAACGCGCCAGCTTGCTGGCGCCGACCCCGGAAACCGCCAGTAACTCACTGCGGGTTTGCGGGTGCGCCTTTACCATGCCGCGCAGGGTGGCATCGTGAAAGACCACATAGGGCGGTACACCGCGCTCTTCCGCCAACGCCTTGCGGCAGCTGCGCAGGGCCTGCCAGAGCGGTTGGTCCTCACAGGCCAGGTCTTCGGAGGCTGAAGCGTCGCGGGAGACGAATCGGGGGCCTTTGGCCGGCAGCTTGCGCAACTGCAGGGATGTCTCCCTGCGCAACAGCGGGCGGCACAGCTCTGTGAGCCTGAGCCCCTGAAACTCACCTGTCACCTCCAGGTAGCCGCGCACGATTAATTGTCGCATCACAGCCCGCCACTCACTGGTGGCGAGGTCTTTGCCAATGCCGTGGGTGGAGAGTTGGTCGTGCCCGAATTTGCGTACTTTCTCGTTCCCGGAGCCCCGCAGCACATCGATGACATGGTTGGCACCGAAGCGCTGGCCGGTACGGTAGACGCACGACAGCAGTTTGATGGCGGCCTCGCTGGCATCCCAGGTGGCAGGGGGCTCCAGGCAGGTATCGCAGTTGCCACAGGGGTGGTCCAGGGTTTCGGCGAAGTAGTGCAACAGGGCCTGGCGGCGACAGCTGGTGATTTCACACAGGCCCAGCATGGCATTTAAGCGCCCGCGTTCGTGGCGCTTGTGCTCCTCACTGCCCTCGGAGGCTTCAACCATCTGTGCCAGCTTCACCACATCTTCCAGGCCGTAGAGCAGCAGTGTCACCGAGGGCTCGCTATCGCGACCGGCGCGACCGGTCTCCTGATAGTAGGCTTCGATACTTTTGGGTAGATCCAGGTGCACTACAAAGCGCACATCGGGTTTGTCGATGCCCATACCGAAGGCGATGGTGGCCACAATAATGACATCTTCCTCGCGCAGGAAGCGGCGCTGGTGTTCGGCACGGGTAACGGCGGGCAGACCCGCGTGGTAGGGCAGGGCGGTATACCCATGCTGGCTCAGCCATTCGGCGGTATTTTCCACTTTGGCGCGGGACAGGCAATAAATAATGCCTGCACTTCCTTTCTGAGTGTCGCGCAAAAACTGCAGTAGCTGGCGGCGTGGGTTGTCCTTGGGTTCGATGCGGTAGCGGATATTGGGACGGTCAAAGCTGCTGATAAAGTGCCGGGCGGTCTCCAGGTTGAGTCTCCGGGCGATTTCCGCGCGGGTGCGCTGGTCCGCGGTAGCGGTCAATGCAATACGCGGTACGCAGGGAAACTGTTCGTGGAGGCAGTTCAGCTGCAGGTAGTTGGCGCGAAAGTCGTGCCCCCACTGGGACACGCAGTGGGCCTCATCGATGGCGAACAACGACAGTTCGACTCGCTGCAGGAGTGAAAGTGTGTGGGGCTGTAACAGCCGTTCCGGTGCCAGGTACAGCAGATCCAGTCTACCGTGAAGCAGTTGGTCCTCAATTGCCAGGGTTTCGTCATAGGGTACGGAAGAGTTTAGGAAGGCGGCGCGGATACCGGCTTCCTGTAGCGCTTCTACCTGGTCCTGCATCAAGGCGATCAGGGGAGAGACCACCACGCCGCAACCGGATCTGGCCAGCGCGGGTATCTGGTAGCACAGGGATTTGCCCCCACCGGTGGGCATGAGTACCAGAGCGTCGTTGCCAGCCATCAGGGTGTCGATCACCGCGGCCTGGGGGTCGCGGAAGTGGGGGTAGCCGAAGGTGTGCTCAAGAATCTGCTGTGGGGATTGCATGGCGGCGGAGTATACCCTGCACCGCGTTTTTGTGCGGTGGGTTTATCGGCCGATTTTCCCTTGAAAGAGGATGCAATGGACAGGTTTTGTTTTGTGACAGGGGTCACGGGTTATAATCGCAGGCCATCACAGCAATTGGCTAAGGATAGGGCTATGCGCACTTTGCTTTTGTTATTGATGTTGTGGTTCGCTGCTCTGGCCGGGCCACTGGGCTGTGCGTCCGGTGCCCCGCACCAGTTTGCGCAATCCCTTGTGGCGGATACCCATCTGGGCTGGCGCACCGCGCCGGAAAACCAGCTGGCACTGTCCCTGGTCACCGCCTCGGGTGTGGCCCAGATTGAACTGCAGCCACTGCCCGAGCAATTTACCCTTGTCACGCTTGAGCTTCCGGGGATGCGCAGAGTGGAGGCGGTTCAGTGGCAAAATGACTTGGGCCAGTCCACCACGCTATACGATGGTGAGGACGGGCGGGAGGGGGTCAGCCTGCAAGACCGCGGTCACGGGTTTCGCCTGCAGCTACAGCTCTCCACAATGCACTATCTCTGTGATGGCGGTGTGCTGACGGTTATTGGCCAGAGGCGCTGATGGCCGGCTCGGGGTTTGTCGTCTTGTCGAAACCAAGCCCCTGGGGGCGAATCAGAAACAGTTGCCGCCAGTATTTTCCGGTTACCCAGAGCCCGTTGCGGGCTTTGTCCCAGGCGATACCGTTGGCCACCGCATCCGGGTGATCGCGTGCCTCCGGTGCCAGGCTGTGCAAATCCACAGCGCCGCGTACCTCGCCGCTGTTGGGGTCGATGGCAATTATCCGGCTGTCCTGCCAGATATTGGCCCAGATCAGGCCCTCGGCAAATTCCAGTTCGTTGAGGTTGGACCACTCCTCACCCGCGCTCTTTACCTTCAGGTGGCGCAATACCGCGAAGGTGTTCGGATCGCGGAAGGTCAGCGCACCGCTGCCATTGCTCATAATCAGGTGCGCACCGTCGTGGGTAAGGCCCCAGCCTTCACCGCTGTAGCGTTTGACCTCCAAGGGCTGAAGATCCCGGGCCCGATAGATATGCACCTCGCCGGCCCTGTAGGTCAGCAGATAGAGCTTGCTCCCGAACACCGTGAGGCCCTCGGCGAATAGCTCCCCCGCCAGCCATTTGCGCCTTACCGGGTTGGCGCCGGGATCGGTATACTCTGCCAGCCAGGAACGGCGATAGAGTCCGCTGCTCTCCCACCAGCGCTGGCCGTCGAAGTAGAGCCCCTGGGTGAAATGGTCTCCGCTGCGCTGGCGTTGCTCCAAGATGGTATAGGGGATGACCGGAAGTTGTGCTTGCGCAGCGGCTACAAACAGCAACAGGGCAGGCGCTAGGGGCAGTTTCCAACTGAGATTGAGAAGTCGGTACATCAATAACCTATGACCAGAGTAAAAACCTTTGTCTCCTTGACCCTGCTGGGCGGACTGGCGGTCGTGCTGCCCATTGCCATCTTTGTGCTGCTGTTTCAGTGGCTGTTTGGTCAAATCAGTGAAATTGTGGCACCGGCCGTTGTCTGGCTGGAGGCCCACACCGAATTTAAGGATACCCTCGCGCGGCTTGTGGTAATAGCGCTGATTTTGGGTGGTTGTTTCCTGATCGGCCTGCTGGTGAAAACCAGTATTGGCCACTGGCTGCACCGGCATGTGGACCACTGGCTGGGACGTCTGGCACCGGGCTATAGCACCATCAGGGAGTTGGTGACGCAGTTTATCGGTGGTGGCGGCGAAGGTGTGTTGTCCGGGCCGGTTGCACGGGTGCGTATTCACGGGGTCCACAACCCCCTGTCGGTCACCGCCATAGTGACATCCCAGCACGCCGGTGGGGATATGACCGTCTATGTACCCACAGCGCCTGTTCCCACCTCGGGCTTTGTCTTCCACGTGCCTGCTGAATGTGTGGAAATACTGCCAGGTGTGACTGTGGAGGGGGCGATGAAAACGATTGTGGCCTGCGGAGCCGGTAGCGCCAGCCTATTGGCGCCGGCCTCCAAGACCTGATTACCCGGTGACGGCACTGCGGTTTTTACCCAGGTTGCGAATTGCAAAGCGCGCCGGGTGCAGTGCCCTGGCCAGCCCGGCGGTGACTGGCAGAGTCTCACCCAGTATCCAGGCAGTGAGCACTTCCGCGGCGAGCGGCGCGTAGGTAAAGCCGCGGGAGCCCAGCCCGCCCATCACATACAGGCCCCGCTGGTATTGCGCGGTTTGCTGGATCAGCTGTTTGCGGTTTTTGCGCAGGCCCACATAGGTGGTGTCGAGGGATGTCCAATTTGGCACCGGGCCGGCCACAGGCAGGTAATCCGGTGTTGCGGCACGCAGGGCTGCGCGGCCACTGAGTGCCTGGGAGGAGAAATCCCTCGACAGCTGCGGCAGCAGGGCAGCCAGAGTCTCCAGGTTTGCCCGGTGCTCGCTATCGCGTATTTTTAGGGCGGTTTCCTTGAGTCTGAAGGTGGCGCCGAAGCTTTGGCTGCCCCGATGTTCCGGGGTGATATAGCCCTCGCCGCAGAGCGCTACCTTCAACTGGCGCGAGGCCGCCGTGGTTTTGGCCACCGATACCTGGCCGCGTATGGGGTTCAGGGGCAGAGGGGCGGTCTGTGGGAAACTGCAAATATCCCTGGCGCCGCAGAGGATCACCGCGTTGGCTTCGAATGTCTTTTCCCCAGTGTGCAGCCACCAGCCGGCATTGCACTGTTCGAGTTGTTCTATAGCGGTGTCACAACACAGCTCGATATTGTTGTGTTCAAGTAGGGCTGCGCATACTTTTTGCGGTTCCAGCCAGCCCGCCTGGGGGAAATAAAGCCCGCAGAAAGCCAGGTCCACCCCTGCCAGCGCACTCGCTTCAGTGGATGTTACGGTGTGGGCCAGAGTCTGGCTGTTGTGTTCCGCCAGGGTCTCGGCGACTTGCTGCTGCAAGCATCGCTCCCGGTCCGTTTGAGCCAGTTGCAACAGGCCATTGAAGTGCGCTACTTGCGCGCAGTGCTGGCGATAATAGCGTTGGGCAAACAGCAGGGCGTGCAGGTTGAAGTCGCCGTTGGGGCCGGGTTTAGGGGATAGCTTTGCGTAGAGGATGCCCTGGTCGTTGCCGGAGCCACCGCTTCCAGGGGTTGCCCCCCGCTCAAAAATCCGAACCCGCACTCCGCGTTCCGCCAGTGCCCTGGCGACGGTGGCACCTGAGATTCCCGCGCCGATGACAGCCGCGCTCTGCGGCCGCTTCGGCGGCTCTGGGGGCAAATACCAGCGGGTAGCGGCAGTCTGGCTCGTCAAAACGCTGTGCAGTGCGCCGCACAGCATCTCCCGCTTACGCGCGAAGCCGGGCACTTTACGCCAGGTAAAACCCGCATCGCGCAGGCTGTGCCTGACCGGCCCGGCGCAGGTGAAGGTGGCGAAGGTGGCACCGGGCCTGCTCAGGGCAGCGATGCTTGCAAACAGCGGCGGAGTCCACATATCCGGGTTTTTCGCCGGGGCAAATCCGTCCAGAAACCAGGCATCTGCTTGCCGGTCGCGCTGCTCCTGTTGCAGGCGCAGGCTCTGCAGGGCTTCGCTGGCTTCGCCGATCAGCAGGGTCAGGGTTACCTGGCCGAATTGCAAACGGTGCACGCCCTGGGCAGGGAGTGCGGGATAGTTGTCGAGCAGAAGCCGGGCAAAAGGCTGCAACTGGGGCCACAGGGCCAGGGCGCGGTGCAGATCCTGTGGGCGCAGGGGGCATTTCTCAACGGAGAAAAAATGCAGGCGTGCGCTTTTTGGTGCGGTTTTTTGCCAGAGTGCCCAGGCGGCGAGAAAATTCAAGCCGGTGCCAAAGCCGGTCTCGCCGATGGTGAAACGCTCGCCATCGCCGAGACCTGCCCAGCGCTCTGCCAGGGCATTGTGCTGCAGGAATACGTAGCGGCTCTCCTCCAGTCCTGAGGCGGTGGAGAAATAGACATCGCCATAGGCACGGGACAGGGGCTGGCCGTTGTCACGCCACTCGAGTTCCGCGTATGTAAGGCCGGGTTCGCGCACAACAGGGCTCCTGTCAGGCCTTTTGCCGCAAGCCAAACTCGCGCATTACCTGGGCACACCAACACTGTATACGCGCTTCGCTGAGGTCAAACTCGTTCTCCTCGTCCAGGGCGAGGCCCACGAACCGGCTGCCATCCGGTGTCAGTCCCTTGGATTGCTCGAACGTATAGCCTTCTGCGGGCCAGCAGCCCAAGGCGCGGGCGCCGCAGGCCACCAACTGGGCATGCAGGTAACCCAGCGCATCCTGGAACCACTGGGGGTAGCCTTCCTGGTCGCCGAGGCCGAACAGGGCCACGGCCTTGCCATGCAGATCCAGGGCCGCCAGTTTGTCCCAGATATTCTCCCAGTCTTCCTGCAGCTCGCCATAGTCCCAGGTGGGAATACCAAACAGCAGAAAATCGTAATCTTCTGCAAGAGAGATATCTGCCTCGGCCACATTGTGCAGGTCTACCCAATTGGGCCCGATACACTGGCGGATTTTTTCTGCAGCCATCTCGGTGTAGCAGGTACTGGAGCCGTAAAACAATCCTATGGGAGCTTGGGCGCTTTGCATAACAACTGGATTCTTACTGCTTGGCGAGGGCGCCGTTAAAGTCCTGCTGCCGCCAGGCCTCGTAAATAATGATGGCGGCGGCGTTGGACAGGTTGATGCTGCGGCTTTCCGCGCGCATGGGGATACGCAGGGTGTTTTGCGCACCGACAGCTTGCAGGAATGCTGCGGGCAGACCGCGGGTCTCAGGGCCGAAGACGATGGCGTCGCCACCTTGGTATTCCACGGCGGAGTGACAGCGGCTGCCCTTGGTGGAGAGCGCCAGTACCCGTGTTGGCTTTTCGTTATCGATAAAGGCCTGCCAGTCCCGGTGACGCACCACATGGCTGTACTCGCTGTAATCCAGCCCGGCACGGCGCAGGCGCTTGTCGTCCATATGGAAGCCGAGGGGCTCGATCAGGTGCAGTTCGGCACCGGTATTGGCGCAGAGCCGGATAATATTGCCGGTGTTGGGGGCTATCTCCGGTTGGTACAGAACGATCTTGAACATTGGCTGGCGGCCGCCCTCACTGGCTCGGGGCGGGAGTACCCGGCCTTGTACGGGTGCGGATTATTCCATAATTAGGGGGCAGTGGCGATCTCCTCGCAGTCGATCTCCACCCCCAGTTCATTGGCAATCTGATCGAGTTCATCGCGGAGTCCGTCGAAATCCGGCTCTTCGGCCACACTGATCCTGCACTCGGCGCGAAACAGCGGCTCGCCACTCCAGGGGGTGCTGCCGTAGGTGGTTTCCAATTGCTCCATATTGATGTGGCGGGCGGTGAGGGCGCGGGAGATCTCGCGCACTATGCCTGGACGGTCATTGCCTACCAGTTTGAGGGTCAATGTCTGCCGGAGGGGAGCGGCGACAGCGACAGCATCCTCGACCACCAGGTTGTATCCTTCCTGGACCAAAATGTCGAGGGCACTTTTCAGGAGCCGGCTTTTCACTGCGGGGACGGCAACGCGCAGGATGCCGGCAAATTTTCCAGAGAAGTGTGCCATATGGCTGTCTTCCCAGTTGCCACCGTTATCCGCGATGACCGCGGAGAGTGTTTCCACAACGCCGGGTCTGTCGTCGCAGATCATGGAGATAACCAGATGGTGTTGCATGCCGGGTTTCCTTGCTTTACTCGATACGTGTAGACTGGATTGTAATAGGATTTCGTCGGATAACCCTATCGTTCAATCTCAAAGTCATTATCCACACCCGCGAAAACGGGTAGTTTAGCGAGGGCTGCCGATGAAAGTTATTGCCGATTTGTGTGTTATTCCCCTGGGTGTGGGGCTGTCTGTCAGCGCATATGTGGCAGAGTGTGAAAGAGTGCTGGTCGAAGCTGGGCTCACGCATAAACTGCACGCGTATGGTACCAATATTGAGGGGGAGTGGGATGTGGTAATGGCTGCGGTAAAGGCGTGTCACGAACGGGTACATACAATGGGCGCCGAACGCATCAGTACCAGCCTGAAGTTGGGAACCCGTTTGGACCGCGACCAGTCTTTACAGGATAAAATCGATAGCGTGCGATCGAAGCTGGATTAACGAAAACAAAACAGGAACGATTATGACGATCAATATCAAGAAATCCCTGCTGGCCCTGGCCGGCGCACTGGTCCTGTCTTCAGGCGCCCAGGCTGCAGATCTGGATTCTGTGATTAAGGGAGATCACCGCAACGAGGAAACCACCGCGCGGGATCAGTACCGCCACCCGGCGGAAACCCTGAAATTTATAGGGATTAAACCGGAAATGACGGTGGTTGAAATCACCCCTGGAGGTGGCTGGTACACGGAAATCCTTGGCCCCTATCTCAGCGAGAAAGGCACGCTCTACGCGGCGCATTTTCCCGAAGACAGTGAGTCTGCCTACTACCAGCGCACTCTGAAGCGTTTCAAGGAGAAGCTGGCCTCCAATGAAAAGGCTTATAAAAGCATCGTAGTGACGGAATTCTCTCCACAGACTGGCCGCCAGATTGCACCCGCCGGCAGTGCCGATGCGGTGGTGACTTTCCGGAATGTGCACAACTGGATGTACCGCAATTACGAAGACAAGGCCTTTGCCAGCTTCTTTGCCGCCCTGAAACCCGGCGGTGTGCTGGGTGTGGTGGAGCATCGCGCTAAACCCGGTACCAGCATGGAGGATATGATCAAGAGCGGTTATGTCACCCAGGAATATGTGATTGCAGTGGCCAAAAAGGCGGGTTTTGAGTTGGAAGAGACCAGCGAGGTCAATGCCAACCCGAAGGATACCGCCCAGCATCCAAAGGGGGTCTGGACCCTGCCACCGTCCCTGCGTCTGGGGGATGAAGACAAGGAAAAGTATCTGGCCATCGGTGAAAGTGACCGCATGACCCTGCGTTTCCGCAAGCCGAAACCCTGAGTGCCCATGTCTTTTTGAAACTGGATTCTAGCTGCGGGCGCGACACCGGTTGTGCCCGCCTCCCCCGTCCCGTCCGATTCGTTGTTGTATGGTTATCCCTTTTGAACAGCTAAATCCCGCCACCCTGCAGAGTCTCCTGGAGGAGTATGCCACCCGTGAGGGCACGGAATACGGTGAGCGCGAGGTGGCCCTGTCGGAAAAGGTGTTGAATCTGCGTCGCCAGTTACAGTCCGGCGAGGTGGTAATCTGGTTTGAACCGGGTGAGGAGTCCGTTAACCTGGTGCTGGCGCGGGACCTGCCCGAAGATGCCTGAGTACTTGATTAATCGCCCCGAGGCGCCCGGCGCGCGCTTTCTGTTTGCCCACGGTGCCGGCACCCCCATGGACAGTCAGTTTATGCAGGTGCTGGCTCAGGGGTTGTGTGCTCTGGGGATTGAAGTGATTCGTTTCGAGTTCCCTTATATGGCCCAGCGCCGTACCGGTGGGAGCAGGCGTCCGCCCAATACCATGCCCCAACTCCAGGACTGTTTTCGCGCGCAGATAGCACGGCAACCGGGCGATTTGCCCCTGTATATTGGTGGGAAGTCCATGGGGGGCAGGGTCGCGAGCCTGCTTGCCGATGAGAGCTTTGAGCAGGGCTTAATCGCAGGGTTGGTATGCCTAGGCTATCCGTTCCATCCCCGAGGCAAACCGGACAAGTTGCGCACAGAGCACCTGGTTGGCATTGCCTGTCCAATGCTTATTGTACAAGGAGACCGAGACCCCCTTGGCAGCCGTGCCGAAGTGGCATGCTATGGATTGGCACAGGCTATTGAGATAGCGTGGTTGAAAGACGGAGATCACGACTTTAAGCCCCGTCGCGCCAGTGAATTGACCCAGGCCCGGCATTGGCAGTCGGCGCTGGAGGTGGTGGTGCAGTTTATGCTTCGGCCCAGAGGAACGTGAGATACTCCTCTGCACTTGGCGGGTTTGAACCGGCAGGTGACGGCGCCGATTAAATTGCACACAATGCGCACTATGAAGTCAGATCACATCCTTGATACCCGCGGCCTGCTGTGTCCAGAGCCTCTGATGCTGCTGCACTCAGCAGTGCGTAAAGTCGCTGATGGGGAGGTATTGAAAATGCTTACCACAGACCCCTCCACCCAGCGGGATGTTCCCAAATTCTGTCAGTTTCTCGGTTACGAGCTGCTTCAACAGGCCGAGGAAAATACGGAATTCGTGTTTTGGATCAAAAGAGTGGGATAGTCGGTCAGAAATATCTGTTATGAAACCGGCAAGACCATCGCCGGGCCAATGGCACAGCGCCCAGAGAGTGAGGCCGGCTTTAAACCGACCACACATGGAAGGACGCATATGGTACCGACCGATTGGTCGATTGGGTGGGTCTCATGGCGCTGTGACCAGCGCAGCAATAGCCGCCAGTGCCTCCGGGTCCTCGGATTTAATCTTGTTGGCGATATGGTGTTGGAAGAAGTAGCGGAAGCCCTCACTCTGTTGTGCCGGGTAAAGGCAGTGGTCACCCGGTAGTACCGGGGTGGTTTCAACAATATCGTGATCTATCAACATGCCGAGAATGCTGCCATCGGCGTGCAGGCGCCAACTGATGACTTCTATCAGTGTCAGGTTCTCTCTGTCCTCGTCCATAAACACCGCATGGGTGCCGATACTATCGGGGATTTCCTGAAGTACCTCTTCAGCCTTGTTACTCTCGTATTCGAAATATTCCGCCGCAGTCTCCAACTCAACGATTTTGTGGATCGGGGGCTGGTGGAAGATCTCTTCAATACCGGGGTCATAATAGCCCTTAAAGCACCCGTCCAGCGGGTCCTGGATATCGGGGCAGGCCACAATAGAGTTTAACCAGGGAACGAGGCCCACGACCTCGCCATTGGCTTTGAGTCCCCAGCACAGAATCTTCAAGCTGTAGAAATCTGTTCCGCTGGCGTTGTTGGAGTAGAGCATTTCCAAGCCGTCGAGTTCCGGAGAAAGACGAATAAAGCGCCTTTCCGCCGAAGTGCCGATCAGCTCGCCGGTGAAGAGGTCAACCACATTGTTGCAGCAGTGGTCTGTCATGGAACACCTCCTGGCAGGGCCGGTTGGATACCGCCTCCACCCAGATGCTGCTGCGACTGCGAAAGCACTGTCACTGAGGGGAGACCGAAGAAGGGGGGCGTTGGAATACATTAATTCCCCCCTGAAGGGATTCGCAACAAGCTTTACCTTTGGCGACATCCCTGCCAATAAAGGTATATGTTGAACTGCGGAAATACAACCAGGGCGGCGAACCTGCTCTGTGCCGGCACCGCTTTGATTGCAGCGCCGGCGTTGATATAGTCCCCACCTTTGTAGTGCCCTGGAGAACACCTTGCCCGTTTGGAACCCGGAAATAGCTCCAGTTTCTACTACTCAACCAATGGCTGATCGCATCGCCTTAGTATTTGATCGCTGTTTTGCCGACCCAAAAGGGTTCAATACCCGACTTTGCGGCGGCTACTTTGAGCCCTATTACCGACCCGCCGGGGGAAGTCAGAGACACCACCAAGTGGAGTTTACCCGGGGTTATGCCGCCAGCGCTCTGCATGAGGCAGCGCATTGGTGCCTGGCCGGAGAGGCTCGCCGCCGGCTGCCGGATTATGGGTACTGGTATTTGCCAGATGGGCGCAGTGCCGAGCAGCAGGCGGCGTTCGAGGAGGTGGAGGTGAGGCCCCAGGCATTGGAGTGGGTTTTTGCACGGGCCTGCGGCCTCAGATTCCGGGTGAGTAGCGACAATCTGTACAGTGGCCTGGGTCCCAGCGACAGTTTCAAGGTGGCGATCTGGGCGCGGGTGCGGGAATACTGCCACAAGGGGGCCAACGCCCGTGCGCGGGCCTTTGCCCGGGCCCTGGCCTGTGAATTTGGGCGGCCCGACCCGTTCAGCGCCGGGATTTATCAATTGGCGGATTTATCGTGAGCAGTTATCTGATCGACGCGCCAATTTATATTTTCCGCTATTACTTTGCCCTGCCGCCGCACTGGCACAGCCGTAGCGGCTATGCCACCGAGGCGGTCTACGGTTTTACCAATCTGCTGTTGGATCTGCTGGCGTGTCGCCCGCACCATATCGCCTGTGCATTTGATGAATCCCTGGGAAACTGCTTTCGTAATGCACTCTACCCCGACTACAAGTGCAGTCGCGCCATGCCCGATGCTGCGCTGGCCTTCCAGTTGACGGCCTGCCGGGAGATGGCGGAGGCACTGGGTATCACCAGTTTCTCCAGTAAGCGCTATGAGGCGGATGATATCCTCGCCACCCTGACCCGCAAGCTGCGCAGGTATGCGCCGATTATTGTGAGTCGTGACAAGGACCTGGGGCAGTTGCTGGCCCGTGGCGCTTCGTCCCTGTGGGATCTTGCTGCAGACCGGCATATGGACAGCGATGCGCTGGAGCAGAGGTTTGGTGTACGCCCGGGGCAGATTGCCGATTATCTGGCCCTTGTGGGGGATCGGAGTGACGATATTCCCGGTATTCCCGGGTTGGGCCCCAAAACTGCGGCCTATTTGTTGGGCGAGTTCGAAGATATTGAATCCCTGTTGGCACAGCTCGGCAGGGTGGCCGCCCTGCCGTTTCGTGGTGCCATGGGGACCGCTGCACGTCTTGAGCAGTATGCGGACCAGTTGCGCCTGGCCAAACGTCTGACCTGCCTGGAGGAAAATATGGCGCTGGATATCAATTCGGGAGAATTGCGTCCCCAACCTGTCGACCTGTATTTGGCACATGCCCTGGCAGAGGAATTCGGCATTTCCGGCCTCGCCGGCAAAATGGCGCGTATCCTGGGTCGTGCGCATGGAGAGTTTGAATGAATGACACAGCCACAGAAACTGTCGGGCTCAGGATTGTTGCCGATGAAAATATTCCAGCATTGCAATCGTACTTTGGTGATCTCGGCACTCTGCAGCGTTGCCCAGGCCGCACCCTAAGCCGCGAGCAGCTGGTCGAAGCGGATATCCTGCTGGTGCGCTCCGTGACCAAAGTGAATCAGAGCCTCTTGCAGGGCACGCCGGTGCGCTTTGTTGGCAGCTGCGCCATCGGCACAGATCATTTGGATATCCCGTGGCTGGAGCGCAATGGCATTCACTGGTGTGCGGCACCCGGCTGCAACGCCAATTCCGTGGTGGAATATGTGTTCTGTGCCCTGGCCGCTTTGGAGGTCGATTGGCGTGGGCGCAGTTTTGGTATTGTGGGTTGTGGCAATGTGGGCGGTTTATTGCAAAAACGCCTGCACGCCCTGGGTGCCTCCTGTGCAGTATATGACCCCTGGCTGCCGGACAACCCGGATTCTGCCACACTGGCGCAGGCGCTGGGGCGGGATATTGTGTGTTTGCACGCACCGCTGATTAAAGGCGGGTGCTTCCCCAGCCTACATATGATCGGTTCAGAGCAGCTGGCGCATATCCGCGATGGCGCTGTGCTGATCAGTGCCGGGCGCGGTGCGGTGGTGGACAACCGCGCGCTGCTGCAACAGCTCAGACGGGAACGGCGTTTCAGTACGGTGTTGGATGTCTGGGAGAACGAGCCGGAGATCAATACCGAACTGTTGCAACGGGTGGATTTAGCCACCCCGCATATTGCCGGTTACAGTGACGACGGCAAGCTGGCGGGAACCCGGCAGATACGTGAAGGATTGTCCGCTGTGATGGATCTTGCGCTTCCGGCGGTGGCTCCAGAGGCCTCAGGAGATACCGCCACTATCCGGATTGTGCCGGGAAGTCTGATGAATAGCTGCGAGGCTGACCCAGGGACAGGACAGGGGGGAGCAATAGCGGATCTGCTGCTGCAGATGTACGATCCGCGCGTGGATGATCGCCGCCTGCGCGAAGCCGCGTTCGGCACTGAGCCCATGGCGCAGGTATTTGACCGACTGCGCCGGGAATACCCCAAGCGCCTGGAGTTTTGCCACTATACAGGCCCGGCGGAGGCGCTGAGTGAAGAGGAATTGCAACAACTGGCAGTGTTGGGTCTGATGTGCAAATAGACAAGCAGGTTAACAAACTCGGGTTGATTATCAATCCCTGGGCAGGCATCGGTGGCCCGGCGGGGCTGAAGGGCAGTGATGGTGCCGAGACGGTTGCACGGGCCCTGGCTTTGGGTATCAAACCCCAATCCCACAAGCGCGCGGCCATTGCCCTGGAGGCTTTGAGGCCCCATCGCGGGCAGTTGGAACTACTGTGTTTTTCCGACGAAATGGGAGAGGACACCGCCCGTGCGCTGGGTTTTTCTGTGCGCACCCTGGGGGCTGCGAAGTCCTCCCCCTCCACTTCTGCGGATACTGAACAGGCCGCTGTTGCTATCCGTGATGCCGGTGCCGATCTGATTGTGTTTATCGGCGGTGACGGCACCGCACGCAATATCGTCAACGCCCTTGGTGAACATTTCCCGGTATTGGGGATTCCCGCCGGCGTCAAGATGCATTCGGCTTGTTTTGCCATCTCGCCCAAGGCCGGGGGTGAGGTATTGCGGCGGTTGATGGCGGGGCAGCTGGTGGACCTGTGTGCGTGCGAAGTGCGGGATATCGACGAACAGTCTTTTCGCCAGGGGCGCGTGCGTACCCGCTACTACGGAGAACTGCTGGTACCTCGGGAAGGCCACTTTTTGCAGGCAATAAAAAATGCCGGGCGTGAAGTCGAGGCATTGGCGGTGGAGGATATCGCTGCTGACATACTTGAGGCACTGGACCCGCAAACACTCTATATCGTCGGTCCGGGTTCCACCACTTTGGCAATATTGAATGCACTGGGCTGCCAGGGCACTTTGCTGGGAGTGGATCTGCTGCAGCGCGGCACTTTAAAACAGGTAGATGTAAGCACTCCTCAAATTGAGGCGGCTATTGCACAACACCAAGGCCCGATAAACATTATTCTCACCGCCATCGGAGGACAGGGCCATTTGCTTGGCCGTGGCAACCAGCAGTTTTCCCCGAGCGTCCTGCGGGCCGTGGGGCGCGATCACTTAATGGTGGTGGCCACCAAAACCAAAATTACCGAACTGGGCGGCCGCCCTCTACTGGTGGATAGTGGCGATCCCGAACTGGATCGGCAGTGGTCGGGTTTTATCCGGGTTGTGACCGGCTACCGGGATGCGATCCTCTATCCATTGAGCAATGGGGTACTCTAAAGAATGCTGTCTGCGGTTTGGGAGCCATTGCTCAAGCAGGTTGCGTGCAAGTTGGCCGAAGGTGATAGCGATAGCCGGCGGCTATTCCACGGTCGTGGGCGCAGCTATGCGGGTCTGGAGCAGGTCTGTGTAGACAGTTTTTTTCCGGTAATACTGGTGACTTTTTTTGGGGCGCACCTAGGCGAAGCGGCGGTGTGTGAGCGATTGTGGCAGCTGGTGCAGCCCCGCGGTTATCGGGGTGTTGCCGTGCAGCGGCGCTATCTGGCCGGGGCGCCGGTGAGCTGGCCGTGTGGCACCGCGGTAGCGGCGCCGATGGCGCGGCGTGGCGGGTTGCAATTTCCCCTCACCTTCGAGCGGCAGAATGTGGGTTTCTTTCTCGATATCGAACCGGGTCGGGTCTGGCTGGAGGAACAGGTCCGCATTCGCACGGGACAGGAACCGGTGAAAATGCTCAATTTGTTCGCCTTTACCTGCGCCTTTTCCGCGGTGGCCCGCGCTGCAGGGGATATTGACATTGTGAATGTGGATGTGAACCGCGGTGTGTTGAACCGCGGGCGCGAGAACCACGCGATCAATGGCCTATCCCTGAAGGGTATCCAGTTTCTGCCGTTGGATGCGCTGCGCCAGTTCAAGCGCTTTGACCGGCGCGGTCCTTTCCAGCTGGGGGTGGTGGACCCGCCCACACGCCAGAAAGGCCGCTTTGATGTGGGCCTTAACTACACAAAACTGCTGCAGCAATTGCCCGCCTGTCTCGCGCAGGAGGCGGATCTGCTGATGGTAATCAATTCCCCGCGCTACAGTGAGGCCCGCTTTCGCGAATTGATTCACGAGGCCGATACGGGGTATGCAGTGGCTGCGCGACTGCCGCAGAATCCGGATTTTCCGGATCAGGACCCGGATGCGGCACTGAAAATGCTGCACGTGAAATACCGCCGACAGCATTAGTGGTCACACAGGCTGCATCCGGATGCGGCGAACTCTCGCATCAGGCGCTCCATCAGTGCCTGCAGTTTCGCGGATGAACCATTGGACACGGCGCTGCTGAGCAACTGTGCGTTGCTCTGCCCCGACTCGGCCTGGGTGTTGGTTAACAGCACAAAGCCCCTGTGGCTCAACACGGCTTTTTCTATCGCTTCCTGGCGCAGCAGCTGGGAAAAACCGATATAGCCACTCTGCTGCAGCCACGTCATTGCCCCCAGGCAGGCAAGATGGCGCGGCGAGTGCAGCCCAAATGCGTCCGGGGTATCGGGTCCGGCGATATCCTCTACATAAAGGGTGGCTGGTACAGGGAACTGGCTGAACAACGCCAGCAGGCTTCTGCCGGCGTGGCGGTAAAAATCGTGGATATGTAAATCGTCCAACATCAGCGGGAATATCGTTCCAGAAAATAACCCAGGCGCTCGATGGCGTGGCAGAGATCGTCAGCCTGGGGCAGGAAGACGATACGCAAGTGATCCGGTGCATCCCAGTGGAAGGCGGTACCCTGAACCAGCAGGATTTTTTCCTGGCGCAAAAACTCCAATACCAGGTGCTCGTCACAGTCAATCTTGTGGTGATCCAGGTGGAGTTTGGGGAACAGGTAAATTGCACCACTGGGTTTGACGCAGCTGACGCCGGGGATTTCGTTGAGCATGCGGTAGGCCAGGTCGCGCTGCTGGCCCAAGCGTCCGCCGGGCAACACCAGATCGTTAATACTCTGATAGCCACCGAGTGCCGTTTGCACCGCGAACATGGCCGGAACGTTGCCGCACAAGCGCATGGAAGTCAGCATATCCACGCCACCGATAAATCCCTCGGCCCGATGTTTGGCGCCACTGATCACCATCCAGCCAGAGCGAAAACCGGCCAGGCGATAGGATTTGGACAGGCCGTTGAAACTCAGGCAGAGCACGTCCTGGGCCAGTCTGGCCATGGGAATAAACTCCGCACCGTCGTAGAGAATTTTGCTGTAGATCTCATCGGCGAAGATCACCAGGTTGTGGCTGCGTGCGATTTCGACTATGTCTTCCAGCAGTGCCCGCGGGTAGATGGCGCCGGTGGGGTTGTTGGGATTGATGACCACGATGCCGCGGGTGCGCGGTGTGATCTTGGACTTGATGTCTTCGATATCCGGCAGCCAACCGGCAGCTTCATCGCAGCGGTACAATACTGGGTTGGCGCCGGTTAAATTGGTTGCCGCCATCCACAGAGGATAGTTGGGCATGGGCAGTAGCAGTTCATCGCCGGTATTGAGCAGCGCCTGGATGGCGATGGAGATCAGCTCGGAGACGCCATTACCCAGATAAATGTCGTTTATATCAACTCCCTGGATACCCAGGGTCTGACACTCCTGCATAATGGCTTTGCGTGCAGCGAACAGCCCCTTGGATTCCACATAGCCCTGGGCGCGGGTGAGATTGAGGATAACATCCTGGATGATCTCATCCGGGGCGTCGAAGCCGAAAGGGGCGGGGTTGCCGATATTCAGTTTGAGTATGCGGTGGCCTTCCTCCTCCATGCGATGGGCCTGTTCCATCACCGGACCGCGGATTTCATAGCAGACGCCATGCAGTTTGTCAGATTTATGGATGTCCTTCATGGTGGTTCGGCAACCCTGTGGCCTGGCAGGAGCCGCCCTGGGCCGCGAGCGAGCTGCGCAAAAGCCGGGAAGTCCACTAGCGGTCGGCACCGCTCCTGCGGGAACTGGTAATTACGGGTAACAGAGTATGTCAAAACAAAAAGACGATAACTACTGGCGCGATAAGCTGACAGACGAAGAGTTTGAAGTCTGCCGCAAAGGTGGGACAGAGGCGCCCTTTAGCGGGGAGTATTGGGATGTTTTTGACAGGGGTGTCTATCGCTGCCGCTGTTGTGGCGAAGTGCTGTTTGACTCTGCAGCGAAGTTTGAGAGCCAATGCGGCTGGCCCAGTTTCGATGCAGAGGCGAGCCGGGGCATCACTAGAGACTTGCCCGATAGCAGTTTAGGCATGCACAGGGTGGAGGTTCGTTGCCGCAACTGCGACAGCCATTTGGGGCATGTATTTAACGATGGCCCCACCGACACCGGCTTGCGCTATTGCGTGAATTCCCTGTCGGTAAAGCTCGAAAAAGACGATGGCGAGAAAGGGGGTGAGGGGTGACACACAGGCACTGGAGTCGCGCTCTGTTGTGGGCGCAATGGGTTTTACTCACTGCCATTGTTTTCGCTGGGTTGGCGCTGAGGTTCGGGCTGCTGCACTTTGGGATGGCCTTCAAGGTATTCACTTACGCCGGGTTGGCGGCGCTGGCGATTGCGCTGGCCGGTCTGTTTGTCTTTGTCTGGGGTGTGCGCAGTCACAATGTCGATGCCCGCAGCAATGCCCTGTGGGCAGTTTTATTGGGGTTGTTGCCGGTGGCAGTGCCCTTGATGACGGTGGGCAAGGACAACTTCAGCGTACCGCGAATTCACGATATCAGCACAGATACCCGCAATCCGCCCCAATACCGCGCAATTCTGGCTCTGCGCAAGGCAGGGGATAACAGTGCCGAATATGGGGGAGAACCCGTGGCCCGCCTGCAGCGCGGTGTTGATGTCTATGCGGATATAATGCCCCTGCAGGTCCAGTTACCCGTGGTTCGCACGACAGAGTTGGCGGCAGAGGTGGCAGAGGAGCTGGGCTGGAAACTTGTATCCTACCAGCCCGAGCGCGGTTATCTGGAAGCAGTGGACAGGACACGGTTGCTGGGGTTTAGCGATGACATTGTGGTGCGGGTGCAGGCGGAGGACAATGGGGGCTCCCGGGTGGATGTGCGTTCCAGCTCCCGTGTGGGCGTCAGTGATCTGGGTGCCAATGCGAAGCGTATCCGCGTATTTCTCGAAGCGCTACACCACCGGGCTAAAAGTGTGCATAACAGTGCCTCGGTCCGGCTCTGGGGGCCTGTCTACCGGAATCCGTTGGGTTGGGTAAGTGTCTGACAATAAAAGAAAAAAAATTTAACGGGAATGTTGACAGCACCCCGGGTGGTGCATAGAATGCGCCCCACTTCTGACGCGGAGCTACACTGTAGAGCGCTGCGACAACACAAGTAAATCTGGGTCCCCATCGTCTAGAGGCCTAGGACACCGCCCTTTCACGGCGGTAACAGGGGTTCGACTCCCCTTGGGGATGCCATGCGGGAATAGCTCAGTTGGTAGAGCGCAACCTTGCCAAGGTTGAGGTCGCCGGTTCGAATCCGGTTTCCCGCTCCAATTCTATAAGTTACTTTGCCAGGCAGAGTATGGCCACCGATTGTTTGCTGGCAGTGCCAAAGACAGTGTGGCAGCACGAGACCCGCAGGTTGTAGTGCAGGTTTTTGTCCCCATCGTCTAGAGGCCTAGGACACCGCCCTTTCACGGCGGTAACAGGGGTTCGACTCCCCTTGGGGATGCCAATAGGGCCCGGCAGCCGAGCTGCCGGGCCAATCCAAAATGCGGGAATAGCTCAGTTGGTAGAGCGCAACCTTGCCAAGGTTGAGGTCGCCGGTTCGAACCCGGTTTCCCGCTCCAACTAAAAAGCCGCTCGAACGAGCGGCTTTTTAGTTTTCCAGTCTATTGCCTGTTAGTCTATCTATTTCACTGGTGCGCCCCGGCTTGCAACTGCTCGGCGGCGTTTAGAGTCAAATCCCTGCCCTGTGCTTGAAATCTTCCAGGCAAGCCCGTTGAATGGCGCTTTCAGCGATAGGAGTGAAAGATGACTGCGGCGCTATCCATCCAAAACTTGCAAAAAACCTATGAAAATGGCTTTCAGGCTCTGAAAGGCATCAGCTTTGCGGTACAGCCGGGGGACTTTTTTGCCCTGTTAGGTCCCAATGGTGCGGGTAAGTCCACCACTATTGGCATTATTTGCTCGCTGGTGCGTAAGACGGCGGGGAGTGTTTCAATTTTCGGGGTTGATACCGACAGGAATTTCTCCGCCGCCAAGCGTTTGCTGGGTGTGGTACCCCAGGAATTCAATTTCAGCCAGTTTGAAAAGGTCTCCGACATCTTAATGACCCAGGGGGGCTTTTACGGGATGCCGCGCAAACTGGCTGGGGAGCGCACAGAAAAGTACTTAAAGCAGTTGGGTCTTTGGGACAAGCGCGCGACCCAGGCGCGTATGCTGTCAGGAGGAATGAAACGCCGGTTGATGATAGCGCGGGCACTGATTCACGAACCGAAGCTGCTGATCCTCGATGAACCGACCGCCGGGGTGGATATTGAGTTGCGCCGCTCCATGTGGCGTTTCCTGGAGAAGATCAACGCGCAGGGCACCACGATAATCCTCACAACCCACTACCTGGAGGAGGCAGAAAGCCTGTGCCGCAATATTGCCATTATCGACAAGGGAATTATTGTTGAGAACACCTCGATCAAGTCCCTGCTGAAAACACTCAATCGCGAGACGTTTATCCTCGATTGCAACGCGTATCTGACCAAGGCGCCGGTTTTGATGGAATTTGAATGCCGCCTCTTGGACAGCCATTCCCTGGAAGTCACTGTTGAGAAGGGCCAGTCGTTGACCGAGCTTTTCATTGCGCTCAAGGCACAGGGCGTCACTGTGACCAGTATGCGCAACCGCGCCAACCGTCTGGAGGAATTATTTCTCTCCATGCTGTCTGAGGAAAAAATGGAAGGGCTAGAGCAGTGAGCGGCAAGTTGATCTGGATATCATTCAGCACTATTTTCCGTCGTGAACTGCGGCGTTTTACCCGCATATGGCCGCAGACGCTGGTACCGCCAGTGATCACCATGTCCCTGTATTTTGTTATTTTTGGCTCGCTCATTGGCAGACGGATCGGTGACATGGGTGGCTATCCCTATATGGAGTTCGTGGTGCCGGGGTTGATTATGATGTCGGTGATCACCAATTCCTACGCGAATGTGGCTTCCTCTTTTTACAGTGCCAAGTTCCAACGCAGTGTTGAGGAGCTTCTGGTGTCCCCCACGCCCAACTGGACGGTGATGGCTGGCTATGTGTTTGGGGGCGTCGCGCGGGGTTTAATGGTCGGTTTGATTGTAACCCTGGTGGCAGTGTTTTTTACTTCATTGAGTGTGAAGTATCTGGTTGTCACCACGGCCATCGTGTTATTGGCCGCAGTATTGTTTTCCCTGGCTGGATTTATCAATGCGATCTATGCCAACAGTTTTGATGCCATTTCCATTATCCCCACTTTTGTACTGACACCACTCACTTATTTGGGGGGTGTCTTCTACTCCATTGATTTGCTCTCCCCATTTTGGCAGGGGCTGTCGAAACTGAATCCGATTTTGTATATGGTGAATTCCTTTCGGTACGGGATTCTGGGCGTCTCCGATATCAATGTGGTTTGGGCTTTTGTCGGGGTTCTGATATTTATTGCATTGCTTGTGGGCTGGGGTCTCTACCTGATGAGCCACGGCAAGCGTTTGCGGCACTGAGGCTGAGTATGAGCAGAAAAGACTGGCACAATCTCCCTCTGGGCCGGGAGACTACTTACGAATCCACCTACAACCCGCAGTTGCTGCATCCAATCCAGCGCTCTGTTTCCCGCGCTCAGTTGGGGCTGCCCCCCGGTGCGCTGCCGTTTTTTGGGGTGGACGAGTGGTGGGCGTTTGAACTCTCTTGGCTGAACCCCAGGGGCAAGCCCCAGGTGGCAGTGGCGCGCTTCAGCTTTCCCGCAGAGAGTCCCCACATGGTGGAGTCCAAATCCCTCAAATTGTATCTGAATGCGTTTAATCAGAGCAGGTTTGAGTCCTGGCGCTTGGTGCAGGATACTCTGACACGGGACCTGAGCGCCGCCGCTCTAATCAATGTGGGCGTCACCCTGATGGATGTGGAGGATGCGGCCCTGACGGTGGAAAAGCCCCAGGGCTATTGCCTGGATCCTCTGGATATCGAAGTGGCGCAATACCAGCCGGATTCGGCACTGCTCGCCCTGGACAAACGCGAGGAGGACGTGAACGAAACACTCTATAGCCATCTGCTGCGCACTAACTGTCCGGTTACCGGTCAACCGGACTGGGCCACAGTCGTGGTGGAGTACAAGGGACCAGCGCTCGAGCGTGAGGCGCTATTGGCCTATATTATTTCCTTTCGCGAACATCAGGATTTTCACGAGCACTGTGTAGAGCGCATGTTTTGTGATCTCCGGCAGCTGGCGGATTTTTCCGAGCTGACGATTTGCGCCCGCTATACTCGCCGCGGGGGCCTGGATATTAACCCCCTGCGTACTACGTGTATTGAGAAACATTTGCCACCGCGCTTTCCCCGCCAGTAGTCTTCCGGTTTTTTCAGGATTGGCCCGGAAGCACTCTGGTGGGGGGTGGGCTTTCTAATTTTAAACACGCAAAGCAACATCCATTGCCCCCCGAGCTGGCGTTCGGCTGGCGGACAAGCGTGCCCCGATCAGCTATTCTGGTCTGGTGAGACGGTTTGCCGAACAATCGCCCTTGAAGTAGCGGTACAACCGCGCAGAGTTGCTTGCATTCAAGGGGCACACAGAGCGGTGGTGACTTTTTTTATGCCATACGGACCTGGCAATCTGCCTGATTGACGGGGAAATAATATCTTCGGCGGACTTTACCATGGACTGGAAAGTTGGATCGCCTGTGGGGTTTCTGCAACTGAGCCACCGGGCGCCGGGGTGGAGATTTTTCCATTTGCCCAGGCTCACGCTTGTATTCTTGTTTTTTCTACCTTTCTTATTGAGTCCCGGCCAAGTCTCTGCTGCCGAGTCTTTCCTGGTGCCTCTGGGGCCCATCGCCCAGGAGCAGAAAACGCATTTCCTGTGGGTGATAGCCCTGACCATGGTGGCGATCTTTCCGGTGTTTATCCTGGTGCCGGTGATACTGATCAAGTACCGCCGCAAGAAAGGACACGGTATTTATGCACCCAAGTGGGAATCTTACGGTCCGCTGGAGCTGATGATGTGGGGTGTCCCTTTTATGGTGATACTGGTCCTGTCTTCCATGCTCTGGCGTGCCACCAGCCGGTTGGACCCCTACCAGGCGGTTGAAGGGGTTCTACCGCCTATACAGATGCAGGTGGTGGGACTGGACTGGAAATGGCTTTTCATTTACCCCGACCTGGGTATCGCCACGGTTGGAGAACTGGTGATTCCTGTACACACACCAGTATCCATGACTTTGACCAGCGATACGGTAATGCAATCATTCCTGATCTCCGCTCTCGCTGGGCAAATCTACGTGATGCCGGGTATGACCACCAAGCTTAATTTTATTGCTTCGAAAACTGGGGAAACCGAGGGGGAAAACACTCAGTTCACGGGAAGGGGATTTGCCGATCAAAAGTTTACAGTATTGGTGAGGAGCGAAGAGGAATTTCACACCTGGTCGGAACAGGTGCGTGCTGTGGGAATTGAACTGGATACGGCCACCTATCATCGTTTGGCTGAGCGTTCAACTCGGCGCAAGGCGCATAGTGAATTGGCCACGGCGCAAATGCCTGCCAAAGCCATTTATTTCACGCTACCCAATTTACAGCTTTTCCGGAACATTGTGATGCGCTATCACTCCGGTAAACCGCTCAGTATTGAGGAGCAACCCGGTACGGAAAAATTTGGCCGGAGTAAGGATGCTGTGAGGGATGCGCAACCATGAGTAGTGCCGATCACTTCTGGCTGGGAAAATTGAACTGGGATTCAATCGTTTTCAGCAGCTTCCTGCATAATCCGTCGGTGAGTGAGGCTGTTGCCAGTGCCGCCGGTAGTATTGTGATTTTTGCCACACTTGCCACGCTCGGATTAATGACCTGGTATCGGGTCTGGGGCATTCTCTGGTCCGAGTGGTTGACCAGTACGGATCATAAAAAAATCGGCATCATGTATATTGTGTTTGCGTTGGTGATGCTGACTCGCGGTCTACTGGAAGGGATGGTGATGCGGGCGCAACAGGCCGCCGCACCAGAGGGATTTCTCTATGCAGACCACTTTGCCCAGTTGTTTAGTACCCACGGCACTATTATGGTTTTTTTCGTGGCCGTTCCATTCCTGGTGGGTATTATCAACTACGTGATGCCACTTCAGATTGGTGCCCGCGATGTGGCTTTTCCGGTATTAAACCAGATCAGCCTGGCGGTCACAGTGTCATCCGGCCTGTTAATGATGATATCCCTGGTGGTGGGTGAGTTTTCCACCGGTGGCTGGTCCGCTTATCCACCCTACACGGGGGCGGATTTCAGCCCCGGTGTTGGCCCTGACTATTGGATCTGGGCCATTGTATTTTCCGGTGTGGGCACCACCCTTACGGGGATTAATTTCACCGTGACCATCTTGAAATGTCGTTGCCCCGGGATGCGGCCATTTCGTATGCCGATGTTCTGCTGGACGGCGTTGTGCTCTTCTATTTTGATGATTTTTGCCCTGCCACCGCTCAGTGTAGCAGCACTGATGTTGGGACTGGATCGGTACCTGGATTTTCATTTTTTCACCAATGATCTCGGTGGGAACATGATGAATTATGCCAACCTGTTTTGGCTATTCGGACATCCAGAGGTCTACCTGCTGGTCTTACCCGCTTACGGTGTTTTTTCCGAAGTTTTTTCCACTTTTTCCGCAAAGAGACTTTACGGGTACAAATCTCTGGTTTTTGCTACTGCAAGTATTGCGGTATTGAGTTTTACCGTGTGGTTGCACCACTTTTTTACCATGGGGCAGAGCCCCACGATCAATATCGTTTTCGGTATTGCAACCATGCTGATTGCGGTACCCACCGGTGTTAAAGTTTATGACTGGATGGCGACCATGTACCGAGGGCGGATTCGCTTTACCGCGCCGATGATTTACGCTATTGGGTTTCTGATTTTGTTTGTGATCGGCGGTTTGACCGGCGTGATCCTGGCCAATCCGACAGTGGATTTCCAGGTGCATAATACCTTGTTTCTGGTGGCGCATTTCCACAATGTACTGATTCCCGGTGTGTTGTTTGGTCTTCTCGCTGGATACAATTACTGGTTTCCGAAAGCGTTCGGTTTTCGTCTTAATGACAAGTTGGGCCGGCTGTCAGCGTTTCTGTGGATTGCCGGTTTTATGATGACATTTCTCCCTCTGTATGGAGCGGGGCTGCTCGGCATGCCACGGCGCTCCTTCAGTTATATGGACCTAACCTTCAAGCCTTTTATGGTGGTGGCCTTTATTGGTGCGATGGTGATACTCGCCGCGCTGATTACCATTGTGGTGCAATTGATCGTGAGCGTGCGCAACAGAAACCAAAACCGGGTACCCGTCGGTGACCCCTGGGATGGCCGCTCCCTGGAGTGGTCGATACCGGCACCGGCACCATCCTATAATTTTGCCCAATTACCCCGGGTAACGGAACGGGATGCATTTACCGAGGCCAAGGAACAGGGGTACGCCTATCAGCCGCCAAAGGTATACCGGGATATTGAGCTTCCGAAAAACAACCCCCTGGGTTTTATTCTGTGTGTGGCCAGTGGAGTCCTGATGTTTGCTCTGGTCTGGTATATGTGGTGGTTGGCCCTGGCCTCTGCGTTGCTGATACTCGGCGCAGTGATAGCTTCCTCTTTTCGTTGGGAATCCGAGCGAGTTATTCCGGCAAGTGAAGTCCAGTCAGATACGGAGCGATGGTTGGGATTGGTGAAAAGGAGCCAAGCGGTGGACAGGGACTTTGAAAATACCCCGCAGAACACAGGCTATGCCAAATTGGAGCATTAGACCAATAGATGGAAGGAAACACTGCAATCAATAATCCGAGCACGAACCCGGGAGATATTCCAGGTGCCTTGCACAAAGATCCGGATGTGGCCATCTTTGGGTTTTGGGTTTTTATGATGAGCGATCTGATTTTCTTTGGGGTCGTCTTCGCCATTTATATCACTATGATCGGCGCCACGGCCGGGGGACCTGGCCCGGAAGAGTTGTTCGATTTTGGCAGCCTGTTTGCTCAGACTATGTTGCTGCTTACCAGTAGCCTCACCGTGGGTATTGCCACGGTTACTATGAAACATCAGCGTAGCCAAGCCAGTTTTTTATTCTGGGTGGTGCTGACCCTGGTTCTGGGGCTCGGCTTTCTGGCTTTGGAGCTTTACGATTTCTCAGCAATGGCCGCAAAAGGGGGGGTACCACAGCGTAGTGGTTATCTGTCCGCCTTTTTTGGCCTTGTGCCCCTGCACGGGCTACATGTTACATTTGGTTGTCTGTGGATGCTGGTGCTGATTGCACAGATATGGTGCGTGGGGATGGTGGATATCATAAAGCTGCGTTTTTTGCGCCTGGCTCTGTTTTGGCACTTTCTGGACTTGATCTGGATCGGGATATTTTCGGTAGTCTACTTTGGCGGGTGGATATATGGCTGACAAATCCGGATTTACAACCCATTTGCGTGCTTATCTCACCGGCTATGTACTGTCTGTAGTGTTGACGCTCGCCGCCTTCGCAGCGGTGCTCTCTGCAGGTCCGGATAATAAGCGTGTTCTGTTGCTGGTAGGACTGCTGGGAGTGGCCCAGCTGGTTGTGCAGCTCAAGTACTTCCTAAATGCGACTACGCAAAAAGAGCAGCGTGAAAATCTGGCACTGGTACTGTTCTCAACCCTGATTCTGTTGATTATCGTTCTGGGTACCGTGTGGATTATGGGTAACCTGGCTGTCCGTATGCACACAGCCCTTTAACAAACCAAATTGTGATGGCTCTGCAGACTAATAATCACAAGACTCAAATAATCACCTTGGTCTTCAGGCTGGAAGTTGCTTTTTGTAAGGACTGCAACACTTTTTCTTTGTCATAATTGCGAATTTTGTCCAGGTCCAGGTGCATGGAAAAGCCGGGTGCGTGTTCTTCCAGATAGCTCTGCTGGCCACCAAGGTTTTTGCGCAGATCGGTAACTTGGTAGACCTTTACCGGGGTGCTGATCCCTTTTACGGTGATATGCCCTTTGTCGCGGCACATGACCGTGTGCTTAATCATGGCCCAGGTCTCGTGGCTGATCAGGATTTCCCCGGGCTGGGCCGCACCTTCAAGGCGCGAAGCCAGATTTACATGCGTGCCCATCACTGTGTAGGACTGGTAGTTGACCGTACCAAAAATGCCCACGGTGCAGTAGCCAGTATTGATGCCCATTCTCACCTGCAAGGGCCGTGAGATCCCTTTGCTGTACCATTCCTGTTTCATTTCTCGCACGCGCTTGCGCATTGCCAGGGCCATGGCCACGCAGCGCAGGGCGTCGGATTTCGGCCCATTACTTTCGTCGTCTCCAAATACCACCATCACTGCATCGCCAATAAATTTATCGATGGTGCCGCCGTACTGCCCGGCGATGCGGGCCATCTCAGAGAGATAGTTGTTGAGCAGAAGCGTGAAGGTTTCCGCTTCCAGTTCTTCAGTAAGCTGGCTGAAATCCTTGATATCAGAGAAGAAAACACTCAGCAGCTTCCTCTGGGTGGTCAGTGCTTGCTCGTCACCGGTGGTTACAGAACGCCACAGTCGGTTGGGCAGGTATTTGGACAATTTATAGGAACGCAACTTGCTTACCCGCTGCTCGGTTATCAGAGCGCAGTTAGCGCTCTCAAGCAGCCTGATCTGTCGCTGGGTGAAAAAAGCGTAGGCGCACAGATAAGCCAAAATCCCAATGAGGCTCACGGTGCTGATGGTGAGGTCGGCACTGATTAACAGGGTTGGCCTGTGCATTAGGTAACCAGCGGCAACGCCCACAAGTAGGCCGGTATTATGCTCAAACCAGTTGCGCCCGCCGCCTGAGGTGAGGGCATTCAGCTGTACAACAGTAACAAACAGTAGGGATGGGAGCATACTAAAGTTGGCCAGCGCGATGGTAATGCCAATCAATACTGTATCGATGAAGGTCAGGAAGCGGCGGGCCTTTTGCGCTTTTATAGCCTGGACCCGGCAAAGAATATACTGGGCGACGGCGCAGTAGGTTACTAGTAACACCGCCATACTGATACTGAGCAGCTTGTCTAACTGCCATGGGGGTGACCAGCCGTCTGCACTGACATTGATCAGGGTGCCCGCTGCCGCGAAACAGACCAGGGTGCGAAAATAGGTGGCGTAATGGGGGTTGATGCTCCGCCCTGTGTCTCCTTCGTGCTGGTTCTGCATTTGTGGTTATCTTTTTCCATTGGAGCAGAAATTGAACATGTTGCGAGCAGGTGGAAGATGGGCTCCAGTATCCCCTGTGTCGGGCAATGGCTGCGCAGCGTTTTATTGGGTGAAGTGTACTCTTCCAAAACCCAGATTGCGAAAAAACCGTTGCCGGGCCTTTTGCGCACTTTGGGCCAGTGCAGGCATTGCTAGGGTTCATTGCGGTAGACTTCGGACTCAGTATGTAACTGGAGAGCACCATGGATGCCCTGATAGCCCTGCATAATAGAGTTTCAACAGCCAAGCTTATAGGCCCCGCGCCAACCGAACAGCAGCGACAAAACCTCTTTCGTGCTGCCTTACGTGCGGCGGACCATGCCTGTTTGCGCCCCTGGCGATTCCTGCTGGTGGAAGGAGAGGCGCGCAAGCGCCTGGGGCGGATTTTCCTGCATGCGAGCGAGCAGGCAGAGGGGGTGACCCTGACGGAGGCACAGCGCCAGCGGACCCTGGGCATGCCCTTGCGTGCGCCTTTAATCATCATTGCCATTACCCGCCTGCAGGAGCACCCAAAGGTGCCCTATCTCGAACAGCATATGTCCACGGCCGCAGCAGTACAGGCCATGCTCACTGCCGCCTACGCTGAGGGTGTGGGCGCTTATTGGCGTACCGGCCCATTGGCAGGCAATCCGCTGGTGGCCAAGGAGCTTGGACTGGCCCAGAACGAGCGAATAGACGGCTTTATCTATTGCGGGACCCCCGAAAGTGCTCCTCGCCAGGCACCAGATCTACAGGTGGATGCGTTTTTTTCATATTGGAGTGCACATTAGTGCTTGCATATGGAGAAGCATTTGGGTAAAGTGCGCGGTTTCTCGGCCAGGATGTTAGATATCTTATTGATTTCATTGGATATTTAGAAATCGAGAACGCCCCCTTCTGAAAGCGAGTTTTTTTCAGGGGGTAACAATTTGGTGAGGTGTCCGAGTGGCCGAAGGAGCACGCCTGGAAAGTGTGTATGTCGAAAGGCATCGAGGGTTCGAATCCCTCCCTCACCGCCATTTTTAAAAATAAGTCCCTGATTTTTCAGGGATTTTTTATTTCTTAGCTCTACAATCCCCCACTTAGCCCCCCACTTAATACTGCGCTACTCTTCAAGCATCCCAACAAGCCTATAGGCATTTAAACTATGTGGATCTGGGGTGTGCTTCCAGGCCATTTTGGAAAAACATCTAGTAGGCTCGTCGTAAAGCATCGCCAAATCAGGTGAATGTTTTTATGCGACACCATCAAGTTTTTTCTCTACCCAAGTCTCCACCTCTCGACTGTCCCAGCCAACGGCGCCTGGCCCTATCCGCTTTTGCTGAGGAAACTGTCCTTCCTTGGCCATCCGGTAAATACTGCTACGTTTATAGCCGGTGAGTCGCTCAACTTCAGGTAATCGCAAAATGCGGCGAGGTGTTTTCATATTCTTACCTTTTGAGTCACAGTGCTTCATTTCCTTATTCTGTAAATTGCGACGCGGCCAAAGCCGCGCCACATTCATCAGATCTGCTTTTCCTTTCGTCTTTACTCAATTTCATTTTGTTATTACTGCGGAAAGCATTAGATTTGTCGATTAAATTAATTAGCTTTTTTCCAGGGCGGAGCATAAAAAAACAACACCGGCTGTTAGTAAGGAGGTAGGGTCATCTGATATTCATTTCTTCTCTCCTTGCCGTTCCTTGAGAGGTTCTGTTTGCATTCTGTGAATAGTTCATGCGCTGTCTTCCAGTAGAAGCCCTCGCCCAGTGGCAGCCTTTAGTTGTTGCAGGTCTTGTGTCAGGCACTCCGCCAAACCTGCGGTTTTATGGCTTAACTTGATCATTGCGTCGCAGCGGGTGGCAAGGCGGATCAGGTCCAGATAAGGCACTACGACTGGGTTACCTGGCAGGCGCATCTGGGCCACCATGGCGTTTAGCAGGGCGTATTTGTCGGCGTCTGTGGTTTGAGTTGCGTGGTAGCCACCGGTTTTGCGGATAGTGGGTAGAACTTCCGAAGTAACCCAGCGGCGGAACTCTTGTGCCTTAGGTTTGCGGCTCTTGAGTACCGCGTGATACAGGCCGGATTCGTTGATGACGGTCATTTCCTGGTCGCCGCCAAGGGTGGGCACAATCTGCCTACCCTTTTCGTCGTCATCCAGGTTACGGGCTAAATCCTTGGCAGTTGTGTACTCTAAGGCTGTCGCCACATCGGTAGCAACGAACCAGATTGCGTCATCAGCTTCTATGACGCGTACAGCATGGGAGTGAAAGTCAAACGGAATGACAGGGGAGTTTGGCATGATAGCCTCCTTGCATAGCTGATTACCCGCCGCCAAGGAGTTGCATATCTCGATAAGGCGGCGGGGTAGACGGGTATGCAATACCGCTACAAGGAAACGGCGGGCCCGAAGGCCCCCCGAATACCCCACCATAACAAGGAGGTTTCGCGCACAAAAAAAGACGCATACAGCTAAAGGCGTCTTTCCGGCGCCTTGTAAATACGGGTTGCATATCCCGGCTCTCGATTTTGCGAGAGCGGGATAAGCATGGCACTGTTCCCCGATTTTTGTCAACAGGGGAAGTGTGCTCTTCCGTATTGGCGCCTTTTGCATGTTCATGCCTATTTAATCCATCACTTTCTGACTCAACCTATTTTCTCGCGTTCGCTGGTTTTTCTACCGACTTAGCCCGCAAGTGCGGGCTTAAGGTGACTTCTAAATCTGCCGGCCCTACACCGGCTCTGGGTTTTCAATCCTTGGGTGGTTCACTAAACGCCGGCATGACTTGCTGTAAAAGCCAGGCTTCGGATTTGGTAGCGTTGGCAGTGACACTTTTGTACTTGCCGCCTGGACAGCGGAGGGTAGCGACAATTTTGGGCATTAGGCTCTCAAATAGGGGGTTGCCGAATTGCTGTTTCAGGTCATTGATGACGGTTGTACAGTGATCAAGCTGTTTCTCTAACTGTGGGGAGACGTGTTCGATAACAGCCTGTGCCCCGATAAACTCCCGCGCTTCTTTGACTGAGAGCAGGCGATAGGCGACGATATCTTTTTCGTGGTCGTCGTGATCCCAATCCCCAAGGGTCAGATCAAACGAGTCACCGGCAAATACAGCCAGCTCTGTGCCCTGACGCAGGCGGATGGCGATTGGGGTGCCCTCCTCAATCCCTGCAGGGAGGCCGCCTGTCTCGTTTCCTGCGAATTTTATCCATTCAGGGATTTCAGCCTGTGGTGCTTCGACAGTTTCGTAGGGCTGGGCGCTTTCGATTTTGACATCCATAATTAGATCCTTTTAAAAAATGGGCCCAGTACCAAAGGCCCTAAGCTTGGGGGTACAGCTGATTGAATGCGCCAGGGGCGCGGGTTAAAAATTACTCGCCAGAGCTTTGCTTGCGCTCTGAAGATCCATGTCCATAAGCCATTCAATAACCGTGGATTCGTTCACCCGAAATTGAGTGGCGATGGTGCCAATGATTACTGCATCGCAGGGGCGCCTCCTTCGGGTGGAGGGAGAGGAGACTTGACTGATGGACGGGTTTGCTGGCTGAATGTGAGACTTTTGAGCGCGTTCACAATCCCGATCTACTTGCTCACCAAAGCGCTGGGCTTCCTCTTGAAGCTGTTCCTCTTCTTGTTTGCGCTTTTCTTCAGCTTCTCTGTGTTCGGCGATGCGTGCAGTGATAGCTGCCCGAAGGTCATCACCATCTTTCAGTACCAGAGCCTGGGTATCGGAAAATAGCGTTTCATAGCCAGCAGTAGCTGTGCGAAGCGTTTCCAGATTGATACGGATCTTGTCGGCAATCTGGTTGGCTTCAATTTTGGCGCGGGCCAGCTCGGTGTTGACGGCATCGCGCAGGCTGGCAACGGTTCTCTTGCCCTTCATAACGCCGGCAAAGTTGGTAGGGATGGCCGGCATCCGAACAATGCCAGCCAAGGTCTGATTGATCTGCTCTATGTGATCTGTCATGGCCTTAGCTGCTTCCATGGCGATCTCTTCGCGGATCTCGCTTTTACGGGCCTTAACCTGCTTTTCAAGCTGCAAGCGTTTGCCGCGGGCCTCTTGACTAATGTCATCGATTGTTTTGAAGAGTTCATCGATAGACTGGGTTTGGCTGAGAGCATGCGCTTTAGCCGCGCTGAGGCGTTCCTCAACCTCTTTACACCACTTCACGGTCTTCTCTGCGTCGGCGAAGTCTTGGTCGGTATCCAGATCTGTGCTAATGCCTTTGAATACGGTCGAGGCGTGGTTACGGAATTCCTGCAAGTTACTGGCGGTGACCATGCCTTTAACTTCGATATGCAGAGCCGGCAAGGTTTTAGGAGCCTGGCCAACAACTTCATTCGCCTTTGGCTCTGGCTGGTAGTTCTTCAGGTCTTCGGCGAATTGCTGCCAGCCTGCCAGGATAAATTGTTGATCCTTTTCATTTGGTAGTAACCAGAGATGGACGCACCGGTTTTCGGTGCCGTCAGACACCATGTACAGACACTTTTCAGCACCGCTTACTAACAGCTGTTGCTGGACCTGGAAAGCATCTTCTACAGGGCACTGTCCAGACTGGACAGTGGAAGCCTTTTCCTCATTCCACTGTTTGTGCTCCCAGATAATGCGATCATCCATGGTGATACCGTCGAAACTGGCCAGCAGATAGTCTTCATCACAAACAGCGGTTGCCGGGTACAGCTCTTCTCCAATGATTGACTCAGCAATTGGGCGAGCACTTGCCTCTAAAGCGTGGCCTTTGTCGAAAAGGTTCTTTTGAACCCAATCGCTGTATTCCTTTTCGTCACCGGTGAACTTCAAGCTCAAAAGCTCGGTGCGCTTAATTCTCTTGGAGTCCCCCATCATTATGGGTGCCTCACTAGCAGTGAAGTATTTAGCGCGGGCGGCGTGCCATTCAGGAGTACCTTGGGTAAGGTTTAGAATTCTCATGCTGCTGCTTCCTCATTGCCGATAGCTAGAATTTTCTGGCGCTGTACTTCGCTGAGGACTGCACGGCTCTCAAGTGTGGCCAGGATTTTTTCGGGGGATTTCTTGCCTGTCACAATCAAGCCCTTCCAGGTTTCAAAATTCGTGTTGAATTTCTCGTCTGGATACTGTTCGGGCAGGCATTGCTTAGCGGGCTCTCTGCGTGGAGTAATGTCACGCTCTCCGGGGATGTCCTGGGCCTCTTCCACTGTGATTAATCCACCGAGGGCGTCAGAAAACTTATCGCGCAGGGCATAACCTCGCGCCCGCCACATCAACATGCGCTTGGGGTATTGAGTCCAGGGACCAGACTTGCCCCAGAGCCCTGCTTTTTGGGCGTCAGCCTGGCTAAACGTCTGTGTGTGAACCTTATCCTCTCCACGGCGCCAGACTGTGCAGGTTGCGGTCATGGTCTGCTCGTCAAAGCTTTCTTCATGGCCACCAAAGCAGGGATGGTTTTGTACTAGGGCCAGGAGCGCATCACCGTAGATGGAGGGTTTTCCATTGATGGTTGCGATGTTCTGCAAAGATTGAATTGGGTTGAGTCCAAGCTCGCCACCCATCATCATGGCCACCAGTGCGTCCTGGGGCCTGTCCTGATACTGCTTTGGCACCATTTGGCTGGCGGCCAGCATGTTGGCTATTTCCATGGCTTCGCTCATGTTTTGAGGCTGCAATGCAAAGCCACCGGTTTTTGCAATTTCCCTAGACATAGATATCCTCACACTCCCAGTTCACTTTTTGTTTAGCCGCTTCCTGCTGCGGGAAAGGGATAATTTCACCGCGTTTTGCTGCACCTAATTCGTAGACGGCTTCTTCTGCCCAACTAATGTCGCCCAGGGCTGACTGCAAACGTTCACGAATGATTGCTTGGGATTCCTGTATCCACTCCCAGCGCCGTAAATCGCCCTCCGGATAGGGGTTTTCCAAGTATCCCCAGCGCTCGTAGGCATTGCGGCAGCGCTCCCGAACAGCTATACAAACCTCTTCCCACCAGTCCGCCTCCCAGTCGCGAACCGCGCTTATTTTCAGAGTGGGGAATAGATAACTGGCTATGCGAGTTATCCGAACTGCGGCTCTACTGATGCTGGTTTTCTTTATCTGCATAGTTTTCATTTCTTGTTCACCTCAGCCCGCATTTTTTCGCGCAGCCGAACCTTCTCAATGACCGGGAGATTGTCAGCTTTCTGGTTGCAGGATTTATGAGCCAGCACTAAATTCTCTATTCTGTTCGGGCCGCGCTGGCTTAGTGAAACCAGATGCTCCACAGTGATATCCTTATCAAGTTCAAACGGTCGCCCACAGTAGAAACATTCATCGCCGTCTCGCTTCAAAAGCTGCTGCTTACGTTTATTCCCACAAAATCCCTTTGTTGGCTTTCCCTTTCCGGCCCACTTTCCACTGGAAAAAAATGCGGTTAAAGCCTCAATAACGAGTGGGCCGCTGACAGAGAATTTACCCTTGCTGTTTCGATAGATAACACCGACGCCTTGGGAACAACGGAAACGAATCACCTCATATTCATTGGTGATCGGCAGCATCTCTGCTCCATGGTTGGCAAGCCACTTCATGAAGCTGATGATTCGTTTTTCAGAGAGGCGGTTGATCATTTCAGGCATACCCCTATTAATTCAAAGGAGCGTTTTCGGCGATATACCCGGCAGTGCGTGCCGCTTTCTCGAACTGCCAGAAATATTTCTCGGCGATATAGCGAGTGGTGGCTAATGCGGCGTCGTGAATCAAATCCCCGGCTTCATTGCGGTAGCCGGCCAGAGCCGTTGTGGCCAGAAGGCTCTGGCCGGTTGAATCGGAGCCTTCCGCCAGTTTTTCGATAAAGGTGGGGATGTGCTTATCGATGAGGTTGTGAGCGAGAGCGGCTTCTTGGCTGAGCTTTCCTGATTCCCGCATCAGGTACATCTCTATGAAGAATGTAACGTTTTCAATTTCGTCTTCGGTGGGTTTGCGCCAGGAGCCTGGCAGCCCTTCGATGTAACCATGCTCTACGGCAAGCGGCTCCAGCTCTTCGCGAAACGCTTTAGCCAGCTTCAAGGCGCATTCGTTGGCAAACTCTTGGCTGGCACTGGCCCACAGGAGAATGTCACCCATGCGGCTCTTGTCGATTTCATCCAGGGCAATCTCCGAGAATCGAGATTCACAGCAGGTCTCCAGGCGAGAACGATCCCGCCATTTCTTAGGGAGGATGTGCTCCAAGAAATACTCCGCAATGCCCCTCTCCACGCGCTTTGTATCTTCGGCAGTTTCTTCTGGCTGGCCGTCTTGGTGGCGCTCAAAGTCACTCAGTGCGCTCTCTACTGGTCTGGTTGAGTTGGTGGCGAAGGGCATCATTGCGCCACCTCCTGGAACCCTTTCAGGTCGGGCTCAGCTTGACGAGTGGCACTGTCGAGGCGAATACAACCGCTTGTCAGAATTGTGCTGGATATGGTCGATCCGCCGGGTTTGCCCACTTCAGGTATAGCTCGCTGCACGAGCGCGATCACATCCTCCAGGCTGCCGAGACGGCGTTCGATCAATTCAGCCCAAGGGGCTTCCGGTAGCTTTTGTGCTGTGGCTGTCATGTCCCTTCCTTGCTGACCGCTATTGCCTTTCGTGATATCTTAAATATCACATAACGAGATATTGCAGTCAACGCGAATCGCGATATTTTGCATAAAATATGCGACTAAACAGTCAGGTATGGTCAGAGAAGCTAATTTTTGACGCAAAAAAGCCCGCGTGGAGCGGGCTTTCGGTAGGATGTCGAGCTTTGTCCTATGTGGCCTTTGCTGCTTTAACGTTCTTCAACAATACAGAGCTAAGCGCTGTATTCGGATATTTCAGGATCATTGATGTGGCATACTTTTCAGCACAACCCATAAAATGAATGGAAGCATCCATACTCTTTCGCAATGTTAAGATGCTCAACATTGCTAGCGCACGCTCAGGTTTATATTTTTCGCTATAGCGCTTAAGCAAAAATTCTGTATGAGAAACAACGAAATTGTTAGCCTCAGACTTACTAAGCCCATGCCAAAAACAGGTGATTTTACATCTTGTTAAAAAAGCCTTCTGCGTCAGGGTCGAAAGTATTGGAATTATTCTTTCTTCATCATGGGTTCTTTTTTTTTAAGCGCAGTAAAAGCTAGCCCGCAGATGATGAGAACTGCCAGAATCTGCATGAGTAGTGTTTTTGCATCTACCGTTGCAGGAATTCTATACTCGTAAAGGGGGAGGTCGAGCAAAAACCCATAACCAGCTTTAAGGATGGTGTGGCGTGGGCCGATAATCACATATGGAGGAAAAATTACCATGATAAATACTGCAATAGCAGTACAGATCAAGGTCAGTCTCTGCTTGTAGTTCATATCGGCCCTCGGATGTTCTTATAAATCGAATTCGAATTTCTTGGCTACTCCGACAATGCGGCTGTTGCTGTTGATGGGGATTGGAGCGTAGGCCGGATTTAACGGCTTCAAGTACTTGTTGGGGCCGTCGATCACCAGCTTTTTGAGCGTGGCCTCCTGGGTGTCCACCAGCTTGGCGACGACGATGGAGCCGTTCATATAGGCAGCATCCGGGTCCACGATCACAACCGAACCCTCGGGGATTGATAGCCCGCTCGGCGCAGTCATGGAGTCGCCCTCCACGCGTAGGGCAAAGGCGTGCGGTCCCACGCGGGCTGTGGTTTCACGCCACTCGTCAGCCTCGCCGGGCGTGAAGTTATCGACAATCTCAGCCCAATCGCCAGCCTGCACCCAGCTGATTAGCGGTATCTTGCCGCGAATGTCGGGGCCCGGCGCCACATTGGCGTGATAATTTCCATCTTGCTCCTGTATTGAGTTGGCTCCATCTGAGTACAGAGATACTGCAGGGATACCCAAGGCGCTAGCGATTACGCGGACATCCTCAAAACTCGGCTCTCGCTTGTCGTTCTCATAGCCGGAAATACGGCTCTGGTGCTCCCAGCCGCAATGGTGGGCCAGTTCGGCTTGTGACCAACCATTTGCCTGTCTGGCGCTTCTAATTCGTTTACCAATGCTCATGCCGCACTTATAACGCGGAGTGTGGTAAACGCATAACGCAATTTGTGTTGACATATATCACATATCGTGATTATTCTTCTCTCATGTGATACGGAGAAGCAAATGAATAGGATTGCTGATTACCGAAAGAAGGCCGGGCTTACACAGGCTGAAGCTGCGGCAAAGGCTAGCTGGGAGCACCAAAGCCGATGGTCTTCTTACGAAACCGGCGCCCGGGTGCCTGGCGTAGATGATGTTCGGCGAATCCTTCGGGTGCTGAACAGCAATGGCGCGCCATGCTCGTTCGACGAAGTGTTTCCAGCACCTGGCAGCCACGACTCTGCGGCCTGAATAACCATTAGGAATCAACTGAATAAAGATAAGGGCATCAAGCATGTATGCAGACCCCAAGCATATTAAGGACCGTGAGATCAAATTACGCGTTGATGACGCGACTTACAAACTTATCGAGTCACTAGCAGAGTTCAACAGAACGCAAAAAGCAGTCCTGGTGCGTGAGTTTGTTGAAGCACAGCTAGCGCTGTTCTCTGATGAGGATAGCAACGAAGGTCAAGCGGCCTGAAGGCCCCGGAGAGGGCCTATGAAGGAAATGTTCACACCGTTCACGCATGGGCAGGCCGAAAAGTTAGATCAACTGGCCAAAAAATATGGCAAAACTACGGAAGAATTCTTCGCCGAAATTGTGAAGCGAGAGTTAAAGAAACGAAATAAGCCCGGAATTCCGAAAGGTAATATTCGGGCGTTCAGGAGGACCTGAATAGTCCCTGAAAGGTGGCTGAACATAGATTTTTCCTGACAGCCCAAGCGCTGCCAGAGTTTTTTAACAGATCGGCATAGTAGAGAGGGGGGCTGGGTAGTGCCCAGGACCGGGTGCAACCGGTCCTGGGGCTTGGTTAGAGGAGGCCACTTTCGCTGAGCGCAAAGAGCAGAGCTGCTGAAGAGGTAATGATCTTGTGCCAGCAGATGGTCACCTCAATATTGAGATTGGTTTTCATGGCTTGTTTCCAATCAAGCGACTCAACCGGTTGGGTCGTGAGTTTGGCTCATTTATCCAGCCCCCTCTCTACTGTGTCGATCTGGTTTTTTTCTCCAACCAAAAAAGGGAGATGAGATGAAGATTAGAAAAATTAATGGCGAGTTTGTTTTGGAGCCACTGACATCTGATTCCGAGGCGCTACTAGAGCGCCTGATTGAAGATGGTGGAGCTGTAGAGGTGATCAGATCAGGAGAGTGCACGGTCAAGCCATGCGTTCACCTCCTTAGAGCCACAGCTTGCCCATGGCGAATTCAGAGTAATGACATACAGCTTATCGTTTTGATCGATCAAGGATGTCAGAGCACACAAAATTTGAGCTGGGTCTGAATCGGTACTGATTACATAGGACGACTCAGATAGCCTTGCCCAATAACCGGCACTGATGTCCTGAAGGGCTTTGACAATTGGAGGGAGCCTGAGCTGCTGATTTAAGTCATAGGTAACTAGTAAGTTATTCATTATTTTTTCTGGTAGCTGTTGGTGTAGGAGCTTCCAGCATACCGCGAGATCCCGTCACCTGGGTAGTGGTGAGGCAGCCGAGGCAGACCGGCACCTTTCCAAGCAACAGTACCAAAACCATTTAAAGCCGCAGAAGCGGACGGAGACATAAATGATTAGGCGAGGGCCGCGTCCAGAATCGCATTACCTGGTGATTTCCAATGAAGTTGCTACGGACCGTCGGCTGTCATACGGAGCGGCTGGCCTCTTGATCCACCTTCTGTCAAAACCGGACAACTGGACCGTATCTGTTGCTGCATTGGCCAGAGAGTCACAGGAAGGCAGAGATAAGATTTACAAACTACTGAATGAGCTGATCGAGTTGCGTTATGCCCGTCGCACTCCAGTGCGTGATGACAACGGAAAAATGCAGGGCACAGATTATGAGATTTTCGATGCACCACTTCCTGAAAATCCGGAAGTGGATGGCGCGGATTATCCACTTCCTGAAAACCCGGATACGGATTTGCCGGATACGGATTTGCCGACACTACAAAGTAAAGAATATACAAAGAAACGATCTAACAAAGTAACCAGTGGTGGTGCGCGCAAGCGCGCCCCTGCAAAACCTGGGAAGTCGAAAATCAATTTCGATAGCTGGCCCAATCCCCCTGATAACCAAATCCTGTCCGACTGGCTGGCTGTCCGCAAAGCCAAGCGAGCCCCGCTTACCCAAACCGCTGTCAACCTGATGGCCAAGGAACTCCGGGCAGCGCACAACGCCGGGTACTCGGTGGATGACTGCCTCGGGCTCTGCTGCAAGCAGGGCTGGCAGGGCTTTCGATTTGACTGGCTCCAGAACCACCTACGCAACCACGGAGGGCAGCCCAATGGCAATGGCTCATCACAACCGGCAAACCCATTCACCGATGAAACCGACTGGCTCAACGGCGCAGCTCGTGAACGAGTTATTCAAGCAACTGGCGGGCATCAAGCCGGGCTGGCGGGCGGCCTTCCCGGACCAGTCGGCGATTGGAGCGGCCAAGAACCAGTGGCTGCTGGCGCTGATGGAGGCAGGCATTTCTGACTGGAGCGTGATCGAAGGCGGTTTGGCTGAGCTTCGGCAAAGCGCAGGACCATTCTTGCCATCGACTGGAGATTTTATCGAGATGTGCGGATTGCGGAAGCTGAGCCAGTTGGATGTACCGAGTGAGCAGGAAGCTTTCAGACAGCTTCAGCGGTTCATGGGACCGCGAGAGACGAACCGCGATTTCTCCAGGCTCCACCCAGCGGTCTATGCCGCGTACAAGAAGCTCGACTGGAGCGTGATGGCGCAGAAATCTGATGACAAGCAGCGGCGTCTGTTCTCCGATGCCTGGATGCAAGTATGTCGAGACATCAAGGCCGGCCGTGAGCTTCCGAAATATATCCCACAGAATCGCAGTATTGGGCCGGTGAGGACGATGCACCAGAGGAAGGTCAATCCGCAGGCATATTTGGATAACTTGAAATCCCTGTTTGCCGACGAGGAAACCCCAGCGGAGCATGCGTGATGCCAGAACAATTTCAGGTTAATAGCCAAGCCAGCTTGCAGGGCTTCTTCGTCCAGTGTGAGCGCCTGTTTGAAGAGCACAAGGTACTGCGCTTCTTCTGGCGCCTGGGTAAGGACCGCAGTCTGGACCAGAACCGTATGTGCTTCGAGCTGTACCAGCGCATTGGTCGCGCCCTCTACGGTAATGACAGCGACCATGCCCGCGCCGAGTGCAAGTTGACCATTGGGGTGCCGATTCTGCGGGAGGAAGACGAAAAATTCCGTGAGAGCTACGACAAGATCATTCGCCCGGTGGCTTATCAAGACAAGCTCGATCTGATGGCCTGGTTTCCGGTGACGCGGTTGATGACGGTCAAGCAATGCCAGCGCTATATCGACTCGGTGTTTAACCAGTACACCCTCAAGGGCGTGGATTTTGGAGCATTGCTGCATGAGCAACACTAAGTTGCGCCAAACAGCGCGCGGAGAGGACTGTACTTTGCGCCTCTACCCGCACTGCAATAGCAATCCTGAAACCGTGGTGCTGTGCCACCTGCCCAGCAACTCCGGTCTGGCCCGCAAGTCTCCCGACTGGTGGGGCGTGTATGGCTGTAATTGTTGCCACGATGTGATCGACGGGCGCTGTAAGACCGAGATCTCAATAGCGGAGATAGAGCGCAGCAAGTTACGGGCACTGTATGAAACGCAGACTCGGATGCGAGACAAGGGGTTGATTCGATGAGCGCCCTGGAGGAGATGTTCGCCACTCAGCTCCTGGCTCTGGGTAGAAAGTCGGGATTAGCGGCACCTGAACGTGAGTATCGGTTCGCCGCTCAGATTGTTGGCCTTGGTAAGGGGTTGCGCAAGCGCTTGGCCGCTGCCGGCTTGAAAGACTGGCGCTTTGATTTCGCATGGTCAGAGCGCAAATTTGCAGTGGAGATAGAAGGCGGAGTCTGGATCAATGGCAGGCACAACCGCGGCGCTGGCTTTGAGGCAGATTTAGAGAAGTACCACCATGCAATGCGGCTAGGCTGGGATGTCTACCGCTGTGGGGCGCGACTGGTGAAGAGTGGAGAAGCGGCTCTATTGGTTCACAACTTGTTGGTATCCAAGCAATGAGATTTCATTCGGCTCGACAAGCCTGGCATGACGCCTTTGATAGTCCAACCACAACATTCGACTATGAGGCCATCGCTGGAAAGAGTACAGCAGTGACCGGCTCCAGGCGGAGGCTGAAAACGGTTCTTCGGGACGATGAGGGAAAGGTGATTTGCCGATTGCCAGCCCCCAGAACAGAAGCGTCGGAGACACTGGTAGGGAAGGGTAGTGCTGGACGAATAATGGACGCCTGTGAAAAGGGCATGGTTCAGAGCGTGATTGCCCAGGTGCGTCGAGCTGACCCTCTGGCCTATTGCTGGGGAATGGCTGCTTATGCACCACCGACATCTCGTTTTAGAGAACGTGCCGCGCTGCTCCACTATTTGATGACCGAGTTTGACCAATGGGAGGAGCCACACGACAGAACCCGGGTCAGCAAGTTGGCATTGTTTTGTATTACCGCGTGTGCGCTTCGGGATGTGAACAGCAGGCCTATCAATCTCAATCATGCTCGCGACATCCTGGGCTGTAACAAGACAGAGTGGAACCGAGAATGGGTGAGGATCTGGAAGCGATTTCAACGTCGCCTGGATTCACTGCCTTCAAGGGCATTAGGCCCAGTGGCTAAACTCGTTGAAGATTATCTGGAGCGTTTCTTATCAGGGTGTTGACAACTTTGTCCTGAGAGGGTATAAAAACCCTAGCATGCCTTTTTTGCGCATTGCAGGCTAAGAGCTCGCTATTTGGCGGGCTTTTTTGTGTCTGAAGCTCAGGCATGTGCTCCGCAATGTAATGTGATGTCATTGGCCGATGTGCTGATCTACGCCAGGGCCAACGTATATTGTAATATGATGAAGGTCAGTAAGGTATGGATTGAGTCTTTAGCAAAGGCGCTTACTAATTTGAATGTGCGATAACCTTCACAATTCACATATAGGTTTGGGAAATGAGAGAAATTAACATCAATGAGCTTGATCAGAAGCTAAAAGATATGATTTTAACTCCTGATCCAGTGGATGAAGATATTATCGTTCGCTCAGAAGATGGAAAATCCACTTTAGGAGTATTCATTTCCCCTGAGGCCTATGAATACTTCTTGAGGTCCGTAGAAGAGGAAGAGGATCGTATTGATGCTGAGTCAATTGAAGAGTTCCACCGCGGAGAAAAATAGCTATGAGCAATGAAGTATCGGAGGATCAGAAGGATATTCAGGAAATCCTGAAAGAAAAAGAGTCCTCAAATAATAGTGGAGAAGAGCTGTCTACATGGAACCCTGGTCTAGGGCTGACCAAAGAGAAAAGTAAAAATGACGTACACGGTAAAGTTTGGTAAAAAAGCCGAAAAAGCATATAAAAAGTTGCCAACAGATGTTCGTTTTCGCATTGATCAAAAGCTGTCCTACTTGAGGCATACCCCGAGAGGTCCAGACACCAAGAAGCTTAAAGGTTACGAAAACGCTTACCGAACTAGAGTTGGCACCTACAGGTTAGTATACGAAATAGATGACGGTGAATTAATTGTTTGGATTGTCGATGTAGGTCACCGGAGCAGTATTTACAGTTGAAGGTGTTCAAAGCTCTTCATTAGCCAGCCTTGAAGGCCGAATTTTACAGCCCAAATCAATCCCAAGCCCGCCCAGTGCGGGCTTTTTCGTTTCTGGTAATCCCATGTTCAAGAACATCTACTTCACGAAAGCGGAGCTGTCCTGCCGTTGCTGCGGGGAACTCCACTTCTCGGATGACACGCTGCGCCGATTGATAAGAGCCAGGGTGCGCTTCAACAAGCCGATGGTGATCACCTCCGGTTATCGCTGTCGGGACCACTGCGCCAGTATCGGATCGACCATGACACACACTACCGGGCAGGCTGTAGATGTATCAGTTTCAGGTGGGCGTGCCTATGAGCTGCTGGGGATCGCGATAGAGGAAGGGTTCACTGGTATTGGCATAAAGCAGCATGGTTCACACAAGGGCCGATTCCTGCATCTGGATGATCTTGAGCGTACCGGCCCCACAATCTGGAGCTACTAGCCATCTTTATAGGTTGTACAAAATTTGCTCAATGGTCTGATTGTAATAGCAGCTTGGGGGAACTGGTGCAGAATTGCTTCTGGGGTAGGAGTCCAGGATAATAGTGGACGCGGTAACCACTAATCACCATATACTAACAAGGCGGAAGGGAAGAATATCCTTATCTCGGGACCGTATGTGGCATGGACGCCGATTACGAGCGTACAGGGAGGTATTCACAGCGTGTCCCGAGAGGAGGGTATTCTTTGCTTCCGACCCGGTAGTAAATCTTGAACATAATATGGAAAAATATGAACTGTAAATCTTATCTTCTGCCGATGTTACTCGGTTGTTTCCTCACCGCAAGTCAAACGTATGCGACTGATAGGACAAACGCTCAATTAATTAAGCGCATTCAATATAATGGCGCAGCGCAAACTCTATTTTTTGTTGGCGAGTCAAAATGGTCTTCCGAAAATTGTGCAAGCGCAACTTACATTCAGATAAGAAGCACGGAGGTTCCCGGGATAAAAGAGATAATGTCTATCGGATTAGCAGCGCAAATGGCCGGTAAAGATGTCGAGTTTTGGGGGGCATGCGATTCCAATCCAGACTATTTCAATGCTAACTATATAGTTATCGAGTAAAAATATTTAACAAAATTTATTAGTTCAACCTGTAAAAAAATACACCTGGAAACGCTATAAATTCTTGCGGCGTGCGTGCCAGATATGATGCTTAACTAACGAGGCGTAAGTTCTCGTACAAGTTAACCAACCACTCCAACCGGTCACTGAGCCGGTTTTTTTATGCCTGGAGAAAGAGATTTCCCCAGGTCCCACAATCTGGAGCTACTAATGGACTGGAAAGCGATAGTTAAAAGCGTGGCGCCGACTCTGGGCGCTGCCCTTGGTGGCCCTGTTGCGGGAACGGCAGTCAAGTTCCTGGCCAGTGCCTTACTGGGTAATGACAAGGCCACTGAACAGGATATTGCCAACACCATTCTGACGGCGAGCCCCGAACAGCTACTGGAACTGCGCAGCCTAGACAACCAGTTCAAGCTCAAGATGCGTGAGCTGGATATTGATGTATATCGGCTCGAAGTGGAGGACCGCAAGAGTGCACGGGAACTAGGCATCAAAGGGGGCCTGTGGGTCCAGGCGGTGCTGTCGTTTGTGTTCATCAGCGGTTATTTCTTCCTGACCTACCTGCTGTTCTCCGGCAGCGTAGAGGTAACCCCGGCATTCGAACAGACCGGAACCCTGATGCTTGGCGTGATCACCGGCGCAATACCAATGATCTTGCAATTCTGGTACGGCTCCAGCCAAGGAAGTAAGGAAAAGACACAGGCAATGAAGCCATGAACACACAACCCGAGCACTGGCACCTGAGCAAAAGCGTATCAGTCACCCAGATAGTCAGCATCATTCTTTTGGCGGCTGGTTTATTTATATGGGGCTCTGATGTAGAGAAGGGAATCACAGCCAACACCCAGGCCATTCAACACGAATCAGACCTGCGTTCTTTGGAGCAAAAGCATATCGGTGAATTCAAGGATGAGATCCGGGCCCGGTTGCAGCGAATTGATAACAATCTGGAAAGATTGATAGAGCGGAGAGAGTAATGGCCAGGCGCAACCATAACGGCCTGACTGATAAGTGGCAGATATTTGCAGACACCTATCTGGCTGATCCTGAGTTAAATGCGACGAAGGCATATAAGGTTGCATATCCGAATGCGAGCCAGCGAACCTGCGAGGTAAAAGGGTCAGAATTGGTGAGAAAAGGTGAGGTGGCTGAATACATCCAAAAAGCCCAGAAAGCCCGCTCAGAGCGCACTCAGATAGACGCGGACTATGTACTGAAGCGCTTGGCTGACATCGACAGCATGGAGGTCGGTGAAATCCTCCGCGACGACATGACGGTCAAGCCGCTGGCCGAATGGCCGCGAGTCTGGCGCCAATCAATCAGCAGCATCGACATCAGCGAATCAGTGCTCAAGGGCACGGAATCGGCGGAAGAAACGCTCGCAGTGCTGAAGAAGTTGAAATGGCCGGACAAAACCAAGATTTTGGAGTTAATGGGCAAGCATGTGAATGTTCAGGCATTCCGCGAGCAGAAGGAAGTGAAGGTCACTCTCAAGTCGCTGATTGATGAGCTGATTGAGTGATGGGTGGCCAGACTAAGGAAGTGGCAGGCCGGGGCATTCTGAGAAAGCTTTGCTCGTCAGCTAGCCTGGGCCTGCCGTCTACTAACCAGTGGCCTCACTCATCGCATCACGGGCAGATGGAGCTGCCCTGGCAGCTATTGCCGCCGGTATTGTGGCCACCCTGTACGGTCGAATTGTCCGTCACGGTGTTGTCGGAGTAGGCGACGGTGCTCGAGAGATTCAGACCGAAGCCGTCGTTGCTGCGTGAGACGTTGCGAGTGACGCGCCCGCCGGCCGAGGCCTCGATCCCGTCGCTGGTGTTGTTGTAGACGACATTGTCCACGACCAGCCCGGTGAACGAAACGTCGATGCCATCCTGCCCGTTGTCATGAGCAGTGTTGTCACGGACGAGCGATGCCTGCTGGGCGCTGATCCCGTCGATACCATTGTCGTGGACATTGTTGCCTTGGATGATGGTGCCCGTGCTGCCGAAGATGCCGTAGCGTCCGTTGAGTCCTGAGGTGAGGTTTCGAACAACAGAGTGATCACCGACGATGACGCCGCTGCCGCCCCAGCCCTTGATTGAGCCATTCTCTACAGTGACACGATCTCCAGTGGCTTCGATCCCGTCGGCGGTCCCCGTGCATGTGTCGCCGCCCGGGAAGACGAGAATAGAGCATCTAATGGCGAACCCGTTCAGGTCCAGTCGGACGTCGTCGGCCGTGATCTGGATACGGTCGTCGTTGACGTCGCCGGACGCAAACTCGCGACCGAGGTTGCTGGTCAAGACGTAGCTGCCGGACAGTGTGATCGTGACCGGGAATCCTGCACTGTCTCCATTGAAGCAGCCGGTATCGACGGCGCAGGTCTGGTTGATCTCGAACACGCCGTCGACGGCCATGGCGGTGGTCGCGTGGAAGGTGACGATCACGAGGGTGGTGGCGAGTGCATGGGTCACAGGTACGCGGCGACCCGCGGCGAATCGTGCTCGAAGCGAAGTGAAAAGGGACATTGCTGAATCTCCTCCGTGTGGGTATAGAAATTGCGGTTGCAATGATGGGCTTGTTGGTCCCGTTACCAGCTTCTAAAGGAATGTTGTTCACAACTCAACCTGTTGGCACTCAATTTGTTGTGTCGTGAGAGGCTAAATAATCCCTGTTAGAGAGATGACTGATTAATGAACCTGCAAGCGGAAATTTCCCCGGAGGAAGTGGAATCGGTTCGGGATCTGATCAAGCGCTGTGTTCACGATTTCCCCTTTTTTGCCCTGAAGCAATTGAAGATCGCTACAAAGCGCGGTGCTCTGAAGCCATTCAAGCTCAATCGGGCGCAACAGTATGTACATGAGCGTCTGGAAGACCAGCTGTTTGAACTGGGTATGGTGCGGGCCCTGATTCTAAAAGGGCGTCAGCAGGGTATCAGCACTTATGTTGAAGGCCGTTACTACTGGAAGACACGATTCCGCAAAGCGGTGAAGGCTTTCATTCTCACACACCTGCAGCAGGCTACCGACAACCTGTTTGATATGGTGTTCCGATACCACAACAATTTGCATCCATTGCTGAAACCGGCAACGGCCAATGCCAGCTCCAAAGAGCTGGACTTTGCGCAGAACGATAGCGGCTACAAAGTGGCGACAGCAGGCAGCAAAGGCGCTGGCCGCTCCAGTACGATTCATTACTTCCACGGCTCTGAAGTGGCCTTCTGGCCTCATGCGGAAACCCATGCAGCTGGTGTGCTGCAGGCAGTGCCGGAAGGCGAGAACAGCGAGATTATCTTCGAGAGCACTGCCAATGGCATCGGCGGTTACTTCCATGACCTCTGGCAGAAAGCCGAAGCTGGTGAGTCGGAGTTTATCGCGATTTTTCTGCCCTGGTACTGGCAGCCGGAGTATCGCAAAAAAGCGCCAAGTGATTGGAAGCCCAGTGATACGGAACTGGATACTGCCAAGACCTACAACCTGGATAGGGACCAACTGTACTGGGCGCACCAGAAAAACATTCAGCTCCGCGGCGATGTCGGTGAATGGGGTTGGCTCTTCCTTCAGGAGTATCCATTCTGTGCCGCCGACGCCTTCCAGCAATCGGGACAGGACACCTTATGCAATACAGCGTATGTCGCTGCAGCTCGAAAGAGAGACGAAGACGCTGTCAGTCATTACGGAGCGCATATCGTTGGAGTAGATCCAGCGCGTTATGGCGGTGATAGGGCCAGTTGGATACATCGCAAGGGCAACAAGGCCTGGGGCTTGAAGAGCCTGCTTAAAACCAGCACCACCCAGCTTGCGGCCAAGGTTGCCAAAGAATGCGATGCCTATGCAGAAGAAGGTAATCCGGTCGATGCCATCTTCGTCGATGAGGTGGGCCTGGGTGCGGGGACTGTCGATGCGCTGGAAGATATGGGTTATCCGGTGATTGGTGTCAACGCGGGTTCTGCGGCCAGTGAACCCGAAAAGTATTTCAATCTGCGCGCAGAGATGTGGAACAACCTGGCTAATTGGCTCGATGGCTCCGTTTCTATCCCCGATGTAAACAGCCTCCACGCGGATCTGATCGCACCGCAGTACACCTATAACGTAAAGCAACAGTTGGTCCTGGAAACCAAAGAGCAGATGAAAAAACGTGAAGTTCGCTCTCCCGACGAAGCTGAGGCGCTGGCGCTGACCCTGGCAATTCCCGTGGTTGCGCCTGAAAAGCGCAAAGGACGCCATGGACAGCGCCGGCCACCGCGCGACTGGAGAGCGATGTAATGTCCTTCGGCATTGATTACGCAGAGAAACACGATGGCCTGGCACTTAAACAGCTGGAGCGCTTTCTCGACGACATTCGCGTGCAGCCAGAATGGCGCAGTGAAGCGGACCGGGCCTGTGCCTATTACGACAGTAACCAGATTACGCCTGAGATGCGCCGTGTACTGGAATCCCGTGGTCAGCCGATCCTGATTCACAACCTGATGGCGCCAGCGATCGATGGGGTATTGGGCCTGGAGGCGCGCACCCGGGCAGATTGGGTGGTGCGCCCGGACGATGACGACAGCGTGGAAGTGGCAGAGGGCATTAACGAAAAGCTCAATGAAGCGGCGCGCATGACGCGGTCTGATAAAGCCTGTGCCGATGCCTTTGCCGGCCAGGTCAAGTGCGGGCTCGATTGGGTGGAGGTTTCCCGCAGTAGTGACCCTTTCGCTTATCCCTACCGCTGTAAGCGTGTGCACCGCAATGAGATTTTCTGGGATTGGCATGCGGAGTCGGACCTTTCCAACGCACGTTGGTTGGTACGGCGGCGCTGGGTGGATCGGGACCAGGCGGAATTGGCATTCCCCGGCCACAAGGATTTGATCAGGTTTGCCTGCCAGGGTTGGGATGGGTTCGACACCGAATACCAACTGATGCGGCGGGAGGATTTGCTCGGGGCTTATTCGGATTACACCGCCACCGATATGTTCCTGCAGGATTGGTGGGACAGTGACCGGGAACGCGCCCTGATCTATGAAGTGTATTACCGCCACTATGTACAGCGCCCGGTCATGTTCTCCGGCGATGGCCATGTGCTGGAGGTAGATTCGCGGAATAGGATGCACCAAGCCATACTCGCCAGCGGCAAGGTGCAGGTGCGCAATATGGCGTTTCCGAAGATGCGCCTGGCTTACTTTATCGGGCCGCACCGCTTGGTGGATGTGCCCAGCCCACACCCACACAACAATTTTCCCTATGTGCCTTTCTGGGGCTTTCGCGAGGACAGCACCAGTGTTCCCTATGGCTTGGGACGGCGCATGATGCCGGCGCAGGATGAGGTGAATGTGCGCCGACAAAAGCTCACCTTCCTGCTGAACAAGGTGATGGTGATCAAGGACGAGGATGCACTGGCAGGAAATTTATCCGATGAAGAGATGCTGGATGAATTCTACCGCGCTGATGGTGTGGTGAACCTGAATCCAAATCGCAGTAATAACGACAAAAACGCCTTTCGCATCGAGCAGGAAACCCATGTGGCGGCACAGCAGTTCTCCATTATGCAGGAAGCGCAGCAGATTATTCAGGAGACGGCTGGGGTGTATTCCGCATTCCTCGGCCAGGAGAGTGGTGCCAAGTCCGGTGTGGCGATTGACTCATTGGTAGAGCAAGGCAGCACTACGCTTGCGGAACTCACCGATAACTACCGCTTCGCCCGTCAGCAAGTGGGTGAGATGCTGATGGCCCATGTGATTCACGACCTCAGCCAGCGCCAGGACTATCCGGTAGCGCGCAATGTGGGCACACCGGACAAGACCAAAATTATTGTGCTGAACGGCAGCGAAGGTACAGGCGAGCCCAGAACCAATCTGGTTACCAAAGCCAAGCTGCAGGTGGTGCTGGGGGATATTACCAGCACGCCCAGTTACCGCGCCCAGGTTTCCCAGCGCATGATGGAACTGGCATCAAGCCTGCCGCCGGATATGCAGATGGTAATGCTGGATTTGATTGTGGAGAGCACGGATCTGCCCAAGCGTGATGAGATCGTTAAACGTATCCGCGAGGTAACCGGTCGCGGCCTGGACCCGAACGAGATGACCCCGGAGCAGCGCGCGCAAATGGAACAGGAGCAGCAGTTCGAGCAGGCGATGAAGCAGCTGGGCATGGAAGAGGCCCGGCAGAAGGTGGCCAAAATTGCTGCTGAGGCGCGCAAGATCGATGCGCAGGCGGCGGGAGAGAAAGGTAAGGCCAAGATGTCTGATTCCCAGCTGCGCCACCTGGACATTCAAACCGAAAAACTAATTGCCGAGATGAAGAGTGTTATCGCCGATGTCGCTCTGAAGCGCTCGCAATTCAGGTTTCAGCAACTTGGGAACACCCAAAAGACTGGATAAAGCATTGGCTGGCAACGGCCAACCCCGGACGTAAACAACCCGCTCTGTGCGGGTTTTTTTATGCCCGGAACTTCGCACGCCTAAGCGATAGAGGGCAACTTCGCAACCATGCGACAACTGGTAAAAGGTGGAAATACGATGAGTAAGTTTGAAATGGACGACGTGGATCTCGATGATTTGGGCAAGTCGGAAGAGGAGATCAACGAGCTTCTGGAAAGTGGTGATGAAGAAGCCATTGAGGAGCTACTTGGTTTTGGCGACGAACCCAAGAAGGAAGAGGTCAAGACTCCTGAAGTAAATGACGATGATAACAAGCCAGATGAGAACGAAGCTGGAAAACAGGGCGATACCGACGGCACCCCGCCCGCTGCCGACCAGCAGAAAGCAGAACCTCCTGTTTCCGATGATGGTAGTCAGTTTGTAGAGAGCCGAGATGGCAAGCACAAGATTCCGTACGAAGTGCTGCAAAATGCACGGGATCGAGCCAACTCTCTTCAGAATCGCGCCACGGAACTGGAGCAGGACCTCACTGGTACCAAGGCTGAGATGGATCAGCTGAAAGGGTTGAATGATCAGCTGAAGCAGCAGCTGCAGGATAATAACCTCACCCCGGCCGATGTGCTTAAAAAAGCCGATATTGACGATGCGATGCTCGAAACACTGAGCGAGTATGGCAGTATTGGCGAAGTGGTGCGCGCATTGGCAATGCAGAACAAGCAGTTGCAAACGGCCATCAGCAGTGGTCAGGGTGAGGCAGGTCCATCGGCACAGGATGACGATCCCAATGCCGCTCAGCAGCAAGTGGAAACCGCCATTGCCAGCAACCCGAGCCTGTCCGATTGGAGGGAGAATGATCCCGACAAGTGGGATATGGCCACCATCGTCGATAACCAGCTCAGACAAGACCCCGCTTTTAAAAATGCCTCTTTCGAGGATCGCTTTAATGAGGTGGTCAAGCGCACCCAGGCCGCCTTTGGCATTCCCGACGAACCTCCGGCCGACAAGCCCCAGGACGCGAAAGTGCTTGCGGAAAAGGCCCAGGAGACTGTCGAGAAGGCCACCAAACAACAACACCCTCAATCGCTCTCCGATTTAGGCCAGGGTCCCACCGCTCAAAAGTCCCGCGCTGATACGTTTGCCGAAATGTCCGAATCCCAGCTGGAATCGGCCATGGCGGATATGACGCAGGACCAGATCGAGGATCTGATGGCCGAGCTCGGGGAATAACAGGTAATCAGGTAAATCACCATGTCTACTTCCATTTCTGCGGGCAGCGCAGCGCGCAACCGCATTTTTAACGCGGCACTCTTTATGGAGGCCACACGCCGCAATTCCTTCACTAATGTGCTGACCGGCCCTGCGCCGAAAAAGGCCGACAAGAAAAAGATCGACGGTAAGAAGCAGACCAATCCCGGTGCGCCCATTGTGCGTATTACGGATTTGTCCAAGGAGGCTGGTGATGAAGTCACCGTGGACCTGTTTCACCAGCTGCGTCAGAAGCCGGTCATGGGCGATAAGAAGCTGGCCGGTAAGGGTGCAAGCTTAACCTCCAGCCAGTTCGATCTGGTTATTGACCAGGGCCGCACCATGGTGGACTCCGGCGGCAAGATGAGCCAGCAGCGCACCGCCCACGACCTCAAACAGCTGGCGAAAACCCTGCTGGGGCCTTACTACAACACCATGGAGGACCAGCTTGTTTTGATTCACCTGGCCGGCGCACGCGGTGTGCACAACGACTCCGACTGGATTGTACCGCTGGAGGATGATGAGGAATTTGCCGAGATTTGTGTCAATCCCCTGACACCGCCCACCTATGACCGCCACACCTACGGCGGCGATGCAACGGCGCTGGAGCAAATAGACAGCGCCGACACCTTCACCCTGGCGAGCGTGGACAATATGCGGCTGATCCTTGATGAGATGCCGTTCCCGTTGCAGCCGGTGAAGTATGAAGACGATCCCCAAGCGGAGGATGCACCTTTCCATGTGCTGTTTGTTTCACCGCGTCAGTGGCATGACTTCTGGACCTCCACCAGCGGTAACGACTGGCGCGCACTGCTGGCCAATGCGCACCAGCGCGCGGCGGGCTACAAGCATCCCGTTTTCTTAGGCGAGTGTGCCATGTGGAATGGGATTCTTATTCGCAAGATGAAGCGTCCGGTGCGTTTTGTTGCCGGCACCAATGTGCAGGTATGCACCAACAGCGCTGCCGCGACGACCACTATTCAGACTGCGGATACCACTATCGATCGCGCAATCCTCCTGGGTGGCCAGGCTTTGGCCAATGCCTATGGTCGCAGTGGCAAAAAGGCCAAGGGCGGTATGCACTTCTCCATGCACGAAGAGAAGACCGACCATGAAAACGTGGTGGAGCACTCAATTTCCTGGATGAACGGCAAGGCCAAGATCCGCTTCAAGGGCACCAACGGTCGTATTAACGACCACGGTGTGATGGTACATGACACGGCGGTAAGCGGTAACTGATTGGCGGGGGCTTCGGCCCTCGCGTGTTCACCCTCTTTTTTAATTACTGGAGCACTCCAATATGAAAACCCCAAACCTGAACACCATTCAGCAGAATGGTGAATACGGCAATCTGTGCATTGCCACCGGCAAGGCCATTTTTGAAGGCGATGGCGGAGGTACAGCGGGTGCTGTGCTGAAGTTACCGGCGATGACCAGAATCACCGGCTTCCGCATGGTCAATGATGCCCTTGGTGCATCCACCACGGTTACCGTCAATGCGGTTGGTGATACCGGTTCCACCCCAATTCTGGCTGCAACTGCGACCGATTCTGCAGGCAACGCTTTGTATACCGGCAAATCACTGTTGCTTCCCGAGCCTACTGAACTGCAATTAACCCTGGCTGGTGGCAGTGCTACCGGGGAAGTGGAGTGTATTGTCGAGTATGTGTACGTTGGGGCCTGAGTGCTGGTTACATTTTATACAACCACTCATGCCTAAAGTGGCGCATTGACGGTTATGTGTTGAATAAGGCGACTTGAGCCAGTGGTTCACTATCTTCAGTTGCTATTTGATCGAAAATCTATATGTTGCTGTAAATAATGGCTTTATTATGGAGTTTGAGCGGTCGACTCCAGAAATAGTAACCAAATGAATAATGAGCCACTGGTTCTTTAATAAACTGTTATGCGCGAATTACTTGTTCATTTTCAGTTGTGAGTTTGAATAATTGCTAAGTAAATTCGTACTTCCCCCTGATAGAGGCCAACGAAATGGAAAACGACCTCTTAGTCGTACCGCTGGAGAGCAGCTTATTTTCTTCACTCGATGATGCTGCACTCAACGAATTTAACGCTCAGTGGATTAATGTTGACTCAAAGCCGGGATATCCATGCAGAGTATCTCTAGAGGATGCAGAAATTGGAGAAAGAGTGCTTGCTATTAATTATTGTCATCACTCAGTAGATACAGCTTATAAAGCATCCGGCCCGATATTTATCAGAGAAAATGCGGTAACAGCATGTCTATCAAAAAACGAAATTCCCAAAATGCTTCGTCATCGGTTACTCTCTTTACGCGCATACAATAGTGAAGGGAATATGGTAAATGCAATTGTCACAGAAGGCAGAGATTTAGATGTAGTAATCAATAAACTTCTGATGGATCAGTGTGTTGAGTATATACAGATCCATAATGCCAGGCCCGGCTGCTTCAATTGCACAGTAGTCAGGGCATAACAAACCTAGTCGCAGAGACAAGTTTTCCGCTACGCTCCAGTTTTTTGCGGAGTGCGACGTCAGGTCAATAAGGAATGCATATGATTAATAAATCCTCATGGAGCATAATGACTTTATCAGCAATAGGAGTTGCGATTTATGCATTGGCCCTTTTGATTGAGCCGAATATTAGGCCGCTATTTGTCCAGAACCTATTTTTACACTTTCCAAATTTTACTAAGATTCATTTTTTGGGTGGTGCTATTGCTATATTAATAGGTGCTTTTCAGCTAAGCTCCTCAATAAGGAGAAAATATCTATATTTGCATCGTATACTTGGCCGTATTTATGTTATCTCTGTTGCTTTTGGCGGTCTTTCTGGGTTTATTTTAGCTGTGAATTCTGTAGGGGGGGCTTGGGTACAGACTGGATTTGCGCTAATGGCAATATTTTGGTTGGGAACAACACTAAATGCATATCGCGTTATTCTTCAGCGGGATGTTAAGTCTCATGAGCGCTGGATGGTGCGGAGTTATGCAGTAACATTGGCAGGCGTTACCCTAAGACTTTATCTTGGCCTTAGCGTAGTTTTAGGCATTAAGTTTATTGATGCTTACCCTATATTGGCTTGGTTGTGTTGGGTTCCAAACTTGTTAATAGCTGAATTATACCTTTGGTTAAAATTGAATAAAGTGAAAAGATTCAATAAAAGTAGCCTATCGGATTCTTACTAACTTTCGTTACCTGATTAACCCTTTTTCCTTCCTGTACTGAGCTGGTTGGCAGTAGTCAACCGATAGTTTTTTCAGAGTAAGACCATAAGCCCGCTTAATGCGGGCTTTTTCTATTTAGGAGATTTTTAATGACTGAACCCACTGTGTTGATCCAGTACATCGGCAACAAGCCGGTAAAAAAAGATACCGTTTGCTGTACCGGAACACTTTGGACCGGTAATGGCGATGTGCAACCTTTCCCGCGCAACAAGGCTGTGTTGTTGCTGCGGCATAAACAGGTATGGCGTATCGCTGGTGAACAAGAAGCGGCTGCCTGTGGTTATGGCCCGGCAACCGGTATTGCCTCAGCCGCAAAGCCGCCGCTGCAGGCCGAAGCCTCTGTTCACGATGAAGAGAGTGATCCCCCGCCCCATGAGCGCCGTGAAGTGGGGCAGCCAACCCTGACGAGTGTGCCAGTTAAGACGGAGAGTGGTGACCAAGACGATAATGGCCCCGAGCCAGTAAAGGCTGCTGCACCCAACGGGGCAGTGGATCTGGTTGCCGTGATTCGCACCATGCCGAAGGACGAGGTGCATTTCTCCCAGCACACGAATAAGCCATTGGTTGCCAAGGTGCGGGAATTGTCTGGCGATATGTCCATTACGGCCAAGGATGTGGCGGAAGCGTGGAAACAGATCGATGGCGAGCGTTAGCGATCAGATTGGCAAGGTGCGCGGTATGCTCCGCGATGCCGGTGCCACCGCTTACAGCGATGCCACCATTGGTCATGCGCTCTATGATGCGGAGCTGGGAATTGTCGCCTACAAGCCGGAGGCCACCGCGCAGGATGTGGAAGTACCCACGGTGGACGGTGCCCGCCAGGAAATTCCGCTGGACTATTTGCGGGTACTGGATATTAAGCACAACGGTTCCATGACGATACCGGGGCGCAGTATCCGCCTGGTGGCGCGGGAGCATCTGGACCTGATGACGCCGGATTGGCGCAGTGCCGATACGGTGGCGGAGGCCCGCCAGTACACCTATGACGAGCGCAACCCCAGGGTTTTTGAGTTATCCCCGCCGGTTATCGCCGGCACGGTGGTGGCGACTTTGGCAAAGCGCCCCCTTGCCTACGACGACCTGGCCGATGCCAGCCTGACGGTCGGCGATGAATACTGTCCGGCATTGACTGAGTACGCGCTGTACCGGTTGTTCAGTGAGGACACCGAGGGCAGCGTGAACGAGTCCCGCAGCCGCAAGCATTACGCCAACTTCTTTAATTTCCTCGGGGTAAAAGTGCAGAACGAGGCGCGGGTTTCGCCCCGGCAACCGGAGCATAAAAGCTGATGCTGGAACACGAGCTGGTCAGTATCGATACCTTCCTGCCGGGTATCGTGATCAATGTACCGGACGCACCGGAGCCGTTGATACAACACCAGTTGCTGCTGACCCTGCAGGATTTTTGCGAGCATTCCTGCTATTGGCGCGAGCGGCTGGCCGATGTATTTACCATTGACGGGATCAGCAGTTATTCCCTCGAAGGCCCCGGTGATACCAATATTGTCAAAGTGCTGACGGTAAAGGATGCGCAAGGGTCACCGCTGACTTTACGCTCTGCGCCACGCTCCGGTGAACAGTGGTGGTGGCAATCCCAGCCGGGTGTGCTTGAGGTATACGCGGAGGTTGGCGAACAGTTTTTGCAGGTGACGGCCGCAGTCAAGCCGGGAGCCAATGCTACACAGGTTTCCCGCACGCTGTTATCAGATTACCGCGAAGCCATTGAGCAGGGCACGTTGGCCAAACTCTACGCCATGCCCAACAAACCCTGGTCCGCGCCAAACGCGGTACCCATGGCCCAGGGGCTCTACAGGCAGGATCGGGATCAGGCGGCCCGCAAGGCCGGGCGTGGATTTTCTACCACCCCAAGACGTTACCAGCCCAAACCCCGCAATTTCTTCTGATTTTTCTGAGGCGCCTATGGCCAGTAAAAAGAACCTCACCGATGCAGTGATCGGGGACAGCCTGAGCCTGCCGCTGGTGTTTAAGGATGAGAATGGCAGCCGTATTGATATTTCCGGTCGCACCTTCTGGTTCACTGTCAAATTGAATCCGCAGGTTCCGGATGAGCGGGCAGATGCCCAGGTCATTTTGACAGCGCCCGCCGATGCCAACAGCCAAAACGGGGAAGTGGCCATTGGTCTGTCCGCGGCGCAGACGGAAAACCTCAAGGCCACCAGTTACAACTACGACGTGCAGATGGCCACACCGATTTCCGGCGATGAACCGGAAGTGCAGACCATCGTGTACGGCCGCATCCGTTTTCTGCAGCAGATTACCCGGAGTCGCTGAACCATGGCCAATACCATTACCTTTATTGAAGAGAATGCCACCAACACGATTTCTGTGCTCGCGTCCGAGTCGGTTCAGGTGCAGTCGGTTACTGAAACCGTCGAGGCCCGACAGGTAGCGAGCCAGGCCCTGGAGGTGACGCTCGATGCTATAGGGCAGCCGATCACGGTTGAAGTCACCGGTGATGTGGGTGTGGTGGCGAGACTGGCGGCGCAGGTGGTGGAGGCGGAGCGCAGCGCCTCTGCCAGTGCTTTGGCGGCGGCACTGAGTGAAGCCGGTGCAGCCAACAGTGAAGAATATGCCGGCGTTAGCGAGGAGAACGCGGCCTCCAGCGCTACCGATGCGGCCAGGAGTGCGGTACAGGCCAATGACCACCGTATCATCGCCGAAAACAAAGCCGGGGATGCTGCCAGCAGCGCGGCCTTTGCCGAAGGCAGCAAACAAGCCGCTGCCGATAGTGCCGCGTCCGCGCAAAGTTGGGCAGGCTCTGCACAGATTTCTGCCGAACAGGCTGGCACTGAGGCCGGGAAAGCAGAAACCAGCGCCACGGATGCCGCAGGTTCCGCCTCGGCGGCTGCCACCAGCGCGCAGAATGCAGCCGGTAGCGCCGGGCAGGCGGAGGGTCATGCCAGTGATGCCGGTCACAGTGCCGAGACTGCCACCACCCAAGCCGGTTTGGCCACCAGTGCAAAAACCGATGCGGCAATAGCGCGGGATGCGGCCATAAACGCGCGCACCGGTGCCGAGACAGCCCAGGCCAATGCCGCCGCTAGTGCTACCGCTGCGGCCAGCAGTGCAACAACCGCACAGACAGCAAAGGCGGGTGCGAGTGCGGCGCAGCAAAAAGCGTTTCAGTGGGCCAACCATCCTGAAGACCAGTTGCTACCCGGAGAAACCCAATACTCCAGCGCCCACTGGGCAGCCAAGGCCGCCGAGTCCGCTGCCACGGCTTCGGGGCAGGTGGAGTTTCTGGGGTCCTGGGATGCCGCTGCCAAGGGTACACCGCCGACGCCTGCCAACTCCGCGCGTTATGTGATCGTTAGTGACGGCGTTGTGGACGGCAAAAACGTCTACGTCAATGACTTTATCACCTACTCGGTACCGGATGCGCAGTGGTTTGTCACGCCGGGCTCGGGCAATGTGGCCAGCGTCAACGGCCATATCGGTGCGGTGGCGTTGGATTATGGCGATTTTGCCGGGGCACAAAGTATTGCCCTGGATAATGGTTTGGGAATCCTAGGGAAAGATGTCGGCGGCAGTCATCGCTATCTGATTCGCGCACGATCGGAGGGGTATGTCCAAGTTGGAGAAAGTGCGTATCCCGTCCGCCTTTTTGGGAACAGCGTACCGCAATGGTACAACGGTAGTGAAACCCGCGCTTTGCTGACGACCGGCGGCGGGCAGGAAGTGGCCAGCCACCTTGGATTTTCTTCCCACCATGGCAGTGTCGGTATTGGCGGTCAATCCAACGGTTACCACACTGCTGATTTCCGTATGCAAGATGACGGTTCCGGCAAACTGGCCGCGACAATTTACGTCGATGTGGATCAGGCCGTGAATGGCTTTCAGGTACGACAGCACAATTCCGGCAGTGGTGGTTGGTCAAATCTGTTTCGGGTTCTTCCTGATCGCAGGGGCTTTCTGGGCACCAATGAAATTCTGCATACCGGTGGTGGGCAGGCAGTCTCCGGCACAACCACCTTGGATAAGATCAGTTTTCCGCGTACCAGCGTTGAGCATATCGAATTCCACCACCCTGTCAGTGGGTTATTCAGTGTCGGTTTCAAGGATGACTACCTGCGTTTTCGCGGCAGTGGTAATGATAATCCGGCCGGTATCCGCCTGGACGACTATGACGAAACGGTTGTCCAGCTCAGCCGTCATGGTGTCTCTCAATTTAAACGCGGCCTGAATGCCAGTGCGATCAGTGAGGGCGATACCGCGCTGTCTGATAAGTATCTGGGGATCAATGCTCGGGCGGCGGACTCGGCAAAACTGGCTGGTAAACACCCTGAACATTTTATTTATGGCAAGAATGGTCAGGGCACTTTGGGGGTTGCCGAACTCGGTGAAAACGGTTGGAACGATGTGATAAAAAGTGGTTTCTATAACGGCGATGCACAGCCCAATGACCCCGGTGGCAATGCTAGCGGCTGGTACTGGGGCATTCACGCCAGCCATGAAAATGGAAACCACTACGGTTGGACCCTGGTAGCCAGTAACGATAGCAACCCGACCTGGTATCTGCGCGGTGTTCGGAGCGGCACCTGGGGTGACTGGCATCAGATTATTACCAGCAAGGGCGGACAGACCATTCACGGCGGTCTGGAAGTTCGCGATCTTACAATTTCCAATACATCGCCAGCCCTGGAACTCTACGAGTCAGACCAGAACAATCCCGGCAACAATCACAGGCTGACCGCTTCCGGTGGCCATGTGTATTTACAGTCGGAAGGTAACATCCGCTTTACCGGCTACAACGCCGCCGACCTCACTGGCCTGAAAGCAAAGTTTGGTGGTGTCTATCACGATATTTTGCACAGCGGCGGCGGTCAGTCGATTGGCGGATTGACCACATTCAATTCAGCAAACTATGGCCAGCATATCAATATTGTTAAAGGTGGAGAAAGCTGGAGTATCACTCCCTCCACCGCCGGTTCCCTGGATGTCTACCGTAACTCCGGGTCCGGCACCGCCAAAATCGCTGTGCCAGGGCTGAATGCCAACGGTCCCTTGACGCAGAGCGGCCACCAAGTCTGGCATGATGGCAATACATCGGGTGTTACCCCGGCCTCCGCGCCAGAGCTGGGCGTGGTGGATCTGAACAGTTACCAGACGCCCGGCTTCTATTTTCAGACAGCCAATGCTGATGCGACCAACGGTACCAACTACCCAGCCGCGCGAGCAGGTTCCCTGGTGGTCCAGGCTTCTGCCGGTGTCACCCAACAGTATTACACCTACAATTTTTTGAACTCCGATGCGCCGGATTTCTATTTTCGGGGTTATTACAGTGGCAACTGGTCACCGTGGAGAAAAGTGCTGCACTCCGGCAGTCAAAACGCCTCTGTTGCAGGTTCACTGGGCATTGGTGTCGCCCCTAGCGGCAACCTGGCCAATGGCAAGGGCATTGCGCTTGGGGATAACGACACCGGCATTCGCCAAAACGGCAGTGGAATAGTCGAGCTGTGGGCGAACAATACCATGGCCATGCAGGTCACCGGTTCTTATGCCCTGTTGCCAGATAATCAATCACTACATCTGGGCAGCCAGAGTGATGCACGCTTGTATCACAGTGGCTCCAATACCCACTTTAATAACTATACCGGCGATCTGTATGTTAGAAATCTGAAACACGGTGGCCGTATTTATTTTCAGGCCGAGGACAGCAGCGGCAATAACGAGGCGTGTATCTATGTAGATGGTACCGGCTCCGCTCACTATGTGCGCCTCTTTTATGGCGGCAGTGAAAAGCTGATTACCCAGAGTTATGGTGCCAAAACCAATGGCACCCACAAATTTACCACGGACTGGGAAATTACCTCCGACGAAACCGTGAAAACCAACTGGCGGAAATTGAAGCCAAAAGATGCCGCCAGGGCCCTGCAAAAACTGGGCGCTGCACACTTCTACGACCGCACCGATATTCAACAACGCAACCAACTGGGTGTGGGGGCACAGACCGCCAGGCGTGCAGGCCTGCGCAGTATCGCCAGCAAGCACGACGGCCTGTACAGCCTGCGCTACCGCGCCCTGCAAATGTATCAGTTGAGTGCGCGCCTAAATGATGTGGCGCGTATACAGCAGCTGGAGCGCGCGGTTGCCGAACTGCAACAAAAACTGGAGGCCGCCTGATGGCCATTTCCACTACACCGACCGGCAGTGAAGTCTGTGCCGAATATAACATCCCCAAGGCCGGGGCCAAGGGTTCGGATTTTCTGGGGAAAAACGGCTTACCCAGTTCACTGCCACTCAAAGGCAGCGATTTTATCGGCAAGTCCAATATGCTTTACGGCCTGACGGATAGTTTTGCCACTGATGCTACACACCGGAAAGGGGCCACGGCGGGTGTCTACTTCTACCAAAATGGTCGTATTGCCAGATACGGGGCACATGTGATCCCCAAATATACGGATATTGGCGCTTGGGTAATACCGTCATCAAGCAGCGTGGGCAACAACTACCAGATCCGTTTTACCCTTTTGACCGGCAGCGGAGTTTCCGGCAGTGGCACAAACACCTGGTTGCGCCTGAGCCAGAGCCGATCTATCACCCTGTCGGTTGGATTGGGCTACCGCAGGGCCACTGTTCGAGCCGAGTTACGCCCCTACGGCGGTGGAGCGATATTGGACAGTGCGGTGTATACCCTGCTGGTGGAAGCAGGCGAAGAAATTTAGTGCTGGGGCCAAGGTATTTCTGCAATCGAGTCTCGATAACCCCCTTTTTTTAATATCGTTTTTTCAACCCCTTGGAGTTTGCATTATGGCAAAAAACAAAAGATCCGCCCATAAATCCGTGACCAAAGTGGAACAGTCACAGGTAGTGGAAAGTCCTCAACCATCATCGCAACCGTTATCGCAAGCCGATCCCTCTGCCGGATATGTGATTACCGGTGAGCAGTTGCAACAGGTACGCCAGCTGCTGGGGGCCATTGTGCAGACGGGTTCCGTGTTTAATCCCGACCCGTTAAAAATGTATACGGGCATGATCCAGGCCAATCAGAACCTGGCGACACAGGCGGCGGATGTATTACAGAAACTGGAGCCGGTGACGTAAATGCGCGATGCTTTTTTATACCGTTACGATGCCCAGAACGGCCTGCAAGTGCAGGCCGTTATTGTTTCTGATCTGCGCGATTTGAACCGCGTGCTCGACGTGGCGCGCAGTAGAGCACTGGATGAGCACAGTCCATTGGTGCAGGAGGTGATTGCCAACTATGTGCAGTATCCGCCCCATATGGACATTGTGCATCAGTGGGCACAGGCGGCGGATAAAACGGTTTTGGAGGCGGAGCACCCTTGGCTGGCATTTTACCGCGGTGAGGTTGTGGCGTTGCCGGAAGATGATCCAGCAGTGCGTCAAACACAGGCGGAGCAGGTGATTGCGAATTTTTATCGCCGGATTTTCAAAGCCGAACGGGCGCAGAAACTCCGCACTGTGCAGGCGGAGGTCAACGGCAAACGGCTGGATGGTGATGAGACTTCCCAGACCCGCATGGCGCGGGTGGTGGCCGTGGCTCAGCAGCAGTTGATGAATGGCCTGGTCGACTACCTGGAAGCGCAGCAGGGCAATGCAGACCTGACTGTGCAACAGTTGGTGAGCGGCCTGTTGGAAACATTCCAACAAGTTCGCAGTGCCCAATCGATCCAGTGGATGCTGGCGGACAATACCGCCAGCGCTATGACCCCAGGGGAACTGGGCGAGGGATTGCATCAGGCCCTGCGTCAACAGGAAGCGTTTTGGGGGTTTGACTGATATGGCCAGGATCAACAGTTATAACTTTGCCGGGGAAATGCCCCGTATCGACCCAAAGCTATTGGACGGCCGTTTTGCCACCAAGGCATTAAACGTGGAGCTGCGCCGGGGACAAATAGCACCGGCCAATTTACCGGCGGACACGGGGCAGACCCTGGGCACGGCCACGCAGACATTGTCCCTGTTCAATCGCGAGGGCAACGAGGGACAGGGGTTCTGGTTGGAATTTGCCGGCGATGTGGATGTGGTGCGCGGGCAGATTGCCGGGGATACTTCGCTGCGCACCTATTATACCGGCGATGGGGTGCCAAAAATTACCGACGCCACCCTCGCGACCGGTGGACCTGGTCCCTACCCTTCCGCAGCCCACGACCTGGGCCTGCCGGCACCTTCCGGTCCCCCCGATGTCAGTGGGCCCGATGGCGAACCGCCGGAGGGCGGGCAAGCGATCGACACCGCCTATATTGTCACCTTTGTGTCCAGTCGCGGTGAGGAGGGGCCGCCCAGTGCGCCCTCGCGCATTGTGCAACGCTGGGATGGCGCTGCGGTGGAAGTCACGGCAATCCCGGTCGCCAGCGGCAATTTTATCGTGCAGAGCAAGCGTATTTACCGCGCTCAATCGACCGGGGGCTACCAGTTTGTGGCCGAGATTCCCGCAGGCCAGACCGATTTCAGTGACAGCGTGGAATCGGAACAGTTGGGGGAAACCTGCCCAAGCCTGGACTGGATTGCACCGGACCCGAATATGCGCGGACTTACGGCGCTGCCCAACGGGGTCATGCTGGGAGCCTTCGGCAATACCCTGGCGTTTTGCGAACCTTACCAGCCCCACGCCTGGCCAATCCGCTACCAACTGGCCATGGCCTATGACTTCGTTGCAGCGGCAGTGACTTCTGCCGGTGCGGTGATCGGCACCACGGGCAAACCCTACCTGGTGGCGGGCTCGGAACCGGCGGCCATGAGCCTGGTGCCCCTGGACCAGATTCACGCCTGCGCCAGTAAACGCTCCATGGTGGATATGGGGGAATATGTGCTCTATGCGTCGCCGGACGGGCTGGTTGCCGTTGGCGGCACCGATGCGCGCCTGGTTACTGAACCTTTGATATTGCCGGCGCAATTTAAGCAACGTTTCAACCCTGCCAGTATTCATGCCTACCGCCTTGAGGACCGCTACCTGGCCTTTTACAACAACGGCAGCGAGCGGGGCAGTTTCAGTTTTTCTGTAGAGGAGGGTTTTCGCTTTTATGAGGTGTACGCCGATGCGGCCTATTTGGATGAGGTGAGTGGCGATTTGTATTTGTGCCTGGCAGGCGTGGTGAGTCGCTGGGGTGCCGGGGCCGAGTCCTCCTATACCTGGCGCAGCAAGATCTGGCCGAGCCCCCTTGGGGTTATCTTCACCGCGGGCAAAATTGATGCGGACAGTTATCCCCTGACATTCGATTTTTACGCTGACGGTCAGCTACTGCACAGCCGCTCGGTGGCAGACGGCCGCGCTTTTCGGCTGCCCTGTGCGCGTCGTTACCGCCATGTACAGTTTGAGCTGCGCGGCAATGCGCCGGTATCGAATATCCAGTTGGCCAGCAGCATGAGCGAGATCCGCTGATGGCCAGGCGCACTTCCGGGTTACCGAATGTTTCTCCCAAGGTAGACCGAGCCCTTCGCCCGCTTCTGGAAAAAATGGTTGAGGTGATTGAGGTAGGGGAGGGGGTACGGGGCGATCCGCTCGACGCTTATCTAACAATACGCAGCCTGATTGATACCGGGCTGGCGAAGCTGATTAACAACACGCGTTTTCCGGTACCGGGCAGAGACCTGGTTGCCACCACCCCGGCGCCCAATCCCATTGTACCGCCAGCGCCCACGGGCTTTACCGTGAGCAACGGTTTTAGCCATGTGTTTTTGCAATGGGACAACCCCAACAGTCAGTATCAGGGACACGCCTTTACCACTATCTACCGGGCGACTGAAGATAATCTCGCCAACGCGGTGGCCATTGGCCAGTCCACCAGTTTTCTCTATGCGGATGTGGGTGTACAGCGCGAGGTCACTTACTACTACTGGATTACCTACACCTCCGCCACTGATATTGAGGGACCACGCAATGCTGCTGCGGGCACCGCCGGACACACGGCACCGGACCCGGCGCTGGTATTGAAAAGCCTGTCGGGGCAGATTCGCGAGACGCAGCTGTACCAGGCGCTGCAGGATCGCATTGACTTAATCGACAGCCCCGCCACCGGGCTGGTGGACAGTCTCGGCAATGAAATCAGCCGCCGCCAGCAGGCGGTCAACAGTCTGCAGCAGCAGATCGACGGGCTGGTGGTGGCCACCGATGTGGAGATTTTTTATCAGCCGATCGAACCCACCCATGAAGATGCCAGCGGCGGGGTACTGGTGGAGGGCTCCCGCTGGTTCGACACCGACGACAACAATCACCCCTATGTGTTTACGGAGGACGACGGCCTTTGGCACGATGCCCGCGATCAACTGGTACTGAACGTGGAGGCCAATTTAACCGCCGAGCAGTTGGCCCGGATCGGTGCGGACAACGCGCAGCTGGTGCGGCTCGATGCCCTGGAGCTGACGGTCAATGATCCTATCCATGGCGTGGCGGCCAATGCCGATGCGGTCAGTGCCCATAACCTGCGTATCACCAGCAATGAAGGGGGGCTGGTGGCCCAGGCCGGGCGTCTCGACAGCTTGGCGCTGACGGTATTCGATGCCAATACCGGGGTGGGTGCCAATGCCTCCGCACTGGCAAGCCAAGCCCTGGATATTACCCGCATCGGAGAGGACATTGCGGCCCAGGGCCAGGATATTGCCAGTTTGCAGGCCACGGTGGAAAACCCCAGCGATGGCGTGGCAGCCAGTGCGGCGGCCATTGATCAGTTGCAGATTGATGTGAGCTTTATTGACGGTGAGCTAAAGAGCCAGGCCACGGCGCTGACTCAGGTGCAAACAGAATCCGGTGACAACACCACCGCAGTGCAGGTGTTGCAGCAGAGTGTGGACGGTATTGAAGGCCAGTACACGGTCAAGATCGACAGCAACGGCTATGTGGCTGGCTATGGCCTGTCAGTGACCCAAAACGAGTACGACGGCAGCCAGCACAGCGAGATGATTTTCTCTGTAGACCGTTTTTCTGTCGGCGCCCCGGGGGCGACCGAGCTGGCCTTTATTATTGATGGCAACCGGGTGGTGATGGACGGCGCGCTGATTAAGGACGCTACCATCAGTACGGCGCAGGTGGGCCGTATTGCGGTGGACAGGATCACCGGTATCAATGCGGCCTTTGTGCTGGCAAGAATCGGTACCGGTAGTATCACCAACGCCTATATCGGCGACGTGATCCAGTCGGACAGTTTTGATAATTCCGGCGGTACACAGGGCTGGCGTATTCATAAAAACGGATCAGCTATTTTTAACAATATCTATGCCCGGGGAAATATTGAGGCGGACCGGTTAAAGGCCAATGCCGTCAATATTATCGACACACTGCATGTGAAAGGGAACGCGATCACGGTGGCGCAGGCGGTCAAGATTGGGAATAAAGATCTGACCAACCGCAACGCCAGCGCCGTGCTGGCACAAACCAGCTTCAATCCCGAGGGCGGTGGTTACCATGTCATTGTCACCGGGGAGTTTTACCAGTGGGATGATGGCGCGGTGGAGGTGGAGTTGTTTATCAATGGTAAGCGCCAGCAGGGTAATGTGATCTGGCAGGACGTGGGTGGCGGCTCGGATATGAACTGGTCGGTGCCGGTGTCCATGAGTTATGGCGGCACCAGTGCCTCTAGTGTATCGGTCAGGGTGACTGCGAAGCATCTGGCGCACAAAGGGGGAAAATTACGCAATGCCAATTTGCTGATATTGGGCACCAAGCGATGATTGTCGTTTTTGATCCGTCCAATGGGCAGATTCAATGGACCCTGGATGGTGCGATAACCCTGGTGGAGCTGGAGACCTCCGTTCCCGAGCACCTGGATTGGATGTTTGTGAACAGAGACGTGGATGTCAACGAGGACTATGTGGCGGACGGGGCCATCGAAAAGCGACCACGTATGGCGGTTACCTGGCAGTACGACCCTTCAGGCAGAGAGGTTGTGATAAAAAATATCCCGAGCGGTGCGCAGTTGGTGGTGCCCAACTGGCAGGGAATTGTTAATGATGGCTTTGTGATTTGGCCGGTGGTTGAGCCGGGCATTTACCCAATCACCCTTGAATGCTTTCCCTACCATAGCGAGGTGATTCGTGCCGAAGTTACCTGAATACGATCCGCTGAATGTGCCGGCCTCGCGGGAGCAGATCAATACATGGCGTCGCACACAAGAGGAAGCACCTCTATTTGTAGGTGGCTTTCAGTTGGATGTGGATCAGGACAGTTTGCACCGTTTACAGCTGCGCATACATAACTGGGAGCAGATTGGTACGGCGAATGTTGCCTGGATGACGGCTGACAATCATCAGGTATGGCTTACGAAGGACGACCTGGGCAAACTTTACGCACATGCCATGACGGAAAAAGCCCGACGCAGTTCCGTACTCCACGATACCGCGCAGCAGTTCAAACGTGATGGCGTCACACTGCGGCAACTGAGGGAATGGACCCTTTAATATCCCCTGCATAATAAAAGCCCATGTTGCAGCTGCAACCCTTCCAGCATTTGATCCGTTATAAAAACCCCATTGATGCCATTGGCAAGCGCTGCGGTGTGCCGCACATGCTCTCTCAAATCGTGTATGCCCTGGCCAATAAACGGGCTTTTTTGTTTACCGATGAAGACAGCTTCTGTGTGCTGCGCCCGCAAGCTGAGGCGGAAGAAAAAATAATCGAGGTCTGGGTGGCCTACAGCCGACGCGGTAATGCAATCCGTACCCATCTGCCGCAGGTGAAGGCATTGGCGCGGGAGGTGGATGCAGGCTGTATCCAATTCTGGACGGTGCTGCCGGTCCTCGACCAGTTTGCCCGGCGTCTGGGTTTTGAGCGTCATCATACTGAGTATGATTTTACTATTTGGAGAATTCCATTGTGATTGATATGAGCGATAGCGCGCTGATACCGGCATTGCCCGGTACCGGCGAGTTTGAAACTTTCCAGCCTTTCCGATTCCGCCGGGTATTTCACAAAGGGGGGGATGGCAAGGTAAAGGAAACTGCCGATGAAAAAGCCTTTGCGGATGTGGTGGCGCAGAAGTGGAATCACTATCAGCAGAAATACTCTGGTCTTGAGCAGGGTTATATGGACCGGGTGGATGCACAGGACAGTAAAGCCGCCATGGATTTTGCCGAGGGCTCGGCGAACCAGCACAGCAGGGCCAAATTCAGTGAAGCGAAAGAGGATCTTCAGGGCAATCTGGCTTCTGCAGGCATCAACCCCAATAGCGGGAAATTCAAAGCTGCCACGAACTCTATGGCGGTTGCCGAAGGGCAATCCACCGGGGAGACGGTGACCAGGGCTGGCAACAGCCAAAAAGATGAATATGTCACCGGGGTGCAGAATATCGTCAATATGGGGCAGGGAAAATCTGCCGCGGCGACAGCGGGCCTTGGCGGTTTGGCAGATGCTGCAGCAGATAAAGCGGGCAGTGACGCTGCTGAGGCATTTAACGAGTCTGCCATGACACAACAAATGGTGGGCAATGTTGCCGGTGTAGCCACCAGCTACGGACTTGATAACGCCCAGAAAAAGCCCGCAGGCTATGGATTGACCACAGAGCTTCCAGAAAACCAGACCGCGAGAATCGGTCTTAATTACGACCAGGTAGTGGGGTAATTCAGCATGGGTGCATTAGACAGTGCAATCAATGGGGTGCGTGATCAGCGGCAAGGTGCCAACTATGGTCGCGGTGGGGTGTATTTCGACGGTAGCGCCGAGAACACCCTGGCGAGAATTTACCGCGCCGAGTGGCAGGACTATTTGAACCGCTTTGCCCCTTACGAGGACAAGGCCATCGACTTTGCCACCAATCCCGAGGCAGTCACTGAGGCCGTGGACCGGGCGGGCTCTGCTATGGAGCAGAGCTTTGCTACTTCAAAAGAAAGTTTGCAGCGGGATCGCAGTCGCTATGGGTTGTCGATGAGTCCGCGCGAGCAGGCCAGTGAAAGCCGTTCCAATGCCGCCAGTGGAACCGCCGCGAAGCTGGCTGCAAGAAACAATACCCGACTGCATGTACAGGATCGCCAGCAACAGGTGATGTCTGGAGCCGGTGCCGTCGGACTGAGAGAAGCTATTAGCGAGGGTCGTTAATGATGAGTGGAAGCTACGGGTTAATCAGCGTTGGCCGTGGTGTCAAGCGGGACGCCATGCAGGGCATGGAAAAGGTGGCTCAGAATGAGCGTCAGCGCGAAATGCGCAACGACCAGCTGGAGATGGCTGAGAAGCAGCAGAAGTCTACAAATGTCAGTGCTGGTGCTGGTATTGGCGCCTCCATGGCCGCTGGTGCGAAGAGTGGTGCATTTGCCGGGCCTATGGGGATGTTGTATGGCGCAGCGCTGGGTGCCCTGGCTGGCTGGGCAACAAGCGAACTTTTTTAAGGAGGGAATCACTATGGCAGGATTAAGCACGGCCAACGCGGCCAATGGTTTTATGCAGGGCTTCAGTTTTATGGAGGGCGTGAAAGATCGCCGGATACAGCGGGAGCGTCAGGCCAAAGCCGATACTTTGGCAGAAGAAGAGCTTGCCTATACCAGAAGTCAGCGCGGTCTGGCAGATGCCAGGAGAGATACGCAGTGGAAGCAGCAGCAAGCCGAGTATAGGATGAAACTGCAAGATCGTTACTACAATTTTATGGATCAAGTAGCGCTGGCGGCGTTGGATGCGAGGAAAAATGGCAGGGAGTTTGATCTATCGAGCGACCCGCGCTTTGAAGAAATTCAGAATTTGCGCAGCAGCATTGCCGGGTTGCAAAACGGCACGCAACGTCTGGAGGCACCACAGACAGCACGGGCGGTACAGTTTACCAGCCCCGATCTGATTGAGCAGAGCCAAGTCGCCGACGAATTGGAAGGCGTGGCTGGGGTTACCCGTGGCAAGCAGCCGGGTACGGTGGTAATCGGAGTGCGGCGTAATGGCGAGGTAGTACCGAAAACTGAAAATCAATCAACAGCCGATGACGATCCTGTGCGCCAGTATCCGATAGATGGATTGATGCAGCGTGCCATGGCTTATGATCGTGGTGTGGAAATAATCCTCAAAGACCCCGAGGGCTACCTGAGAAGTCGTGGCAAACTGAAAGACCCGGAACCAACTAAAAACACTACCGAGCTGGAGAGGCTGCTGGTAGCACGTGCAAAGGTCAAGCCGGATAGCGACGAATATCAATCACTCTCTGCGCGCATTAAATACCTGGAAGACCCCAGAAAGCTGAGCGGACCGGAAAAGCCGATTATCAAGACCGTGAAGGGTAAGGATGGCTTTAGTGAAAAACTTGTGCGTGTTGATCCCGAAACCAATGAGGTGATCCCATTGGAAGCGCCGCAGGGAAGGACGGGGTTAATGCCCAAGGCCGAAGCCTATGCGGACGCACGCATCAATGAGAGTGCGGGATGGTTCTCCAGTGATGACTCTGACTTCAAACCTTGGGGCGGAAGTAGAGAGCGTGCAAGGCAGTATTTTATTCAGGAGTATCTGAATTTGCACGGCGCCGGGGAAGGCAGTGGCCAGCAAATGGCAGGTCAGCAGAACACGGGTCCGAGTGTGAGTGGTGACCAAAGTAAAATTCCATCGGCAGCTATGGAAGCTTTGTCAGCCAATCCAAACCTGGCAGCCCAGTTTTACAAAAAATACGGCTTTGTGCCAGAGGGCTACGAACAGTACATAAACCAAACTGCCAGTCTCCCCGAAGTTCCCCGTTCCGGCGGCTAAACACCGCCATCCCTTCTGCTTAATGTAATCGCCTCTGTCCCAAGACAGGGGGCGTCTTTCGTATGCCTACTGGAATGTAATGCAATGGCCAATTTCTTCGACCAGTTCGATCCTGCACCTGCCGATCAACCTTCGCAACAGCAGTCCACCGAAGGTAATTTCTTTGACCAGTTTGATCAACAGCAGGACAATTCTATTGCAATTCGAGATCCTTCAGGTGTTGCTCCGGGGCGGGTCCAGCCTGGGGCGGCTGTGACAGGCCCGAAAGTGGATCGCGGCTGGTTAAACAATGCATCGCGCAATTTCGGTGAACGGGCCGGAGAGGTTAGCGGCAATCTGTTGCAGTTTATTGGTAATGTAGCCGTTATCGGTGAGAAATATCTTACCGAGGATCTGAATCTCCCGAATGCTGGTGTCTCCTGGGGTGATGAAGGAGTGCAACTGTGGCGGGGCAAAAAGCCCTACGAGAAAGACCTTAACTCTGTGCTGAACCAGGGTGGCCAATTACTCAATGACATAGATCTGGACTATCGACCCACTTTTACATGGGAAAGGCTGAAAGGCGATGTCAGTGCTGAAAACCTGGCGGGCTATATCGTCGAGCAGTCCGGTAGTTCCATTGCCGACATGGCTGCGGCCCTCACGACGCTGCCTGCCTATGTTGCATCGCGAACAGAGGAGATCGCTGAAACCCGCGTAGAAAATACCAGGGACAAGAACCAGGTTGATGGTACGGAGTTAGGGAAAGCTCTGGTCCCTGCGGTCGCCTCTGCAGTTCTGGAGCGGATCGGTGCCAAAGGTGCTGTCAATGTCGGTGGGGCTGGCAGCTTGAAAGAATCTGCCAAGCGTGTAGTCGGGGCTGCAAAGAGAGAGGCCGGTACCGAGTTTGTGCAGGAGCAATCTGATTACGCTGGCGAAACGCTGGATACTGACAAAGATTGGTCGGCTGTTGAGAGTGTTGATCGTGGCTTGGCTGGCGCTGTAGCAGGTGGAGGTACTGGTGCGGTAGTTAATGTTGGCGCTCAGACAGCCGTGGCGACGGGCTTATTGCCTCGCACACCAGAGAAAATCGAGGAGGAGATAAAAGCCAGAAAGCAGCGCAAGGCACAGAGTACGGAAGATCTGGAATCCGAGATTGAAGCGGAAATCCTCAAGATGAACCAGGAAGCGTCGTATGTGCAAAGTCTGGAAGCTGCGCGACAACAGATTAATCCCAATTTTGATGTGGTATTGCCCCTTGATAGTACCAGCATGCCAGAGACGAGTGCTCCACAGGAAGGGACGGTTGATTACACACCCTATGCGCAGGATATGCAGTCGTTGGAAGCCTCGCGAGAAAAGCCAGCGGAAAACGGTATCGAGTTTGAGCGGGTAGCGCTTCCGCAGGAAAATATCCTGAAATTGTTGCCCAAGGAATCGCAGAGCGCAGGGGTTGCGTATGAACCGCCATCGCAGCTTGAGGCTAAATCCCGCGCGCTGGAGGAACGTATTGCCCGTAATGAGCGGGAAAATGATAACCGCTCTTTAGACCGGGAAGCGGAATTTCAAACGGCGAATACGCTGGTTGATGGTCTTCCAGAAGTTGAGGCGGTAAAAAAAGTGGAGGCCCAGGGCCTGAGTGCAAGGTTTTCCAATCGCCGCTATCGATCCGCTGTGAAGAGTTTGGCACGTGAACTTGTGCCCGGCGGTGATGTGTCCTATCAGCGGGATACCCGTGGCAGCATTAATGGGCGCACATCCAGTGTCAATCCTGAGTGGTTTCAAAACAGTGAGGACCTGGCGTCTGTCAATTATGTCCGCCAGGCCGTATATAAAGCTCTGCAGGGCGAAAAGCTGGGTCCGCGTCAACAACGTGCCATCGAATCCTTGATGGACGTCTATGAAGTGGAAAACGGTCTGGATCGAGAATCGGTAGAGCTGACGGAAAGGTACCATGGTGAGGGGGTTTTCGACCCTGTCGATGATCGGAGTTGGTACGATGAAAAGGGTCGCTTTCGCTTTGATCCTGCCGATAGTCATGGACCGCGTACTTATGCGATGCTGGAAGAGGAGGCGCTGAAAGCCGGTGTATCCCACGAAACCCTGACACAGTTGATTGCGCAACAACTTCCCCTAAAACAGCACGCCGAGGCATTGTATGAGCAAATCCAAAAAGCCGGAGTACAGGGAACCCACACGGGAGGAGATCAATCGCGAGCGGGTGCGCTATCGAGAAGAGCAAGAGCGCAAGAAGGTGGAGCGCAACAAGCGGATAATGGAGCGACTGCGACCGATACTCAACGACCCGAACCTGAAGGACTGACATCAACCGATAAGGAAATCGAAACGGCTGCCAGGGAAGCCGCCACCAGCCCGCATAACAATTTGCCGGAACCGACAGATGCCCAGAAAGAAGCGGGCAACTACAAAGTGGGCAAAGTCAAGCTGCACGGCCTGGAACTTTCCATCGAAAACCCCCGCGGCTCTGTCCGCTCCGGCACCAGTCTAAACGGCAAGCGCTGGGAAAACACACTGCCTCACCACTACGGCTATATCCGCAAAACCGAGGGTGCCGACGGCGACCATGTGGATGTTTTCGTGGGGCCTGATGTGGATTCCGAACGGGTATTTGTGCTGGATCAGGTGAACGAGGACGGCAGCTTTGATGAGCATAAAGTCCTGTTGGGATTCAGTGACAAAGCCAAGGCCATTGCCGGCTACAAAGGGGCCTATGACAAGGGGTGGAAGGTCGGACCGGTAACGGCCATGGACATGCCGGCGTTCAAGACCTGGCTGAAAGGCGATACCAAGCAGCCGCTTGCTGGGACGCTGCGCAAGTCATCGCAGGAAACTGGCGTAGATAAAGCAGCCAAACCTCCTGAGAAACAATTTAAAACCACGGAGAGCAAAGCGGATTTTAAACCCGTTTCCTCCCACGCCGACACCCCTAAGAAAGACCTCAAAGGTGGTCCCTATTCAGTCAATTTCCACAACCACCTGAGCAAACAGCTGCGCACCGGTAAGGCCAGTATTCAGGAATTCCAGGCGGGCCTGAAGGCGCTACTCGACAACCTGGAAGAAGTGACCAGCCGGCTCAACCAGTACAAAAAATCACAATTGATGAATATGGCGGGCTTCCGCTGGAAAGTGGATTTGAAAAAACCGGAGTTGGTTGGGGCGGTTAAAAAGCGGTTGCTGAGCCTCTATCTGCTGGACAGGAACGCACCCAGTTTAACCTTTGGGGTTGGTGATGACCCGGCACAGGCCGAACGTGAGCAGTGGCAAAAAACCGTGGATATTGCCCGCAGCACCAGTGCGGAGGATTTACAGCGATTTGCCGAGAGCCGGCAACAGGCAGAGCGGGAGAATAAGGAAGCCGAAGCAAAGTTATCACAGCAGCTGGAAAGCCCGAAGAACCTGGAGGACTACCGGGCATTGGTGCTTCACCGGGGGGAAGACCAGTTGACCGACGGCCAGTTGGCAGAATACGACCGACTGCGCACCCAGGTGGAGGCAAAGCAGCGCGTACAGCTGGTGAAAGAGCGCAGCCAGGTCAGTGCGCAAATGGAGGGTTCCGTTGCCTACGAAACCATAGACACTACCCATACCAAGAAAGGCCACGACCTTTATGTGGTGAAACTCACAGGCGAGCGTTTACCGCGTGAGGAGTACCACAAACTCAACAAAGTGGCCAAGCAACTGGGCGGCTACTACTCCAATTATCGGGGCAATGGTGCGGTACCGGGTTTCCAGTTTAACAGCGAGGAAGCGCGGGCCGATTTCCTCAAGGTGATCGGTGGTGAAGCCGTGGACAACGCCGTGCGGGTTGAGGAGCGCCAGCAGCGCAAACTGAAAAAGCGCACTACCAAAGTGGCGGAACTGGCTGACCGATTGGAAGCCACCGGAGAGGCGGCACTCCAGGTTGAGCGCAAGGAAAATACCACGCGGCGTGCGGCCATGGCAGCCCATGCCGATGCCCGCGCCCGCGCACAAATTGATGAGAGTCGTTTGTTGCGACGAATCGCTAAAGCCGCAGAAGCTGGCAATGCGCCGGTGCTGTCGAGGCTTTCGACAATGACCCAGCTCAATGAACTACAGGGGGTCTTTGGGCAAGCCTACCATGCCTATGTGCGCAGCCTGCCGGATACGGAAAAGCGCACCAACAACAAGGGCGTCAGCGAGCCCCTAAAACCTGCTGACATCAATGCAGTGGTGCGCCATGCCAAGATGCCGGAAGTTATCGCCCACGTCAGCCCACTCAAGTGGTTGGCGGAGGATATGCAGCAGCGCAAGGGTTTTGTACAGACAGGCAGGCGCTTACAAAAGGCCGTGGATACACTGCGCGGCCGTGAAAAAAGTTTTGGCCCGCTGAAGCCGCTCCTTGGGCATCAATGGGAGGAAACGTTGGTCAAGCTGCGGGAATACGCCGACCGCTTTGGCAGTGACGGGCATCACTCAGCACCCAATATTCTGGATCAGGTGCGCCAGGGCGGACGCCTGGGCCGCATGGGCATTGAGGATTTGCATCAATTGCGCCAGGCCCTGCGTGAACTGGATGTCGTTGAGCAGGGCACCGAGAAAAAGAAAGCCAACCGACTGAAAGAACTTGAGCGCTCCCTGGTGGGACGCAAGGGCGTCGGCATCGACTTCAATCCGACCCCGCCGAAGTTGGCCAAGCGCGTGATTGACGAGGCCGATATTCAGACGGGCATGGAGGTACTGGAACCTTCTGCAGGGCACGGTGCTCTCGCCGATGCTGCGCGAGATGCGGGAGCCAATGTTGATACGGTGGAGCAGTCCAGCAACCTACGGGAAATTCTCGAAGAAAAAGGGCACACTCTGGTGGGTCGGGATTTTATGCAGCTTGATAGCCAAAAGCGCTACGATCGCATTGTGATGAACCCGCCTTTCAGTAAGGGGCAGGATGCCGACCATGTGCGGCATGCCTATCAGTTTCTGAAACCGGGTGGGCGACTGGTGGCTATTACCGGTCGCGGTATCCATTTCCGTAGCGACAGCAAGGCGCAGGGTTTCCGCAAGTGGCTGGAAGACCTGGAGTCTACTGTGTCAGAGCTGCCATCCGGCAGTTTTAAGGATTCTCTCAACAGCACGGGTGTAGAAACCAACCTGGTAGTGATCGAGAAGCCTGAGGAAGACGTCGATACCTTTGTGAATTCAGCGAAGGCGCAAGATACAGAAAAAAGCGCTGCACTGTATTCTCTGGGTACTGGCAAAGGCATTAAACCAGAATTAGCCAAGGCCGCGCTCAGTCGGATTAAGCAATCGGTAGGCGTTGATGCCAAGGTGGTGGCGGATGAATCCGGATTGCCTGCGGCACTGCGCCAGCAGATTGAGGCGGATGGCGTGAGCGGACAGGTGCGCGGCCTCTACCATGCGGAGAGTGGCAGCGCCTATATTGTGGCCGGCAACCTTAACCATCCCGCCGATGCTGCGCGTGTTTACTTGCATGAGGTGATAGGGCACAAGGGCATTCGTGCGACTCTAAAAAAACGCCTGGACCCGGTGTTGACGGAAATCTATCGGGACATGCCGATGGACGTGCGCGATACGCTGCAAAGCAAGTACCACAGCCAACTCAAGGGGCTGAGCGGCCCCGAGGCCAGGCGCAGGCTGGCGGATGAATATGTGGCGCACCTGGCAGAGAACGATTCACACAACACGTTACTCAGGAACATCATTGCCATAGTGCGCCGCTGGTTGCGCCAGGTGGGCTTTAACTCCAGATGGACCGAAGCGGATATTGTGGAACTTCTGGCCAGGGGGAAGCGGGCTTTGCGCCGCGGTGCCGATGGTAAAGGAAAGGAGCATGGCGTTCGTTATGCCACAAAGCGCCGCGCCAACGACTATGTGGTAGCGCTATGGAAATTGTTGGCCGGCCACGATGACCTGTTCCGGGTACCGCCTTCGGATGCGAAAAATCTGGCCGACATACTGCGTGAAACGGATACTGGTATTCGGTTGGAGAATGTTGCTGAGGGTAACAGCACACGGGGCAAGGAGGTGATGCGGCACTGGCTGTTGAAGGTACCCCAGCAAAAGCAGGGTAAGGACGGAAAGACCCTGTACAAGCCGGTGGAGGTATTGGAGAACGGCGACGGGGAAGTGTGGATCAATGTCTCCCGTCTCGATGCGGGCCTGGGCGGTGGCCAGAATATCTATGCCGTTGTCGGCAACTATGCCCATAACAATGGCAAGGTGTTTATCGGTGATCCCGAGGGGCTGAGCGATGCAGCCATGCTGCGACGTACCGAGCACATGCTGTCCAGCGCCTTGAAATTCGGCTCCACCAGGCACGTTCACCCACATCCAAGGCAGGAACATCCTGACGACGGGATGGAATGGGTGCAGCCGCTGCGCTTTGGGGATTCCGACACGGAGAATTTGCGCCGACTTCTGGAGGCGTCCTATCATAATGTTTCCAGCCTGCTGCCGGAGATAGAGTATGTCCGCTACAGCTTTGAAAATGGCCGATTCGAATTCGCTCGGAGCTTTGCTGGCAAAGTTGGAGAAAGAGAGCACCGAGGAAGGGCAGGGGACGCCGTTCCTGACCGTTTCTTTAACGGACTGGCTGATGAGTCTGTTGGTCGGTACCGACAAAGAGTCCGAGCTTTGGGAGCTTCTGCATTCCGAACGCGCGGGCCCGAGAATCTGGGTCGGCAGATATTTGGAAGCACGTCGCTTAAAAGGGCGGCGCTCACATCTGCCTTTATGGGAGCCTCAGATCAAAAAGCATGGGGACTGGCTCTGGCTTCAATTAGCCAGAAGTTACCAAGGCCACTGGTAAGGCTTCAATACTCCCTTTCCGATCCCGCCACCGACGAAGCCCTGGCCCGCCTGGGTCTGGGCAAATCCGAAGCCCGCGGTATCCGCCGCCTGATCAATCGTTTTCAAACTGCCAATTTTCGTCAAGCCTGGACCAGCGCAAAGGCGCGTACCTACGAAGGCACCTTCGACGGTCTGGTGGGCATTCAGCGTGCAGAGGAGGCGGTGGGCAAGGGCATAGCCGCCGGGGATTTCGCCGGTTCCGGTTATGTGGGTGCCCGCCTGGCTTCCGGTATTGCCGATGTGATGTTCCATATCCTGCACAAGGGCGGCCTGGAATGGAAAGAGGGCGTCACGCAGTACCGGCAGGGCACACAGGGCCTGCTGGATATTTTCAAGGCGCTGGGCCCGGACCTGAACGACTGGCTGGGCTGGATGGGTGGCAACCGCGCCAGGGAATTGATGCTGCAGGGCCGCGAGAAAAATCTATCCAAGCGCGATATAGCCGAGCTGCTGGTATTGAACCGGGGACGGGAAGCCAGGTTTTTGGAGGCGAAGCGGGCCTATAGCGCCTTGAACCGGGCCATGCTGGACCTGGCTCAGGAAGCAGGGCTGATTGATCCCAAGTCCCGCAGAAAGTGGGCTTCCGAATGGTATATCCCTTTCTACCGCCAGGAACTGGACGGCAATGGTTTGTTGGCACCGCGTACCAAGCGCGGGCTCAGTCACCAGAGCGCCGGTATCAAGGCACTGAAAGGCGGTGCGACTTCCACCAACGACCTGTTGCAGAACATCCTCACCAACTGGATGAAACTGGCTGATGCCGCCATGAAAAACAGGGCATTGCTGAAAACGGTGGATAACCTAAAGGGCACGGATTACCTGAGCGACGAAAGCTTGAAATACACCGCCGCGATTGTGCCAAGGTCCGAAGTGGTAAAGCGTATCAAGGCCGATCGAGCCTATCTGGAAATGATGGCGGACCAACTGGGACTGCCGGAGGCCGGTGAACTGGAAGTGCTGCATGAACTGAACCAACTGGACAGCAGTGGCTTCGAGAAACTATGGGCCATTACAGCACCCACAGACCCGGAGGTGATTCGGGTGCAACGCAATGGCAGGAACACCTATTACCGGGTCAATGATCCAGCGCTGTTACGGGGCTTGGTGCATCTCTCCGATAACGGAATCAACTGGATGCCGATTCGTGCCGCCCGCGGGTTCAAACGTCTGTTGACCACTGGGGTTACTGCCAGCCCGGATTTTATGCTGCGGAACCTGGTGCGCGATGCGGCCCACGCCTGGGCGATCAACAAGGATGGGTTTGTATTCGGCAAAGACACAGTGGCCGGTATCACCGCTGCCGCGAAGGAAGATGAAGAGTTTTGGGCGATGACAGCCACCAACGCCTCCTTCCAGGGCGGTTATGTACACGGTGGTGATCCGGAGGAAGGGGCGCAGATGATCCGCCGTGCCCTGAAGAAAAAGGGGCTCTCGCGCACTGAGATCGACAATCACATGGATAGCGTGATTGATGTGGGAGAAGCGGGTTGGTCCAAGGTACAGCAGGCGTGGCAATGGTATCGGGAAAAGGGAGACAAGCTTGAGAATTCCAACCGCCTCGCTACTTACAAGGCTGCACTGGAAGCAGGCAAGTCCAAGGCACAGGCGGCCTTCGAGGCCAAAGATTTAATGGACTACTCATTGCGCGGCAATTGGGCGGCAATGAATGTTCTGACCGATGTGGTGCCTTTCCTGAATGCCCGCCTGCAGGGCCTGTCAAAACTGATACGTGCTGGCGAACTCAAAGGGGAACTGCACAAACCCTGGACCTGGCGTATGGACCCGCTGGTGGGCATGGCAGTGGCCAAGATCGCACTGGTATCGTCCGCGCTGGCGCTGTGGAATGATGACGATGAGCACTATCAGTCGTTGCCGGACTGGGAGAAAGATGCCTACTGGCATATCTTCATGGGGGATCACCATCTCCGTGTGCCGAAGCCGTTTGAAATCGGCATTCTCGCCGGCACCATTCCCGAGCGTATGATGCACACTTGGATACTGGATAATCAGCCGGACGAGAAATTGCTGTGGAGTATGAAGCATGGGCTGCTGGAAACCCTGGGCTTCAATATCACTCCGCAGATGCTATTGCCCGCGGTGGAGCTGTACGCTAACCGCTCGTTCCACTTCGACAAGCCCATTGAATCCCTGGGAGACCAGCGCAAGCTCCCCAAAGACCGCTACAACAGCTTTACCAGCGATACGATGGTGTCATTGGCCCAAGTAGTCGGCTGGTCCCCAAAGCAGATGGAGCACTTCTGGGTGGGCTATACGGGCACCATGGGGGCCTATGCGCTGTCTGTCTCTGATATGCTGGTGTCCCTGGCACAGGGCAAGCCCAATCAGGGGGAGTTTCTGGCTACGGACATTCCGGTACTGAAGAGCTTTTACCGCGGCACCAGGCCGCCTTACAGCACCCAATATACCAACGATCTCTATGAACGCTTGAAAGAAGTGAGTCAACTGGCGGCCAGCCTGAAGGAGCTGCGAGGCCGGGAAAGAGCAGAGTTCATTACTGAGCACCGCAACAAGCTGGCCCAGCGCCGTCCACTGAATCAAGCCAGCCGGCACCTGAGCGAATTGCGCAAGCGGCGCGAGCGTATTTTGGCGGAGGATGTGTCGCGCAAGGCCAAGCAGTTAAAGCTGGATGTGATTCAGGAGAAAGTCAATGCGGTGGCTGCCAGGGCCTCGCAAAGATCTGAGGCGGTTTTTTAATGTTGGACATTCTGGCGAAAATAGCTTTTATTAAGTCCATGGGCTGGTGCTACGTTAATTGGATCTGAAAAGCTTATTGTCTCAGTATCTGCCCGTGGTTCCTACACATTTCTTCCTGAAAACTGCGAAGTGTTGGGTGGATACTAAGTGGAGTAGAAGTACCAACTTGCTCGCCGATTGACATAGAAATCTGATGCATCCTACTGAAAAACTGTTCGAAGTGTTTTTTTAGATAAAAATTGGAATTTTAGCAATATTAAAAGTTGCAACTTGTTTTCTGAAAAGTAGAATGCCTGCCCACCTGTGTAAGATTTAAAAAATAAAATAGTGGTTGGGTATATGAAGTTTATTGTATTTTGCTTAGTGTTTTTTTTGAGCGTTTTGGTATCGAATGCCTCGGCAGATAGTTTGAATGGCCCAGGTAACGACGCGGATGGTAAATATACTCTTACATATACCCTGCCAACTGGGTCGATTTCCACCTACTATACTTTGAGCGCTTATCTTCAAGAGTATAAAAATGGAGTATTTACCCGCAATATTTCGTTGTTCAGATATTCTCCGCAAGGAGCTCTCAGCAAATCAATTTCGGTAACCTCTTCAGCTCAATACCGCTACGAGTACTGGTACGAAACTTGTCGGAGAGATCCCAACCCCCACCCGGGTGATCCTGGCTTTGGAGGCGATCCTGATGATAGTCGGTTTGGTTTAAACTTTCAGACTGAGGCTGCAGGCTCCTGTCCTGGAACCTCGTTCATAAGGTCAAAAATTGACACACTTACAGTCAACGTTGCCTTTAAACCGAACACCCCGCCTAGCATCGGCTATAACGCCAGTACCGTAGAGGATGGATCCACCGATACCGATGGCAAATACACCTTGCAGTGGGGGGCATCCTCACAGGGCCCTCTAGTTAGCGGCTACCAATGGTGCCAAGAAAAAGATGGGGTATGGCAGACTGAAAGCACTTGCCCGAAAGTGAGTCTTGGTACCCGATCAGTAGCGCTCCCCTCTACTGGCACCCTGCCTAGCGGCCAGTACAGATACAGGGTTCGCGCCTATGCCAAAGTTGGTAATTTTTACAATTACAGCAGTTGGAACACTTCTCCCGCAATTACTGTTAAGCATCTTCCAGGCAAGGTTGGCCATTGGGTGGAGCCCGGTGGCAGTACACTGCCGGGCTCCAGTTTCCCATTAAAATGGAGTTCTGTGGGTAACCCCGATGCCTCGGACCCTATCACCCATTATCAGCTGCAGTGGAGTGTGGGTGGCAGCGGCTATGGCTATGTGCCTTTTGTGGGCAGTCTCGATGGGTCCAATCTTGGAAAAACCACATTGGTCACTATCAGCAAGGCGACCACGGGCCGGGATATCACCGCCGCTGTTTATAAGTTCAGAGCCAGGGCCTGTAACAGTTCCGGCTGCGGTGCCTGGTCGCCGACCAAACAGCTCAATCCACCCACGCCCCCCACACCCAGGTTTTCCGACAACTTGCCCAATCATGTATACAACCTGGATCACACCATCACCTGGGTAGATGTCGGCGCCAGCAGTTACCGGCTAAAGCGGATGCGCCTGGGACAAAATGAGAGTGGCTGTGCTGTGGAGTCCGATGGCAACTGCTGGAAAGTAGTCACTACATCGGGCACCAGCTATTTTGCTGGGGCCAGTGCCCCCGGCAGTTACCGTTACAAGCTGGATGCCTGTAATGATTTTGCTTGCAAATCCGTATTGAGCTCCTGGATCAAGGTGCATAGTTTGGAAAACACCGATGAGTTACCGGCGGTAACCACCGAAGCTCCAAACACCCCCGGAACCCTGGCTTACAATGCGGATGTCAGCGTTTCCGGCAGTGCCATGATCACGGTACCTGTGCAAGTGGCGCCCGGCGTCAACGGACTGCAACCGAACCTGTCCCTGCGCTATACCAGTGCCCGTTTTAACAAGCGTATGAATGAAGCCCTGCCGGAGGATATTCTCGGTCACGGTTGGCGCGTGGGCGGCTTGAGCAGTATCCGCCGCTGTGTGGTTAACCGGCCCAGCAGTGATAGAGTGCGCTTGAATAATCAGGATTCCCTGTGCCTGGATGGCGAACCCCTGGTATTGGTTTCCGGTACCCACTGGCAGGCGGGGGCAGCGTATCGCACCCTGCGCGACAGTTTCCGTTTGATTGAATTACACAAAAACAGTGCGGACAAACTCTGGTTTCGGGTGAAAATGCCCAGTGGCGCGATCGAAGAGTACGGCGCAACCAGCAATAGCCGTTTAAAGATTGAGGACTCTCCCCATTTCGGCTGGAGCCTGAATAAAGTCACCGATGCCTTCGGCAATACCATGGCCTACAAATACCACCGCGATCTGGTGGAGGGCATCAACTATCCCCTGGAGATCACTTACGGCAACCAGGGCGATGCAAAAATCGAATTCCAGTACGGCACCCGCACCGATGCGCCGCCGGTTCCTGTGCAGGATATCCAGCAGGAACAGCTGGTGCTGCTGCACCATATCCGCGTACATCTCGATGGTGTGCTGCAGCGGGAGTACAAGCTGATTTCTGAAGAGGAGCCCGCGGACTTTGATCCAGGGTATCAGTTCGCGCTTCAAAATGGTGTGTTGCAGAGGGAATATAAATCGATCAATCCGATCAGGACTAATCCAATTAATACCATTGCTCCTATTGATCCTATTGGTCCCATTGATCCCATTGGTCCAATCAAGCCAGTTTCCGAAGAGCAGCCTGAGGACGCTGTTCAGGTGCATTACCGCCGCCTCAAGCAGATACAGTTGTGTGCCTATAACACCAATGGCGGCGGCCGCCAGTGCCTCAACCCGCTGGAGTTTGATTGGAAGCTGACCGACTCCGCCAACCCGGAGGATTTTGCCACGGGCATCGAGACCGTCACCGACGGCCTGGGCGCGCAGACCAGGTTTGAGTTGGAGCGGATTTCCGATAAACCCGGCGAGCAGGCAGTGGGCCGCTTTGATGAGGGCACAACCCTGTTTGGCTCCGTCGGTGCCATTCCCGATGCCAGCCCGGTAGAGGCGGTGGACGGCGACTACCGCACTGTGGTGACGAAGATGCTCCGCTCCAACGGTTACCGCAACGATTTGCACAGTACCGAGGACGCTTACGGCAACGGTTGGCACACTACCGAGTACGCTTACCAGGGGGTGGGCCTCATCAGTGACAAACACTGGGGCTTTCTCGGCTATAGCGCCCAGCGGATTTACGATACCAAAGCCAATATCGTCACCTACCGCCAGTTCCGCCAGGACTTTCCCCACTTTGGCAAAGTGGCGCGGCAGTTGCAGTATAAAAACAACCATACCTTCGGCGAGCTGCTGACGCGTGGGCGTATCAGCCACAGTGCCCTGGCACTGTCGGCCGGGGGCAATAGCACCTATTACCCCTATGTGGCCCAGAGCCTGGATACCCTGCTGGAAGGTGGGGAGATCCTGGGCTATGCGATTACCGATACCACCCCCCAAACCAGCAGCTATGGGAGTGCCGGTGAATTGCCCAGTGGCAGTGTGCGCACCAGCCGCACCGTGCAATCTGCCCAGATCAGCGAAAGCCAGAGTGTGTGGGGAGATGTTATCCCCGTTAGCGTCTACGGAAATCCCCGGCGCAGTGTGGAAAGCACCGCCCTGCTGGAAAACCGTGTCAGCGGCCACTGGCTGATTGGTTTCCCCAGTGCCCAGGAGCAGCGCCACTACGCCGGCGCCATTACCGGCACACCGGACCAGGTGGCCAGCAGCACCATGACCCCTTACGGCAATACCAACCGGGTGCAGACACTGACCCAATACCCCGGTGATGCCAAATACCAGCTGGCGGTCACCTATGCCTATGACGCCTACGGCAATATTAAAAGCGAAACGGCCACCGGCAAGGTGGATGCCACCCTCAATGGCACCGGTACCCAGACCCGCAGCACGGTGGTGAACGGTGCATTTGCCGACCGGCGCTACCCCACCAGCCTCAGCAACAGCCTTGGCCACACCATCACCATGGCGTACGACCACCGCTTTGGCAGCACCAGCCGAATTACCGATGCCAACAACCGCTCCACCCGCATCGAGTACGATCCTTTCGGACGCACAGTGCGCCGCACCAATGCCGACGGTGTTGCATTTACCAGCCAGTACAATTTCTGCCACGGTAGTTGCCCCACCGTTGGCGACATCGAGGTGCCCTACTGGGTGCAGACCGAATCGTCGATCACTCCGACGGCAGAGTACTACTACGACCAGTTGGGCCGTCTGGTACAGCAGGACAGCCAGGCGTTCTCCGGCAATCACGTATCCCGTCGTGAGTTTAAGTACGACCAACTGGGCCGCCTGGCCCTGGAAACGGCGCCCTTCTTTGCCCAGGATGCGGCAGCGGTTGATGGCAATAAGCCGATCACCAGTTACGAATACGACCTGCGCCACCGCCTCAAAACAATCGACAAGGCCGGCGGCGGCACCGTGGCCATCCACTATGCCACCAGTACCGGCAGCAGCGGCAAGCAGGTAAAGGTCCGCGTGACAGAATCCGTGGTGGGCGAGGGGGGCACCAGCACCCAGGTGAAGGAGAGCTACTACGACCTCAACGGCGATCTGGCCAAAACCGTGGACGATGCCACCGGCCTGGCGGTGGCCACAGACTACACCTACTATGGCAGCGGCCTGCCGAAGACCGTAACCGTCATCGGTGACAGCGGCACAATCGCCTCCAGTTTTGTGATGGACCAGGCCGGTTTCCGCACCAGCCTCACCGACCCCAACCTGGGCACGGTTACCAGCGGTTACAACGCCTTTGGTGAAATGGACCGGCAGACCGACAACAAGGGCCAGAGTATCACCTACCGCTACGACCAACTGGGCCGCCTGCTGCAACAACAGGATGCCCAGGGCCTGGCCCAGTGGGAATATGATGCCACCAATGCGATTGGCGCCCTCAAGAACCGCAGCTATACCGACAGCGGCACCCAGGTATTCCTTGAGGAGTACATCTATCGCACAGACAGCAAGCTGGATAACATCTGGACCCGGTTGAATGTCAATGGACAGGTCCCCAGCTACCGGCACCGCTATGGCTACGATAGCCAGGGCCGCACCAATAAAATCATTTACCCCAATGGGGTGGAGGGCCATTACCGCTACAACCAGCGCGGCTATCTGCAGAGCCTCAGCAGCGACGCCGCCGGCAACAACCCCCTGCAGACGTTTGATAACATTAATGCCTGGGGCCAGGTGGAACAGGAAACCTACGGTAACGGCCTGGTAACCAACCGCACCTACAACCCGGATACCGGGCGCCTGGAAACCATCAATACCGGCGGTGGCCAGGTGCAGAACAATGCCTACCGCTGGCGTTCCAACGGCACCCTGGAGAGCCGCCTGACCTACAGTGCCGCACAAACCCTGCAAAAACAGGAAAACTTTGCCTACGATGGCCTGAACCGCCTGCAGAGCGCCACCACCGTGGCCGGTGGCAACCGGGTGCTCAGCACACGCTACGACGAATTGGGCAATATTCTCTCCAAGACCTCCAGCAATAGTGCCGATACCCAGGTGACCGGCTACCAGTATGGTCAGTCCGGCAACGCCGGCCCCAATGCGGTCAGTAGTGTAACCATCGACGGCGTGGCCCACAGCCTGCACTACGATGCCAACGGCGCCATAGAACGCTACGATGCCACCTCAGGCGACGACAAATGGATCCGCTGGAATGCGCGGCAGTTGCCCACGGAGATTGTGCTGGGCAGCAGCCAGAACGACAGCACCCCGACAGCCAGGGACCGCTTCAAATACGGCCCCGATGGGCAGCGTTTTTACCGTGAATCCCACTGGATGGAAGGCGACCAACTCAAAACCGAAAAGGCCTTTATTGTTGGTAACTTTGAAGTAATTTGGCCCATTCACGATGGATTGATTAGCCGGGTTCAGCGCACCACCCTGAGTGGTTCGGTGCAGCATATAGCGATCACAGACCCCGCAAGTACCACCGGTGAGTATCAGTACCTGCACCGGGATCACCTGGGCTCTGTGGAGAAAATTACCGATGCGGATGGCCTGGAGATTTTGAGCACCGCCTTTAACCCCGATGGCAGCCGCCGCCAGGACGATTGGAGCGGGGATCTGGGACTGCAGCAGACGCTGGAGCTACTCGCGGTGCAACACGTGACCAGCAAGCGCGGTTACACCGGCCACGAGCACCTGGACAGAACCGGCCTGATCCATATGAACGGGCGGATTTACGACCCGACCCTCGGAAGGTTCTTAAGCCCCGACCCCATCGTGCAGGCGCCCACTTACAGCCAGAGCTGGAACCGGTATAGTTATGTCTTTAATAATCCCTTGAGTTTTACTGACCCTAGTGGGTATGTAGCAGAGGAGGAAAAAGAGCGGCCTACACCGAGAAAAAAAACCAAAAAAACCACTGATGGTGAAGGAGATAATCCTGAACAGCCGATCGAGGAGGTAGAAGTTACTGGATCTAGGTTACCAGAACTAAAATGGGGGCCAGTTTTTTTTAGAGGCTCAGCAATGATTAATGGGCAACTTTATCTAACGACACATCAGAATCTTGTAGAGGTAGGTAGTCAGAGTCTGGCGGATCTCTTAGATGAAATATTGGGGGGGCTTGAATTAGCTAATCTAGCTGATCTGGCTCAGGGTGGCTCCTCAACTGCTAATATTTACGTACGCACTCTATCACCGGGTTCTGGTGTTGCACAAAAGGGGCAGACAGAGCCACACCTGATCAAGGATATAGGGGCGTTAATTAATGATCCCGGTCAATATCTTCAGTGCACCATAGAGTGTGCGTCAGAAGTTTTAGGGCTTGATACAGTTGCTAAAGCTGGGGTTGCTGCATCAGGGGCTCCAATAATAAATAAACGTTTTGTAATGGAGGGATCAAGTAAGGGGACTTCACCAGCCTCTCTCACAGCTCGAAAATTATTTGGCAATACACGCTTGCCTATCAAGCTGCCAGCCCCAACGCTTAAGAGCGGCTTCTTGACTTCAAATAAACTTAGTACGGTTCTTGGTCGATCAGTACCAATACTTGGGGCTGCATCTCTATTTCCAGATGCTAGAGCATTGGATCAGTGTGTTGCTACTTGCACCAGGCCAAGTCAGTAGGAGCTGGAGATATGGGTACAAGAAGCGAAGTGATAAAATACATATCTGACTTTTCTGAGGTGCCTTCAGATCAACTAAATGATGGAACTGACATTGTTTCTGATATTGATTGGTCGACTCGTCATGAGGATGAGCGCCTTGATTGTCTTCTGGAGGGTTTTGTCAGTCATTTTAAAATTTATATGCCATCACAGAGCTTTAATAATTTTGTGAAAGAGAACAATATATTGAAAATTTTGTACCCTTTCTATTATTTATTATTTGTTTTTAAATATCGTAACCCAATAGAGGTGAAGCATCTCACTATAAAAGAAATGATTGATATAGTTGATAAAGGTGTTTGGGCTGTAAGCAGCAAGAGCCGCTAACATTAGTGTTGGCATTTATGATTTTGTGTGCACTCAGCCAGCTGTATTAGCTGGCTGTAGAGGGTGGGCTTTTGTTTAGCTGCCTGGGTTATCGATAGGCGAAATAGCACCTTCAACCCGCCGTTTTACAATCATGGCATCAATCATCTTAATAATCGTTTCTTGGTCTTCGTGATCAAATTGTTCCAACTCTTTTAGCCGCTCCATTAGCCGTCGGTTGTGAAGTGGCTGAATGTTCTCTTCGTTGCCCATCACTAAATAATCCAACGTGATACCCAAGGCTGTACTGAGCTGTATGAGGCGCTCAATAGGAGGTATGTGCATTCCACATTCATACTTATTGAGCTGCGCAAAGCGTATATCAACCTGCCTGGCCAGCTCTTTCTGAGTCCAGCCCTTTTGCTTGCGCAGTTCCTTGAGGCGTAAGCCAAAAGCCTTTCTTATCTCTTGGTCTTGCATGAGTAGTATCAGTTCACTTGTCATGATAAGGGCCTCAAGTGTAATCGGTGGTGTGTAATACATCTTGACGAATATATTATATGCGCATATATAATGATATGTAAAACGCATTAAATGGCCGCTTGACAGATTTTGGGGAGAATAGGCAATGGCACGCATCGCAGACAGGGAAATCGAGCGGATCAAGGCGGAAGTGTCCCTGGAGCGGCTGGTGGAGGCTTATGGCATCAAGCTTGCGCGCCACGGCAAAGACAAGGTGGGCCGCTGCCCCTTCCACAATGATAAGACCCCCTCGCTGATCATTAGCCCCAAGACCAACCTGTATCACTGCTTTGGTTGCGGTGCGGCTGGCAGCGTGATCGACTGGGTGATAAAAACGCAGGGGGTCAGCTTCCGCCACGCTGTCGAGATATTGCGTAACGACCTTCCCACTTTAGCCGCTCCGGTTCAGCCGGTAACACGCAGCACAGTACAGAAAATGGAAGTGCTACTGTCCGGGGACAGCGAAGCCCGGCAACTACTCAACCAAGTGGTGAACTACTATCACGAAACCCTACTGCAAAACCCCGAAGCGTTGGACTACCTGGCTGGCCGTGGTCTTGGGGATCGAGAGCTGATTGAGCGCTTCAAGCTCGGCTTTGCCAACCGCACCCTGGGCTACCGCCTGCCAGCCAAGAACCGTAAGGCCGGTGCCGAGGTACGCGGCAAGCTGCAAGAGATTGGCGTACTGCGAGACAGTGGTCACGAGCACTTCAACGGCTCGCTGATAGTGCCCGTCTTCAACGGTGACGGCGACGCAGTGGAAATCTATGGCCGCAAGCTGCGCGATGATCTTCGCAAAGGCACCCCAAAGCATCTGTATCTACCCGGCCCCCATGCCGGAGTCTGGAACAGTGCAGGGTTGGAGGATCAGCGGGAAGTGATTCTGTGCGAAGCTCTGATGGACGCCATGACCTTCTGGGTAGCGGGCTACCGCAATGTCACCGCCAGCTACGGCACTTCGGGTTTTACCTCTGATCACTTGCAGCAGTTTAAGGACTGCGGCGTTGAGCGGGTTCTGATCGCCTATGACCGGGACCAGGCTGGCAATGCTGCCGCAGAAGAACTGGCCAAACGGTTGAATGGAGAAGGCTTCGACTGCTTCCGTATCGAATTACCCAAGGACATGGACGTTAACGAATACGCCTTGCAGGTAACGCCAGCACAGCAAAGCCTGGGGCTCGCGATCAGAAAAGCGGGTTGGCTGGGAAGCGGTAAACCGCCTGAACGACAGTTAGAGATCACATCACAAACCGGACAGCCCGTTACTGTGGAAGCGGAAACCGCAACTAGAACCGCCCCTGCTTTAGCCGCTCAATCCACAGAGCCAGAAGTGACACCACCGGCTGAGGTTGTCCCCGCACTACCCGGAAGTGATGTTGCCGCCGAAGTGACCGACCAGGAAATTACCCTGAGCTTCGGGCCCCGTCGTTACCGAATCCGCGGCCTTGATAAAAACAAAAGCCATGAAGTGCTGAAAGTAAATGTGTTGGTCAGTTGCGATAGTGATCTGCACGTGGACACCTTCGACCTGTACAGCGCCAGGCATCGGCAGCAGTTTATCAAGCTGGCCGCACTGGAGCTGGAACAGGAGGAAAACACCTTAAAAAAAGACCTGGGCAAAGTATTACTCAAACTGGAACAGCTACAGGAAAAACACCTGGGCGGTAACAAGGCGGAAGAAAAGCAACCGAGTCGGTTAAGTGATGAAGAGCGACAGCAGGCCCTGGAGCTGTTGTGCGACCCGGACCTGCTACAGCGTATCCTGTCTGACTTCGAGCGCTGTGGTGTGGTGGGCGAAGAAACCAACAAACTGGTGGGCTACCTCGCTGCTGGCAGTCGCAAACTGGACAGGCCCCTGGCGGTGATGATCCAAAGCACCAGTGCTGCTGGCAAGAGCGCTTTGATGGAATCCGTATTAAACCTGATACCGGAAGAGGAGCGGGTGCAGTACTCCGCCATGACCGGGCAGAGCCTGTTCTATATGGGGGAAACCAACCTCAAGCATAAAATCCTCGCCATTGCCGAAGAGGAGGGCGCAAGCCAGGCCAGCTACGCCCTAAAACTGTTACAGAGCGAGGGAGAGATCACCATTGCCAGCACTGGCAAGGACGACAGCACCGGCAATCTGGTGACGCGGGAATACAAGGTGGAAGGCCCGGTGATGCTGTTCTTAACCACCACTGCTATCGACATTGATGAAGAGTTGTTGAACCGCTGTGTGGTGCTGACAGTGAACGAATCGAGAGAACAAACCCAACTGATCCATGCCGCTCAACGCCAACGCCGCACCCTGGCTGGTCTGGAAGCCAAGCTGGAAAAAGCTCATCTGGTCAAGCTGCACCGCAACGCCCAACGACTTCTCAAGCCTCTGGCTGTCATCAACCCCTACGCGGACCAGCTCACCTTCCTGAACGACAAAACCCGCACCAGAAGGGATCACGAAAAGTACCTGACCCTAATCGACAGCATTGCCCTGTTGCATCAGTACCAGCGCCAAGTTAAAACCGTTACCCGCAATGGCAAAGCCATGGAATATCTGGAGGTACAGCGCAGCGACATAGAAACCGCCAATCGGTTGGCCCATGAGGTGCTGGGCCGTACCCTGGACGAGCTGCCACCACAGACACGCAAGCTGCTCAGGCTGATCCAGCAGATGGTTGGCGACCAGTGCTCACAGCACAGTTTGGCACAAAAGGATTATCGCTTTACCCGCCGCGCTGTTCGGGAATACGTGCAATGGAGTGATACGGCCTTAAAGGTCCATGTCGCCAGGTTGGTGGAAATGGAATATCTGCTGGCGCACCGGGGGCTTGGTGGGCGTTATGACTACGAACTGCTGTTCGATGGTAACGATGAAGAACCCCATCTCATGGGCCTGATTAATGTGGAAAAGTTAACTTATGACAGAAACCGGTCAGGGCAAGAAGCAAATCGGTCAGGGCAAACACGGAATTGGTCAGGGTGCGGTCAGGGCCTGGTCAGGGGGCAGTCAGGTTCTAAAAAACCGGAAAACTCCAGTGTTGATAAGAGGTTAGCGGAAACTGGTCCGAAAAGTGCGAAAAGCACTTCTGGGGCTAAAAAAAATACTGTTGATCCTGTCGTACTGGTGTAACCAGGGTGGACAACAAAAGCCTGCACTTCCTTAGCCGCATGTACCTGGATCACTTGCAGGCAATGCACTACTCGCCGCGTACAGTGGGCCAGCAGACCACGGCACTGGATCACTTTGCCAACTGGTGCGAAGAGCGGGGCATGAGCCGCGCCAACGAAGTGACCAAGCCGATCCTGGAACGCTACCGCCGCCACCTGCACCACTCCAGGGATCGCAGCGGCAAACCCTATAGCGCCAGAAACCAGGCCGCCCGGCTGATCCCGATCCGGGGCTTCTTTAAATGGGCCACACGGCAAAATTATTTACTCTACAATCCGGCCAGCGAGCTGGAGTTGCCGAAGATGGAGCGGCGCCTACCAAAAGCCACCCTCAGCCCGGAAGAAGCAGAAACTATCCTCGCCCAACCGGACATTACGACAGTGGAAGGGATAAGGGACAGAACCGTTCTGGAAGTGCTCTACAGCACCGGCATACGGCGCATGGAATGCGTCAACCTGCAAAAGGCTGACCTCAATGCCAGCCAGGGCGTGTTGGCCGTCAGACAGGGCAAGGGGAAGAAAGACCGCTTTGTCCCGATTGGAGAGCGCGCCATTGAATGGCTGCAAACCTACCAGGAGGAGATCCGCCCCGGCTTTGTGATGGAGCCGGACAGCCATCAAATCTTTATCGAAGCGAACGGGCTCCCATTGACCCCCGACCGCCTCAGTCGCCTGGTCAGCAAATACATCAAGCAAGCCGACATTGGTAAAACCGGCTCCTGCCACCTGTTCCGCCACACTGTGGCGACCCTGATGTTGGACAATGGCGCCGACATCCGTTTTATCCAGCAAATGCTGGGCCACGCACACTTGCAGACCACGGAGATTTACACTCATGTCTCAATCGTAAAGCTCAAGCAGATTTACGAGGTGACGCACCCGGCCAAGTGGCAGCAAAAGACCAGGCGAACAGTGCAGCAGCATGACACTGACGAGGCGGATTTACTGGAAACACTGCACGCCGAAACTCAGGAAGAAGCGATACTCTAAGCACCAATCCGCCTGTCACATGGCTTGCAAAAAGTGCAAGCCAAGGTGCCAGGCTCGCCTCATGCCAGGGGAGATTACAAACCGTCCGTTCAGCCTCCGCCACAGTCGTGGCTCCGGGCAGCGCTTGCGCACTGCACAGGAAAAGAGGTGGCTGCAAAGGCAAGCTCGCGTCTGTCACCCTGCTTGCAGAAAAAGCGCAAGCAGGGCGCCAGCCGCAATCTTCCCTTAGCGGCCGCTCTCCTAGCCATGCCTCCCCCGGCGCGTAAGCGCGCCTCCCCGCCCGAAAAACACCTGCCCGCCGGCGTGGGCGAGCCCTACGCCGGCTGAGGGGCCAGCGGCTCTGACAAAGTGCTGTGCCAGCGTAAAGTCTTTAAAGCGGGCAGGCCGGGCTGGTCGCATGGCGTTTACCCCGCGCCTGTCGGCGCGCCCCCAAGGGGGCTTACTGTGTAGCAGGGTCAGAAAGTGCGCGCGGAATAAGCCTGGTGTTCTTCCCGCCTTCCTCCGCCGCGCTCAAAGCCAGGCTGCGGCAAGCCGCACAAACCTTCTACCTTGGGTCCAGTGCCAACCGAACCTCCGTGTCTGTTGTGTGCCTTCTCAGCATAACCCCGTGCTCGCCCCCTCAAGGCCAAGCCGCTGCGCGGTGCGCAGCAGAAAGCGCTACGCAGCCTTGACCGACCTGCGCGCGAGGTTCTGCCAAGTGGCCACACAACAGCCACTCAAGGAGGCATGGCCATGCAACAGCAAATCCAAGAGCAAATAAACCAACTGCCGTATCCCCTGGACAAAATCCTTAACACCGCTAACGACCTACTCACAACTGGCAGCAGCGGCGCCAGTACCAGCGAACAGATCGCCGCTGCCTTCGTGCTGGAACGTATGGAACACCTGCCGCAGGGTTGGGGGGTTATCGAAGCGTGGGAGCGGTTAGAGCTTGAATGGCAGCTCTACGTCAAGCACCTGCGGCAGGAATACCGCCACCTGATTAAAGCCATTGAGGAGGAGGCACCACCGTTCTAACTGTCAATTAGGAGGGGCTGGCCCCCTCCGCGTTGCGGCTCCAATGGCGACAGGGAGCGAATCTGGTGAAAGCATTGCCACTGGGAAAGTATGCCGCTAAAGTAAAACCCGCGTCGGGGCAAAAAAGTTGGTAAGAGCGCCGTTCGCCGGGGAAGTGCTCTTTAAGTTGCTGATCGCATTGGGGAAAATCGGGCTGTAGCTACGATATTGTGTCAGTGTCATGCTGTTGCACAAAAGACTAGGGATTCAATTAACAGCTACATTCTAAACTCTCTGAACCCGATAAACCTTCTTGAGTACTTAGCTAATGAAATTGTAGAGAACGGCTCAATTACTGCCTCTTACACTAGGCAGATCTCTGGACTTAGATTAGTTTCGCAACATTCAGGGATAAAGATTGATCTCGTCCTAAATAAAGACGGTCTTAGTTTGTTCGGAGGCGCAGGCTATGTTGGGGGTCATAGTTACTCCCTGACTGCAGATTTAAACCTTAAGGCTCCTTTATTTCCGGGTAATGACTCAGGACTAAACTTTCTGGGGAAAACATCTATTGCTACACCTATATATGGTTTATTTGGTGTTAAAGCAGCTGGAGCGTTAGGGTCTGATGGTCTGAATGGAAAGGTTGGAATTGGTCTAGTTCGAGGGGGCTCCGTTGCCAGGCCGGTGATTGGATTTAAATACGAGGTGTTTAATTTTAATGAATAACTCACTTATTTCTGTTTTTTTTATTGTTTTCATTCTTCTAACGGCTTTAACTTCCGTGGCAGCATGGAAATATAAGACTATGATTAAAAGTAAGTTAAAGGAGCTGTATCCAGATAAGTATCACAGCTTGCTTATATCTGATTCTTTTGATTCAAATGAATTCGAAAAGCAAAAATTATTCAATAAATTCTTAAAGGATAAAGAATTTAAATTTTTTAAAGATATAGATCTAGCCAAAATTTGTGAAAGACATATTCTCTTTGGAAGGGTGTCAATATTATTCTCGATTTTAGTTCTTGTGTGTGCATTTGTTTTATTTACCTAGATTCAACTTGTAAGTGCATATCTCAATGGAGCTAGAAAAAGCAACCAGTTGCCCGTAGGCTTCTCGCTTTTTCTCCGGCAAGAGTTATGCAATGAGACACTACAAGCAACTGACCTATGAGCAAAGATGCCAGATTGAGGCGTTCAAGAAAAGCGGTTTTACACAAGCAGAGATTGCGGTGGCTCTAGGC